>WFWY01000115.1 GCA_015490895.1 Thiotrichaceae bacterium | reverse complement strand
GTCTGGGATAGCTCGGGGCCGGGCAAAATACGATTTGACGCCGCCGACCTCGGTGAGCCAAACCTGGGGCATATCATTGAAAACAAGGTGATTCAGCTGGCACTGCTGGAAGTTATGCAGGCTGAGCCATCACTAGCGTTGTTGTGCCCGGACTCCTTAAGTCATTTTCAGGTGACCGAATTCGGGGTGCAGGTTACATTGTCTTCTGGCTCTCGGTTAACCGCAGCATTACTGGTCGGAGCCGATGGTGCCTGTTCAAAAGTACGCGCCCTCGCTGGTATCGAGCTGAGACAGGATGATTACGCACAAAAGGGGCTGGTTGCAACGATTCGGCCGGAACAATCTCATCAAATGACTGCCTGGCAGCGCTTTATGCCATCTGGGCCATTAGCCTTGTTACCGTTATCAGATGGAACCTGCTCCATCGTTTGGACATTGCCAGCAGATAAGGCAGATTATTATTTGGCGATGAGTGAGGCTGATTTTAACCGGGCAGTGACTGAGGCGTCCGGTTCTCGTCTGGGGCAGCTGAATGTGCAGAGCAAACGTGCTGCTTTTCCATTGCGGGGGAGGCATGCCGAACATTATGTGCTGCCGGGTGTTGCTCTAGTGGGTGATGCCGCTCATACCATTCATCCACTGGCAGGGCAGGGTGTGAATCTGGGTATCAAAGATGCTGTTGAGCTGGCCACGGTGCTTTCACAGTCAACCCGCTCTCCAGGCAGTCCTCTTTTACTGCGACGCTATGAACGTGCCCGTAAAGGGGACAACCTGTTAACCCAAAAGGTTATGGAGGGATTCAATATTCTGTTTTCCCATCAGGCATCCCTGGTGTCTACAGGGCGGAATCTGGGATTAAACCTGGTTAACAGACTGGAACCGGTTAAGCGTGAAATAATGCGTGTTGCCATGGGGGTTTAGTGGGTCAGACAGGGATGTTGGCGTGTTAAAAAAGCGCTATGGATCGGTTGCTCTTCTTCTGCATTCGCTTGCTCCGGGGCTGGGATTTTTGTATGCGGAAAAAATAGGCCTGGCACTCTTCGTACCCTTGCTCATGCTGCTTTGGATATTCAGCCTCGGCTGGTTCAGAGTGTTATTGGAGCCGTGGGGGATTGCGCTTTTGTGGAGTGGTTTGCTTCTCATCTATATCGGCTTGATGCCGATTGCTTTTCTGTTTGCACGACGTAGTCCTGTTAAAGCTATGGGTAGAAAGCGGGATTTTATCCGCCATACTACGTTTGCGGTGCTGTTATTGCTTTTGTTTGCAGCTGTACTCCACTATCGGGCAACTCTCTTTGGCTATGAAACGTTTCGTTTGCCGTCCCGTTCTATGGAAAACACGCTATTGCCCAATGATTATATTATTGTGGATACCTGGGTCTATCAGGACAGGGAGCCACGAGCAGGTGATATTGTTGTCTTCCAGCACCCTGATACCCAGCGTCTCTTTACCAAACGTATTATTGCTTTACCGGGTGAGACTGTGTCTATCATTGATGGCAAGGTGAGTGTCAACGGGGAAATACGTGAAGAGCCTTATGTCCATATTTCTAATAATCAGCGCTCAGCCTCTTTCGCCTATACGGAGCAGCGTGTCCCTGCCGGACATTATTTCATGCTGGGAGACAACCGGGACAATAGTAACGACAGTCGCTCATGGGGGTTTGTGTCTGCAGCCTCCATTTATGGCAGAGTCGTGTCGGTCTGGTTTTCATTTTCTCCGGAGGAAGGGATCCGGCGTGAGAGAATAAAACACGTTTTATAAAGGAGACTCTGAATAAGTCGTGAGTGGTTTTCTCGAAGCTAGAACCGCCCATTTTTTGCTTAAAAATCTCCCTAATAGAGTGACGATTAGCTCTGTTTTTAAGCAAAAACTGAACAATTCTATCATTCGAGAAATTCCATTCAGACTTAATCAGAGGCTCCTAAAGGACTAAGGCTGATCCAGCCAGTGGCAGGATGTCACTTACATTAAGCCATTAAGCCGTGTCTTTTTAGTTTGGTACGTAAAGTTGCACGATTAATACCCAGGTAGAAAGCGGCTTTTGACTGATTGCCGAAGGTATATTTCATGGTTGTTGCGAACAGAGTGCGCTCTATTTCATCGATAATTTTACGATAGACATCGGGAGGTGTTTGATATTCGTGAAACTGTTCTAGATAGTTGGTTGTCATTTCCTGAACAAGACTGTCCAGAATGTCTGTTGAGGAATATTTTTCTGATACGTTCATAATGTGTGTTGCTCTTATTGTCATTGTGTCTTATTGGATTTACAGGATGGGTGTACCTGTCCTTTCAGATAGTATAGAACATCCAGTGGTTAAACTTGATACAGCTTAAAATTTTGGCGATTTGACAATATCTTGGCTGAACGGTCTATTAATTCAGCTATTTTTGGTCATAAGTTAATCATTTTATTATAGATATGCTTAATATGTAAGCATATGGAAGGATTTCAGGATGATTCGTTTTTTTGAGGTGGTAATTCGCCCTGTTTCCACTATAAAGGTAACCAGTAGCAACGGTTACCGCTGACTTTTTTACCAAAAAAAGGACAGATTCTCTTTCCCGGAATTTCCGATCAGATTTGCATCAGAAGTTCCTTCAGGAGCGGTGAGAACTAATGCATTACTCTTCAGTCTATGATAGAAGTAGTTTTGCTTTTTACACGATTTAACAGATGTTGGTGTGTAGAGATACTTCCCCATTAAAAGGCGACTTAATATCCTATGAAAAGATATTTATTCTTGCAGACCCTGGCTTCATGCCTGGTTGCATCATTTACATCCTCATCTGTACGTGCGGCAGATGAGGAATTTTGTACGGATTATGTGCTCGTCGCTATCTCACAGTACTGGCAGTCTGTGGATGAAGGTTGCGGTTTGACGGGTTTGCGCTGGAGCGCAGACTATAAAGGGCAATATAACTGGTGTCTCACTGCACATCGCTGGGTGGCTGAAAATGAAACCCAGGCAAGAGAGCGGATGCTAAAGGAGTGCCGGGAGAATAAAGCAGGAAAACGGGATACAGATATGCGTGCAGCTGATCCTGGGGCTATTAATGAAAGCAGAGTGATTAACGAGGAAAGCAATAGCAAGCAACTCGAATCAACAGTGACTTTGGGGGCAGGGGAAGAAAAAGACGTTACTACAACTGAATTAAATGAGAAGTTACTGGCAGCCATCGCTGAAAACAATGTCGAGCGTGTTAAACAGCTCTATGATAAGGGAGCTGATCTCCAGTTTGTCACGCAGAATACAGAATTAATCAAAAAATTTAATATGGCATCCCGCCTGGGGTCGGGTGTGACCTTGCAAGGGGATGCCCCGGTAAGTTTACAGGGCAATACTGTCAACGGTGAACCGCAGGCAGAAACGCCTGTCAGTGAGAGTTTACTTTCGTATGCTGTTTCCAAAGGGTTGCTGGATGTGGGGCTATGGCTGTTAGAGCATGACACATCTGGCTTGACGAAAAAACGTCTTCAAGCGTTGAAGCAGGACTTGTTGGGAAATGCCCTGATAATGGCTGTTAAGCAAAAAGAGAAAGAGAAAGTTCAGTCCTTGATAGAAAAGGGCGCACCCGTAGACTATGAACTGGATATGAATTTCGGTACGCCCCTGTATTTTGCGGTGGTAGATGGTAATATCGAGCTGACTAAACTATTGCTCGAAAAGGGTGCAAACCCAAAGTATTCAACCAATGCAGGTGAGAATATGTTGAATTTTGCATTGGGAAATGTTGAATTATTACAACTTTTATTAGACTATGGAGCAGATCCTGATAGTAACGGAGAATCTGCCAGTGCCCAGTCATATCCCCTAATACAGGCGATTAAACACGGGTATAGCGAAGATGTTGAATTGCTTTTATCGAAGGGGGCAAATACGGAGATTAATGATTATGACGTCGCATATCCCCTGTTAATAGCGGTGCAAAAAGGACAGGAAGATAGTGTCAAAGCCTTGTTAAATCATGGAGCAAACCCCAATGTTATTTATAATTCGGTAGCCCCTGGCAAGTGTGCTGATGATCTGCCCAATCTGGTGCCTTTGGATGAAGCTCTAAAGACAGGCAATGAAAAAATAATTCAGTTGCTCAGGCAAGCAGGAGCCAGGACAAAGAACGCACTTTGTCCGTAGACAGTCTCCCGGATATAACCTTTGGTAGAATAGCGCCTGTACGAAGACCGTAACAGGTATACTATACGGGGTCAGTATGACTCCCCAATCAGTTAGTAAATTTTTATATGATCAATCGAACAAGTATTTTTCTTCTTGGCGCTTTTTTGACGCTAGTCGGGCTTTCCAGTTGTTATGGGAAAACACATTCATCCGGTATGGCAGAAACACCTTCTTCCTCTACAGACAGCGATGTATTGTCGAAGCGTCATTCCTACGAGCTAAAGGTTATTAATGACTTGTTGCAGCAGTTCCATTATAAGGAATTTACACTTGACAATCAGTTTTCACGCAAGATTCTTGCAAGTTACCTGAAGGAGCTTGATCCGGGACGTTTATACTTTACCCAGCAGGATATTAAACAGTTTGAAAGACATCGTGACCTGTTTGATGATGATATTCGAAGTGGTAATCTGAAACCTGCCCTGGAAATATTCCGTGTATATCAGCAGCGTGTCAAAGAGCGCTCGGCTTACGCTGCCAAACGGGTAGAGCAGCCTTTTGATTTTGAACGTGATGAGGTGTATTTGCTGGATCGCAGCAAAGCGCCCTGGGCCAGAGATACCAGTGCACTGAATGAAATATGGCGTAAACGTATCAAAAATGACCTGATTAACCAGAGGCTGGCGGATAAATCTGATGAGTCTGTTGAAACTTTAAAAAAGCGTTATCTTAATCTGACAAAAAGAAGCGTTCAGGTTAAGAGTAATGAAATCTTTCAGATTATTGCCAATGCTTACGCCAGTGCGTTGGAGCCACATACTTCCTATTTTTCACCTCGCGCTTCAGAAGAATTTAATATTCAGATGCGGTTGTCCCTGGATGGTATTGGAGCCGTATTGAGAACGGACAAGGAACATACCAAGATCGTTAGTGTTGTGCCAGGAGGGCCTGCAGACCGGACAGGTAAACTGAAAGCTGGCGACCGGATTATTGCGATAGGACAGGGAAAAAACGGTAAAATGGTTGATGTCATTGGCTGGCGTTTGACAGATGTTGTGAATATTATCCGGGGAGAAAAAGGCAGTACCGTTGTGTTATCTATCTTGCCGGGGCAAACCGGTCTGGGTGGCAAGCCAGTTAAAGTGGCTATTGTCAGGGACAAGATCAAACTGGAACATCAGGCGGCAAAAAAGAGAATTATTCCGGTTAAAACCGCGTTAGGTGAATCAAAAATTGGTGTGATAGATTTGCCCTCATTTTATATTGACTTTGAAGCACGCAGTAAAGGTGACAGAAACTATCGCAGTACCACCCGTGACGTGGAAAAACTGATAAAAGAATTGAAAGCTGAGAATATTGATGGTCTGGTCATTGATTTACGCGGCAATGGTGGTGGTTCGTTATCCGAAGTTATTTCCCTGACCGGCCTGTTTATCGATAAAGGCCCTGTAGTACAGGTGAATGATGTAACCGGGCGAACCAACGTACATAGAGACACGGTTAGAGGCGTTGCTTATGATGGCCCTCTGGCGGTTATGGTTGACAGGGGAAGTGCCTCGGCGTCAGAAATTTTTGCAGGTGCTATCAAAGACTATAAACGGGGTCTGATTGTTGGTGAGACAACCTTTGGCAAGGGTACTGTGCAAACAATTTTGCCACTGAACACCTACTCGAATGAAACCTTTAACCAACCATTGGGGCAGATGAAAATTACCACAGCACAGTTCTTCCGTGTTAATGGTGCCAGTACACAGTTTCATGGTGTGCAACCGGATATTGTCTGGCCTATTCCACAGAATGATGAAGATTTTGGGGAAAGCTCTCTTGATAATGCCTTACCCTGGAAGGAGATACCCAATGCAAGATATTCGCTGTTTCCCAAGGCAATCCAGGAATCATTAATAGAGCGGGAAAAAGCTATTTCCAGAAAGCGTATTCATCAGACTCCCAAATTCCTGGCGACGATTAGAAAGTTAAAGTTATTGACCAGGGCTGGAGAGGAAAAGACAGTTTCGTTAAACCTGAAAGCACGCAAGGCTGAACGAGAGAAATTTAATGCGGAGTTGCTTGAAATCGAAAACCAGCTACAGGCTGCCAATAATTTACCTACATTCAAGACAATCAAGGAATTACAAAAATATCAGGAAGAAAGGAATGATGATATCTTTAGTAAAAAGAAGCGTCCACCCGATGTTTTCTTGCAGGAGACAGCTAATATCTTGAATGACCTGCGCTATTTGTCTGCCGGTAGTGGTAAGACCGAGTTAAATAACCTTGCAACCAAACAGGAGCCGGTGCTGGTTACTCCGTAAGTCGTGAAGCTTCCGGTTCTCCATTAGAGTCAGAGCCTTACTTTTGGACGACGATGACGTTCGGATTATAGTTTTTTACTGCTTTGATAATGTTGGAAGCCCTATAGAGTCTATTTTTTCCGGTGCTAGAGAAGGAGTCGTGTGTTTCCAGCAAAAGTTTGCCATTCTTATAGCTATAACCGGTGACCACCAGGTAGTGCCCCCATCCTCCGGGAATCGGAAAAGTAAAATAGGGCTTGCCGATGTCTCCAAACCCTCTGGGCATATGATTCATGTTCAGATTGACAATCATAATATTACCCTTATCAATCTCCCGCAGCATGGCACGTTCACCCTGAGTGATTGAAAAAGAAGAGTGCCTGATATTATTTCGGGTTAAATAGCTTTTTATATCACGGGTGCGCCACCAGCGGGCATTACCTGGGTTGCTGGTGATACTTTCATCGTCTTCTGTTTCGTCCTGCAAAATAGCGTCCTGATTGACAGTCTGACGTGCTTTTATAATCGCCTTACCCAGAGGGTGTACCGCAAATTTCTGTTGGCTGAACTTAGTGGCCATTAGCGCTGCAATTGGCCCACAATTACTGATGTCACCAGCCGGTTTGTTAATATAGATAGTACCTTCCGGATCATTGGATTTACTGAGAGATAGCCTGGCAGAACTGGAATGTGAGAATACAAGTAAGCCGATACTGACGCAGACGGTCAGCGGTTTGATTTTCATGAGCCCTTTCCCTGATGGAATATGGTTTGTCTAAATAATAAACAGAACTATACAGATTTATTTATTGTTTCAATAGTCTTTATTTATCATGTTAAGGCTGAATATACTCTGAAAAAAGAAAATAAAATAACAAAAAGCGGGATGAATGCTTATCTGTTTGAAGTGTGGCTTATTTTTTAACCACAAAAGGCGTTGGTAAGCTTATAATCTGGCAATTATGGGTGAGACTGGTGTCTGGTTGTTAGTGTATCTGTCATAAATATCCTTATAAAGTGTCTGTGTATTATCTGGGAGCTAGTCCGAGAACCTGCTCAATAGCCATTAAATGCGGCTGCTGGAAAAGTCGGGGAGAGAGTTGTATCCGTCTGGATACCTCTATTGTTCTTTCTATTCTCTATATCAATAGACGCTCTATAGTGGTTTCAAAATGTCCTAACATTTTCATGGCATTATGGGATGAAAGCGCAGGATTTGAATGGCTATCAGAGAGCCACTCAATAATGCGCCTGTATTTATGAGGTTCTGTCGAGTCGCTGCCGTTAAATGTTATGCAAAAATCATTTCTTCCAGTCAGCAGGGTTACGCTAACATTACTGAGTAGATGTTTGGGTGGTTTTTTGCATAGTTCGGCCAAATTATCGATATAATTTTTTATTCCAGGTTCTAGCCAGCGATCTTCCATCATGCGTGTTTGAATACTAATGCGGTATTGATCGGGTTGGTTTAGTGCGACATCAATACACTTTGGAGTAAAAACCATCTCGGTTCTGTCAACCATAAAATCTTCATAAACGGCTTGCTGAAAGGAAAATATGGCGGCGAGGTCTGACTCCTTCAGCGGGTGATTCTGGTCTTTTCGGAAGGTGAACAGTATATCTCCCCAGCCATCGGTTAGGTAGGCAAGAACAAATATATGCTGGTGTCGGAGTTCAAGCGTACACTTTTCCAGTTTGGAGTGATATTCAGAAAAAGTACTTATATGTAGTGCGCGAATGAGACGAAAAAGAAAATCCAGACGCATACTGCGGCGTTGTAGAGTGACTCCCAGCATAGCGTACAAATGCTTGTGAAGCTGGATCATAAGATCTGCACTTTTTTGTGGAGTCGTTGTTTCCGGAGCGATAATACTGACAGGGCGGGCAATTTCACGACGTGAAAAGTGAGGTGGAAAGCGTTCATCAATTTGTTGGACAATACTTTCTTGCTGTATTTTCTTGATGTCAGCTGTATCCACTCCCTGGGCTTGCAAGGCATGAACCTGGCTGGGCGTGCTACGGAAAGGGAGCTGCATACCATCATCAAAGCCCTGTAAATAACATTTGCAGGGCAGGCGAACTTCGATCAGCGAAATGGCGTCAAAGCGGCCAAGCACAATCCAGGTATTGCTAAAACTGCGCTCTTTTTCGGATTGGGGTGTTTGATAGTTTACGACCCAGCGATCTTTTTTAAGGCTGTCCGAGAAGGTCAGCCCGTTAGGGTTATTGTGGGGTGCCAGCTCATCCTCGCCGTCCAGGTTGGCCGGGTCGGGTACCGGATAGTAGTTTGTCATTGATAAACGATGAATCATGACACTGGGCACCCGTTTGGGTAGATGGTTCTCATGCAGGATATGACTTTTTTCATAGGCCTGTTTTTCAAAGACTGGGATGTCACCCATTGCAGCCAGCATATGGTCGTAAAACAGGGTTTTTGGTTCTGCTTTCTTATTTTTACTCAGTTGTCGGCGGATTGACAGGAATTGAATCAGGGCACACAGCTGGTTGTATATGTCCGGGGTATTGTTAATAGCAGGCATGTGCCGTTCAAGAATGGACAACAGTTCCTGTAATTTATAGCCGGCGAGCTCTTCCAGTCGCCGGATTTGGCGGGCATAAATAGGCCTGAAATAGGAGAAGGTTTTCGTGATTTCATTGGCATCTATGGTATGAATATGTTTGCAGAAATACCGTATCTTCCGGGTTGAGATAGCCTGTTTCTTACCTGGAGAGTCTTGTTTGTTATACAGAGTATGGCTCTTTTCCAGGTTGAGCCAGTTGCTAAGAGCAGTTCTTAGTTGCGTATTATCCAGCTCCTTGTAAATGTAGGCAATCTGGTTAACGCATAATGCCAGCCGATATTCAGAAGATTCGGTTTCTCGTGCATGAAACTCCAGGGCAACAGCAAATAATCCACGCCCAAGCTCCATATCCCAGCGTAGTTGCTGGAAAAAACTATGGTTAGATATTTTTTCATACAGGATATCAACACTGCGTAAAATAGCCGATTGATAGGGGATATCATACATATGTCGAAACAGGGAAGTTGGGTGTTGCAGGCTCCGCTTGTTATCAACATTGGGTATGTCATTGGTAGCAATGTCCAGTGGGTAGACTCGGTTAAAGTGTCGATCAAGCGATTCAATGGACTTTTTATTATACAGAGGCTTTCCCTGGCTACGTTTCTGGGCAAGTAATTCCCTGAACAGATAATTTTGCAGGCGTATATTCAAGCGCCGGGTAGAGCGTGCAAAACGGCGTTTCCCGGGTTTCCCACAACGTTCCACCCAATCATCCTCACTGCGTTTCTTGCGCCATTTCTTGCAAGTGTGGACAGCTTTGGATTTCTGTATTTGCTGGCTCATATCTGCTGCCAGTCTTTGCCAGTGGCGGGCACGTTTTACACGGGTCTGGGGCGCATGTTGATCGAGAAAAACCAACAGTTCATTCGCGATATGCTTAACACCTTCAAGGACAATAGTATCCAGCTCGGAAGGGTCGATATGTAGGCTAGCTTTTATCCATGCTGTAGTTAGTGTGAGGCGTAAATACCACAGTAGTGAGTCATCAAAGGAAGCCGTCCCTTCCTTCAGAGAGTACACCATGTCCAGTTTGATAAAGGCTCCGGCTTTAAGCTGGTTGTGAAGGGTGTCACCTACCCGAAGCAGGAAGAGTGCATAAAGGTAGGAGACACCCTTCACCGATGCCGCCAGTAAGTCACTGGCGATCTGCTGGATATAGTGCGTACTTTCTTCTTTGATAAAAGCCAGATGATGGTTATTTTTAGCATGTTTGAATAAGGTGCTTTTCAGGTCAATCAGCAGATGTGTGAAGGCATCTTCGCGATCCGATAATGATACGTCGTCAATGCGTCCCAGGGCATTTTTATTGACGCTATCAGCAATTTCGTGGGCAATGATGGGATGTAAGTCGGGGCGATCAGGAGTCCAGAAACTGGTATTGACATAGCCGACATGCCGTTTGGCTTTTTTATCCTGTCGGTATTTGTTATGCAGGTAATTGGTTTTGTCAAACAGATGAAAATTGGTGACACGGGTATCCTGGGACCAGCCGTGAAACATGAGGATACGGCTGGCGTCCTTCTTGATGGCACTATGTTTAAAAGAACCCAGCAAGTGTAAAATATCGCGCTGTATATCTTGTGTACGATTGGATAGAAAATCCATATAGATACCCATTTCGCGGCGTCTTTCTGTACTGGGGTGTGGATCACTGGGCATACCAAAATCAATAGACTGGCTGAGTTGCTGTTTGTGATTACTCAGGATGGAGACGTAACGGTCGGCATTGTCAATCACGGCCTGACGCAGAATCATAAAGGCTGCTTTATCCAGTTCCCCCGGGTGGCTTGTCCATATGGCCAGCCGGGCTTCAACAGCAGCGCGATAAATGGCGACCTTATCACGCAAGATGCGTTGCTTGAGTAGCTGCAAGGCGTATAGGGCATGGTATTGAGCACGCTGATCACGTGCCCAGTTATCTCCCATCCAGATTTGGCCGACACGTTTGTGAATCACATGGCGAATACGATTCTGGATATCATTACTTTCACTGGTATCTATCTTGTGTTCGCTGTAAGTTCGGATAGCAGCTCTGGGTGTGGGGTAACGGATAACCCATTTTTTAACCAGTTGAATATCATAGGTAATGGTTGATCCCTTTTTAAAATATTCATCCCAGTTCTCACCAAAAATATATTCTTCTTCATAGCGTAACGGCAAATACAGTGTGGGAGCCCGCAGATAATGGATAATGCTTTGTTGCAGGTGGCGAATCTCCAGTAACAGGATGTCGAGGCGATCACTGATATCAATAAAGGCTAACAGATACAGGTTATCTTCAGGCCGGACTTTATGGTGTTTCATGCTGAACAGGTTCCAAAAGTGAAAATAGCGGGATTGCTCCCATAAGCTTGTGAAAAGATCTCAACAATGGCGAGAAAGCCAATGAGTGCGATACTGCTAATCCACCCCATAGTACGTTTGATATGCTGTATACCTGCCTCGATATGGTGAGGTTCCGGGATATTGGACAGCGCTTTCAAGATTGGTTGGGGTACCAGTTCCAGATGTGCATCGAAAGCACCTTTACGTATTTTACGGTGCATGTTTTCCAGGCTGTGGATGATTTTTGTCATATACCGAAAGCTAAGAAGAAGCCAGAGTAAAATAACGGGAATAAAGTTGTAGGGCAGGTTGGCAAAGGGTATCCATGTCCTGTCTGGAGAGTTGCTACAGACAGGAAGTAATACCAGAAACAGTAATGCAATGATGATCAGGCCGTAATTCATCCAGACCGGGGTAAAAAGATAGGTATACCATTCCTTTTCCTTGATTATTTTTTCATAGCTGGCTGCCTGGGCAGCTTTGTTGGGGACTTGCTGCCAGGCCGGAGGATTCACTACGGAAGGGTTGTCTGCCAGTGTATCGTTAGCGTCAGTGCGGGTTTCATGCACTCTGTTTACAGGCGGATTCGGGCGTTTAAAAAAAAATTCGAACACCGCAAAATTCAGGAGAATTTCTTGCAGGCTTTGGGTGTCAGGGGCAAACTCTGAAGTTTGCCGATACAAATGATTTATTTCGTCAGGTTGCCAGTAAATATTCTCCTGCTCTGTGTCCCATTTCTCATAAACCGATACCTGGTGTGGGACACTCAAAAACAGATGGTTGGCAGGGACGGGCCATTTTTCCCATACGCTGGAAAGCACGGGGGGCATCAGGTAATGATATAAGATCAAATAAAACAGGTAGGAAAATAACCAATAACTAAAAATACAGAACGCATAGGCCGGAATCTCAAAACTAAAAAAGGGAAGCGGGAAAAAGACATCAAAAACAGGTAAAAAGATAAGCAGGGGTAACAAGATGGAAAACCACAGAAAAGAGTGCGCCAGTTTGCCGGGAAATAAAAACAGTGCATACTGATGGGTAGGTATGAAACGCTTGTTATTATGAAGGCTACTCCCGGGTGGCAAGCCGTAGCCGGGTGGTGGGTAATGGCTTTGATCATAGTCCTTGCATTTATAACGCGTATTGGGTGCGATACGGAGCAGGAAGTCATGCCGGGATAGCATGAATTGCCACCAGAGCGGTGGAAAGAGCTGTTTGAATCGCGGTCTCGCTGACATCGGAACTCCCCTTTTTATAGTGCAGGAGTAGATTAACTTTTATACATGCATTAATCTAGTGTTAAGTTTGACAGGTGATTAACGATCATAATAGCGTTGGCCAGTGTGTTTTTTGCAAAGGTCGCATCTTGTACCTGTCTTCTGAACGTAGTAATCGGTGAATTCAGGTCATTGAAATAGCCAAATAGCCAATAAGGAACGCTGATGAATAGCCTGCTGATTATTGCCCTGCTGGTTGCAGCACTCATTTTGTTATATCAGCTTTACCCACTGCTTGGTAGCTTTAGGGTAAGGGGGCGGGAAGTGCCCCCGTTATCAGGTGTTGTTCCGGAATCGCTAGTCAGCAAGCCCCGCTATGTGCTTTACTTCTGGGCACCTCAATGCAGCATGTGCCGGAGCATGACTCCCATTATTGAGCGTCTTGGCCAGCAGCGTGATGATCTGGTAAAAATTGATGCCAGCCAGTTTCCGGAGGCTGCTCGTGCATTGGGTGTATTAGGGACTCCCGCACTGGTTCTGGTAAAGAAAAATGTTATCGAGAAGGTATCCCTGGGTGCCAGAAGTGAAAAATCCATTCTCAAACTGCTGGATGCGTAATTTCTCAATACCCCATGGCAAGAGCAGTCCGCTCAGTAATAAAATACTCTGTAGAGGCGCAATAGATTCCGACCCTGTACCTATACGGCCAGTTGAGTAATACGGTTTTTCAAGCTGGCAAGGCTATCCTGACATCACCGGTCTTCATCACTGCGTGTGTCACCAAAATAGTGAAAGGTGGCATCATGCATCAGGTGTGAAAAGGAAAGCACGAAGGTAACAAAATATAGCTCCTTCCTATTCTCGGGCAGCCTCCTAGTGCAGGGGAGACGACAGCTATCGAAGTAATCTGGACGGGTTATTTCAGCCCGTTGTAAATGCGGCCGAAAGCGTAGTTGATAAAGGTTAGCTTGTCAGCGGAACCATTCTCGACGATGTTCTTGACGAAGTAATTGCGGCCATAGATGCCCCATTGGGTGAAATAAGCCACGGTTTCATGGCGGGGAGTGGGGCTGGGTGTTGGAGTATTCGCCGGGGTAGAGGTATTCGCCGGGGTAGAGGTGGCGGTTGGGGTTGGGTTGGGTTCAGTCCCTGAGCTGTCACAGGGGCTCAGGTCTTCCCACACGCCCCACTCGCCTGTTGTCCCAGGCTCCTCGCCCTGGGTCCACCACTTGGCTCGCCACTCGCGACCGTTGTGGGAGACGGTGTCATCAGCCACATAGATGGCGTTCGGATCCCAGGGGGACGCAGAGCAGGCACCCGGCGCAGGGGTAGTCGCTGGCGTAACCTTGGGACCGTTACAAGGTCCCAGGTCTTCCCATACGCCCCACAAGCCCGTTGTCCCAGGCTCCTCGCCTTGAGTCCACCATTTGGCTCGCCACTCGTGACCGTTGTGAGAGACAATATCGTCGGCCACATAGATGGCGTTCGGATCCCAGGGAGACGTGGTGCAGCCTTCCGGTGCAGGGGGAGGGGTGGCGGTAGGCGTCGTGGTGGACACAGGGTCGGTGGATGTAGGCGTTGGCGTGGGTACAGCGCTCCGGTCATTGCTGGTGTATTGATCGAAAAGGTGTGCAAATTCGAAGGGTATTTGCAGGATGCTGCTACAGGAGGGCGATACATAGTTTACCACGCCCTCATCGCATTGCTTATCCCGATTGGTCGACCATTGGGAAAGCATGCCGATGGTTTTTTGGTGGGCGAAACTCAACACTTCCTGGGCGTCCTGTGGGTAGAACACTTCCGTAATGACGTCATTGCGCCCGATCATGGGTGTCATCCCAATCATGCTCCACAACTCGGCATCAGTCCTGGAGATGTTGCTATTCATATACAGGGTCTTGAGCTGGTCGAAGGTGCTTGTAGCGGCCTGGATAGCGTACTCACCCATCTTGCCATCGGGGTCGGGTGCGGCGCCGTCGCCAAAATCCATGACCATGATGTTCACACCCGCGATATCCACGCCATGGTTGAGAGCCGACTGCAACACATGCAGGCCGTCCGGGGTCAGACCCGAGGGCAAGGCGGACAGGGTGTACCATACCTTCAGAGTGCGTCCCGAAGTCTGGGCGTCGCGTTGCAGCCCGGCGATGGCCTGGGAACGGCGTGTGATGGAGGAGGTGTCGGTCACCCACGCGCCCTCGACATCGAAATCGATATGACTAAGTCCGTAAGCGTCGATGACGCTCTGGTACTGAGCTTGAAGCGAAGCAGCATCACCACAGGAAGCGGCCAGAGGCGTATTAGCTGCGCCGCCAAATGAAATCATCGCATCACCGTTTAGTTGGCGCAGACCATTGATGTCATCCAGCAGGTATTCACCGATGACATAATCGTCATACCCGCCCCAGGTGGCTTTGCAGGTTTGGGAGCTGCTGTTAACGATGAAGGCCAGGGTATAGAACAGAATACCTTCCTGTTGCGCCGTGTCATAGATGGAGAAGGTGGGCCAGCCGGTAGCATCGACGTAAGGGGCGAAGACGGTGGAAGGCCACGGGGGGGCTGGTACCGAATCTGTGCTGGTTGTGCGTGTGGGAGTCAGTTGCGAAGCGTCACAGGAGCCCAGATATTCCCATACGCCCCATTCGCCTGTGGTACCTGGCTCTTCGCTCTGGGTCCACCACCTGGCTTGCCATTGATGATCGTTGTGATGGACTTCGTCCTTTCCTACATACACGGCACCTGGATCCCAGGCCGGTGCGGTGCAGGAGGGAAGGGCCGCAGCGCTGGCGTTGCCAATGAAGAAAGCGAAACCGATTCCGATGAGAAGCAGGATGGTGAGGGATAACTGGATAAAAAGGTGATGAGGATGACGGTGTTGCATGGTTATGGCTCCCTTATTTAGTTTCTTAGGGAGGTTCTAATTAAGTCCTGATCGTTTTCCTGAGGCTGAAATATCGCCATTTTTTCGCTATAAAAGTGACCAATAGCAATGACAATTGCTAACGCTATCTATCAAAAAATGACGAGCTTCACCTCACAGGAAATTCGACCGGACTTAATTAGAGTCTCCTTACGGAAAGAAATGATGAGTCAGAGATGTCCGTTCCAGATGGCAACTGCCCCCCCGCTTTAGCCCCATCTCCTTGTGCACTCCGGTCACCGACCTGGCGCCATCAGCTTGTACACCATCTGCGCTTTGAATTTTGTACTATATCATCGAGCCATGCCCTTTGCTTCTTTCCGTTTCCAGGCTACTTTAGTCTCTGGTTCTACCCAGTGGATAAGTATTCTGACAAGGGAGGGCATCCTCTTATATATAAATCCAGGTGATGTTGTCAAGATAGTTGTCGTATTTTGTTAGCTACCAGACCCCGCTGTATTTGACAACTATATCAAAGCATGAACACGGAAGCTGTTGAAGATCAACTCAATGAGATGGGGGAAAACAAGATATAACAATCACATAAGCTCGAACAGCCTCCCGGATTTGAGATCAGTCACTACCGTGTAATTCATGTAAAGCCTCAATTGCCTTGATGACGCCACTGGGTTCATGAAAATGGGCAATATGAAACAGGGCTTCACCTTCATACACCAGAGGGAGTTTGGTTCTGCCAATCACAATGCCGCAACCATCGGCAAGTATCTTCTCTTCATTATCTCCGAAAGGATCAGAGACAATACCAATCACTTCGCCTTCTTCTACATGGGTTCCCAGCTCTGCAACAGCACGCAGGATGCCACTTTGTGGTGCTCGCACCCAGCTACTAGAATGAGCAAGTAGCGGTTTTTTGCTAATATCACAGTGGCTTCCATCCGGAGGTAACATCTCCAGAAACTGCATCACACTAATAATGCCATGGACCCCCGCCTTGATAGCCACCTCGTTAAAACGCAAGGCTTCACCTGCTTCATAGAGTAATATGGGGATATCAAGCTGACTGGCTGTTTGGCGAATAGAACCCTCGAGTAATTTTTTACTATTCATAACAACGGGCGCACCAAACGCGCAGGCCATTTTTTTAATTTCCATGCCGTGATTCAGCTCTGCCCGTATTTGGGGCAAATTGGTTCGGCCGATAGCTGCTGTATGCAGGTCAATGCCATGGGTGCATTGTTTGATGATCTCCTGTGTAAACAGATAGGCGAGGCGTGAGGCCATGGAGCCTTTTTTACTGCCTGGAAAAGAACGGTTCAAGTCGCGCCGGTCAGGCAAATAACGGGATTGCGCGATAAAGCCATAGACATTTACTACGGGAATGGCAATGAGTGTTCCTTTCAGATGGGTAATATCCGGTGATTTAAGTAAACGGTGGATGATTTCCACTCCATTGATTTCATTACCGTGGATAGCTGCGCTGACAAACAGGCGCGGCCCGGGTTCGACTCCATTAATGACATGCACGGGCATATCAATATTGGCACTGGTGTAGAGATCAGGCAAGGGGACATTAATGGTTTTTTTTTCACCTGGCTGGATTTCATGCCCTGCGATGGTTATGTTTGTTTTCATGCTTTGCTTCCTTGAAAGGATAGGTTTGTTATGCCTGCGATGAATCACGGGGGTGGAAATGCAGTCGTGTTATTTTTTCATGCGCTGTGATAGACGGTGATTATACAACTGTCTGGCGTTTAGACGTTTTAACAAAAAAGATGCGGAGGCATCGACCAGCATGGGCGGGCGTATTCCCTGACGACCCAGTAGCATCCTGAAGCGCATATCATCACGTGCGGTCAGTGTTATCTCAATTGGGTACTCATTGTTACCGATGTGTAACCGGGTTTCAATGACGTATCGCAACTCTTTATGACCACCAGAGTCACTCACTTCACGCAGATCCAGCAACGGTGCCACGCATTCACGTACGAGCGTAGCATCATGCTGGAGTGGGTGGATAAGAAACTGAACCGAGTCAATACCCTGATGATTGACTTGTGCAATACGAAAGGCATGCAGGGCGGATGTTTTGGCTCCAGTGTCCACTTTTGCCTTAATAGCAGGTAATCCCAGGTCGGGCAGAGCCACCCACTCCCGCCAACCGAGAATGATGGGTGAAGCAGAATGAAGGTGTTTTGTCGCGTTAGCCGGTTTATTCAATGCGGGTACCTGTATTCATAATTTTGCAAAATATTGAACAGCTTTGACCTCGGGTTTTCTTGGTACTTAGGGAGACTCTGAATAAGTCGTGAGCGGTGTTCTCGAAGCTAGAATCGCCCATTTTTTGCTTAAAAATCTCCCTAATAGAGTGACTATTAGCTCCATTTTTAAACAAAAACTGAACAATTCTATCATTCGAGAAATTCCACTCAGACTTAATCAGAGGCTCCTTAGGAAGAATGGTAAAATATTCAATCAATCAAGCCTGGTCAGAGTTTGGTTCAACTATTAATCAAGCACAGCATGGATGACTTTTTCGGTGTCCAGCGTTCCAGCCTTCGGATCACGATAAATATCCAGATCTATTTCACCCTCACTTTTGGCAACAATACTTGTTACGACGGCATCACCAGAAATATTGACCGCAGTTCTGATCATATCCATCAAGCGATCTACCCCTAATATAAGACCAATACCCTCCACGGGTAAACCTACCTGGGCGAATACCATCGATAGCATAATCAGACCAACGCCAGGCACACCGGCGGTACCTATGGAGGCTAAAACTGACATGAGAATGACGGTCAGATACCCGGTCATGCCGAGTTCAACCTGATAAATGTTGGCAATAAATACCGTTGCAACTCCCTGCATAATAGCAGTGCCATCCATATTGATGGTTGCGCCAAAGGGGACGGTAAACGAGGCGACCGAGTTATTGGCACCCATGCGTTGTGTGACGGTACGCAAGGTAACGGGAATCGTTGCGTTAGAGCTGGCAGTACTGAAAGCAAAGACCTGTGCATTGCGTATTTTCCGTAAAAAAATCAGGGGGCTAAGTCCGGAAAACAGTTTCAGGATCAGCATCAGGGTAACAAACAGGTGCAGCATTAATGCAGCGACAAGAACCAGTACATAGCCCGCCAGTTCTGATAATAAATCCAGCCCCAGGTTTGCTACTGCTTTGGCAATAAGTGCAAACACAGCATAGGGTGCAACTGCCATAATAATATTGACCATCTGCATCATGATCTCATTCGCTACTTCTACGCCTTCAATAAAAGAGCGGGCTTTTTTCCCCACCATAAGCATACTGATACCGACAAGAATAGAGAAAAAGATGACGGGTAACATATCACCATTTGCCATTGCCTGAATGGGGTTAGAAGGGATAATGTTAATGAAAACTTCACTCAGTGGTGGGGCCTCTTTAGCGCTGAATGAACTGTTAGTGCTTTGCTCTATATTAGTCCCAATATTTGCAAGAGTGGCGATAGAAATGGCGATAGCGATGGCGATGGCTGTGGTGAGCATATAGAGCGCGAAAGACTTTATTCCTACTCGCCCCAGCGCCCTGATATTTCCGATACCACAGACCCCCCCTATCAGAGAGAAGAAGACTAACGGGACAACGAGCATTTTCAGCGCCTTTACAAACATGACACCAATGATATGAAAGGCACCATTCACAACATAGGTTTGTATCCATGAGCCTGCGTCATTCAAGCCAGACAGGTTAATGCCCAGTCCAACGGCGATACCCAATGCCATACCGAGCAGAACTTTTACAGTGAGAGTCACTTTTGGTGTCTTCATAATGAGGTTTCTCTGAGTGTCTAAAGGGATAAAGCGCGGATAATTAGGTGCTTATCTAATTCCTGTGCGATAAATTATTAATATTGTATAATCAGTGGCTTAGAGTGTCCGGTAGAGATTGTGCCTGATCTAGGTGCGGCTTGATCCAGCTCTCGAAAAATACTGTTATTTCCTGTAGTTACCGGTTTGGGAAATGCCTCCAGAATGATGAGTCAAAGGGATACTCTTGAGGGCAAAGCCGCACTTGCCCGAGATATTACCGTGTCTATCTGGTAAAAATAGACATGAATAAGTCAATTATATTTAATAACCTGTATGATTGTACAGGTTAATCGAAACCATGATTATATGGCACTGTTTATCCGTAAAACAGATACGTATTTTTACCAGTTCGTCAGGGATCAGGAGGTTGTCCGGGAAAGCAGGTTAGCAGTAGAGAGTGTGAAAGCATTCGCACACAACCTTTTGGCCTCAACTTGTAGCCCTGATGATAGAAGTAACTAATCACTACTGGGTCTCGCTAAGAATTCTGATTGTTAGAGAGCCGTTTCATAGATAAGTCTTAGCGAAAAATGAAAGGGGGCGTGTGATCAAAAATCTACGTGTACACTCCTTTGTAAATAACGAAATGTATTGGCTCAATGATAAAAATCACCGGAGAGTGAACAAATAATGAATCATAAATTCAACAAATATGTGCTTTTCTTTTTAGTGGGTGATTTTGTCTTGTTTTACGCAGCGCTTTACCTGGTGCTGTTTATCCGTTCGGGACACTGGGAATCACTGTCAAACCATTTTCTTTTCTTCCTGCCGTTATTTTTGTTGTATGAGGTGGTTCTCTATATATCCGGTATCCTGGACAGAAAATTTGTACCCAGTCCAAAACGGGTGTTTGACCTGCTGTTACGGGGTCACCTGGTTGCCACCATCCTGATGTTTGTCTACTTCTACCTGGCGGGTAAGTTTTTTGGTGAACATATGATAGACCCTGGTCTTATCCTGGTCATGTTTTCCATTGTACTGTTTGCTGTTATTTATGCCTGGAAGTTATTTCGGGCTCGCCTGTTTAATGTTAAACCTGTCAAGGCGATTTTAATTGGTGAGGATAAGGATATAGAAGAGAATTTTAGACGTGCCAATTTGTGGGATATGCATATTGTTGAGCAGTTTCCTGATATTAACGATACCGATGCCATCGAAAAGTTGCTCGAAGAACGAGATGATATAGGGGCGGTAATTGTTGATATAGATCGCTATCCGCGCCTGGACATGCTGTATAAGCTGATATTTAAAAATATCAATATTCTTAATCTGGTCACAATTAAGGAAGAACTCAGTGAGAAGATTGATCTGGATCGTATTAATGAACTGTGGTTTATTACTAATATCCGAAGTCAGGAAGGCCTGGTCGTGACTTCACTGAAACGTGTTTTTGATTTGTTACTTTCAGTTCCTGTCCTGATCATTTATGGACTCTCCTTCCCGATACTTTCGTTTCTGGTTAAGCGTGATGGGGGAGAGGTGTTTTTTGAAATGCCCAGGGTGGGTATGGCAGGCAAGGTGTTTACCATTCGTAAATTTCGTTCCATGTCACCTGATCCTGATGATGAAAAAAAACTGGTCGGACATAAAAAAGAGGTCACCAAAATAGGCGCCTTTATGCGTAAGACAGGTCTGGATGAGTTGCCTCAGGTGATGTCAGTCATTCGGGGGGATATGTCGTTTATTGGTCCCAGGCCAGAGATTCCTTCGTTGGTGAAAAAATACGAAAAAGAGATTGAGCATTACCAGATCAGGCACCTGGTCAAGCCTGGACTGTCCGGTTGGGCACAGGTGATGCAGGAGAACGCACCACATCATTCTGCGGATGTAGAATTGACCCGCGAAAAACTGGCTTATGATTTGTATTACATCAAGAATCACTCTCCGTTTTTATATCTTATTATCGTACTAAAAACGATCAAAAGCCTGATGAATAGAACCAATCATGGTTGATGCGTCAGACTATCGCTATGCTTCCTGTGTTGCTTCCCAGGATTCTCTGGTCTGAATAAAATCCTGCTCTAACAAATACTGGTAAAGTTGACGGAAGTGATTCTGCTTTAGCCGTTTTTCCATTTCATCTTGTTTATAATAATAGTATTCGCACAGGTATTGTATATCATACAGGCAAGCTAGTGGCCAGGATGATGCCTCACCATTCACAAAGAGCTGCAGGTTCTGCGGGTGTTGTACCCAGGCTATACGGGAATCGGGGTGACGAAAGCAGTGTATGGATTCTTCTGTTTCAATGAGATGACTATCAGGGAAGTGCTGTGCTGGTGGGTTACTTTTGGGTTGGGTCAAATAGCGACCTAACCAGTCTGCAATCGTTGCAGGTGCCCCGGTTGACTGGAGCAATAGCTGCTTGAGAGCGGTTATGTCTCCTGTGCTTATCTCTCCTTTCTGTTGTTGTGGCTGACGTTGTGGGTCACTAAAGCGCTGTATCCCTTCATTGTGTTCCAGCAGGTCGTCCAGCCAGGCTCCCAGCAGCTCTTGCTGATTCGGAGCGCGAAAGCCAACGGAATAGGTCATGCAACCTTGAGTGGTCTCTGTGCCGGTTTTGGCAACCCCATAATGAGCCAGGTGTGGAGGCAGGTATAGCATGTCCCCCGGCCGTAGTGTCCATTCCTGTTGTGGGTGAAATGTATTTAATATTTTCAAGTCTGTTGCTGTAACCAGGTTGGCAGGGTTGGCATCGGGGTCAAGCATCCAGTGTCTTTCTCCGGAGACTTGAATGAGGAAGACATCATATTCGTCGATGTGCGGGCCAACAGACCCACCTTCGGGCGCATAACTCACCATCAGGTCATCAATACGCCAGTCGGGTATAAAACGAAATGGCGCAATAATTTCATCCAGTAAATGTGGGTAATAGTGTTCAAAATCATTGACCAGCAAAGACCAGTGTGTATCAGGCAACTGAAGAAAGTGGTGCTCCTGCAGTGGTGACTGGATGACCTGCCAGGGTGGATTGCCGTGCTCTATAACCAGGCGGGCAGGTGCCTCGGTATCACAACATAGACCTGCCAGTTCCTCCGCTGAGCAGGGTGGCTGGATACCCGGGAAGGCCTGGCGAATCACTAACGGCTGTTGTTGCCAGTAGTTGTTCAGAAAGGTCTTCTGTTTCATACCACCAGGCAAAAGGCCTGTTTGTACGGTATCGTCAGATTTTTTTTGCCTGTTCAATCGCGTTTCCAATATAGTTGGCGGGTGTCATTTGTCGAAGTCGCTGTTTGGCAGCATCCGGTATATCCAGTGTGTCGATAAACTGCTCCAGGGTTGTAGCAGTGATACGTTGGCCACGCGTAAGTGCCTTGAGTTTTTCATAGGGCTTTTCGACACCATAGCGTCGCATGACGGTCTGAATGGGTTCGGCAAGAACTTCCCAGTTATTATCCAGTTCTTGCGCCATGTTTTCGGCATTTGCTTCCAGCTTGTTGATACCTCGTTGCAGTGAGCTGTAAGCAATGAGTGAATGTCCCAGGCCAACGCCCAGTGTTCGTAATACGGTAGAATCTGTCAGATCACGTTGCAAACGTGAAATCGGGAGTTTTTGCCCCAGATGAGCCATAAGTGCATTGGCAATACCCAAATTGCCTTCAGCATTTTCAAAATCAATCGGGTTGACTTTATGAGGCATGGTGGAGGAACCGACTTCCCCCTCGATGACTTTTTGCTTGAAATGTCCGGCTGAAATATAGCTCCAGATGTCGCGGCTAAAGTCGATCAGGATCGTATTGAAGCGGGCAATGGCATCAAATAGCTCGGCAATATAGTCGTGTGGTTCGATCTGGATGGTATAGGGGTTCCAGTCAAGCCCGAGTGAGGTTACGAAGTTTTGTGCAAACGCCTCCCAGTCAACGTCGGGATAGGCACTGATATGGGCATTATAGTTACCGACTGCACCATTTATTTTTCCCAGTATCGGGACATTTTTAACTTGTACAATCTGGCGTTGCAGACGGTAGACAACATTGGCCATTTCCTTGCCCAGTGTGGTGGGTGAAGCCGGTTGTCCATGGGTACGGGAAAGTAGTGGTGTTGTGGCATGTTCATGTGCCAGTGTGCGGATGAGTTCGATGACGGTTTGCATGGCGGGTATGACGACTTCATCGCGTCCCTTTTTTAGCATCAGGGCGTAAGAGAGATTATTAATGTCTTCCGAAGTGCAGGCAAAATGAAAAAACTCTGTAACTGCATGAATGTCCGCGTGATCGGCAACCTTTTCTTTAAGAAAGTATTCAACAGCCTTAACATCATGGTTGGTGATACGCTCGATAGCTTTGACACGCTGTGCATCAGCCTCTGAAAAATCACTGCCGATATGGTCTAATCTCTGTATGGCTGTTTCGTTGAAGTTAGGGACTTCATTAATCTGGGGGTGTTTGGCCAGTGCTTGTATCCAGCGTAACTCCACCAGAACCCGATGATGAATTAAGCCATATTCACTAAAATAGGCTCGTAATGCAGCAGTTTTACTGGCATATCTGCCATCTACCGGGGAGACAGCGGTGAGTGATGATAGGTTCATGCGGTTGAATCCTTGTGCGATTAAGAAGTAACGCAGCAGTATACCGTGTTCGTATAGGAGTCAACCAGTGTTGCCACGCTTTTCCAGTGCTAACAGATACTCCTTGCGCCAGATACCACCACCATAACCGGCCATTCTGCCATTCTTTCCGATTACTCGGTGACAGGGAACCAGTATGCAAATGCGGTTGTTCCGGTTGGCACTGGCGACAGCCCTTGCCGCTTTGGGCTTATTAATGGCCTGTGCCTGTTGCTGATAGGAGCGGGTTTCTCCGTAAGGAATGTGTTGCAGGGCTTGCCATGCCTGGCATTGAAATTCAGTTCCCCGAAGATCCAGGGGGATATCAGGGAACTTGGTTCGTCGGGCTGAAAAGTACTCCTTTAGCTGGGTGTTCAGTAATTCAAGCAGCGGGTTATCGTTGTAGCGGGCTTTACACGACAAACAGGTTTCCAGTCGCTTAATCTGTTTTTCAAGGCGTTGTGTATCAGTAAATTCCAGTAGACAAATCCCGTCAGGCGATGCACCGGCAACCAGGCGGCCAAAAGGAGTCTGGATGGATGCCAGGGTTATGGAAGATGTCATGAAATTTTACTCCCGGTCATTGAATAAATTGTCGCTATCGGCGGATTTGCAGCCAAACAGCGTCAAGTCCGACAGGCTCCTGGAGCCTCACAGATATTTTTGAAATTGTCAAAAGGGAAGTCGCGAAATAACTTGTAGAGCTTGTCAGGGACGGATTGCCGGCCATAAAAATCCAGTTTTCTTTGTAGGGGGAGCCGGTAGAGGGACGTCATAGCCGTGTATTCATTACTCCCCAGGTCATACACGGGCAGCTGGAAAATGGCGTTTTCCCTGTCCAGTTTCTTTGCCAGTGTATAACTGAGCTCATACGGTAACAGCCTGAAGCTACTGCCTCCAAAAGGCAAAGCCTGTTTGGGCAGGAAAGGTAGCTTCAGGAGTACTGGCAGTGTGAACTGGGATAACTCATAGGCCTTGAATGCGCCTATTGAAGGGTTTCGCTGTTCCAGCTCTGTCATTGAAAGAGGGGTGATAAGAGAGGAGTCATACTGTATACCTTGCAGTTTTAGGCTATTACAGTAGTGATCAAAGTTTGTGTGTAGCGGGTCAAGACATTGGCTTCTTGTGCCTGTAACTTTGATGCCACTGATATCTTCGAGCTGAGAAACCGCTTGCCGGGCTGTTTCCATAAAGCGGTGTTTTTGATACGGTTGATCGAAGTAACAGGCGATTTCGTGGCCAGCAGCCACGATTTTTCTCACTAGCACCGGGTATTTGATAGCGACCTTGTTCTGAACGAAAAAAGTGGCTGATATATCATTCTGATCTAATAGCTCCAGCATTTTCAGTGTATGTTTCCACACTTGATTGGAGACGGGTTGACTATTATCGAGTACTGACTGTTGCCAGTCAACGACCTGTATTGAGAAAATCATGACGGTTCGGGAAATAAGGTTATTCTGTTTTTATCCATACAGCCTTCCAGGCCAGGGCGGCTTCAGGTCACGGGTATTTTTTATTCTAAAGAAATGGGTCGTGATCGCTACTGCTATAAAGACAAATGGTTGAAGTGTGCATATGACACGCATTGATGGTAGAATTAATCTCAATAAAATTTTATAAGTCATTGATATTATAATTGTGGCATCTTGCTATGAATGAATCATTGTTGCAAACGGGTCACTATGCAGACAATAACCTTCTGTTTCTTGTGGCGTTGGTCATGCTCATTCTGGGATTTTTCATTGCCTGGTTTATCTATGCGGCACCACTGGCTCAGGCACGGCGAGAAGTTGAGCAGCTCCACTTCAAGCGAGAGGCTGAGTCCCGTATCCATGAAGAAAGAGTGCAGTTGCTGGAACAGGGCAAGATACAGATGCAAAACAGCTTTTCAGCATTATCGCAACACGCCTTGCGAGAGAATAATGCACAGTTTTTGCAGTTGGCACAGGAAACACTGATGCGGTTCCAATCACATGCTCGCTATGATCTGGATAATCGCAAGCAGTCAATAGAGGAGCTGATAGAGCCAATTCAGCGGGCACTGGATCAGACCAGAAAGCAAATTCATGAGATTGAAAAAGACCGTAAAGAGAGTTTCGGTGCGGTATCCGAGCAGTTGAAAGCCGTTTCTCTGGATCAGGAAATTCTTCGCCAGGAGACACAGAAGCTGGTTACTGCCCTGCGTCGACCGGAGGTAAGAGGGCAATGGGGTGAACTGACATTAAAGCGTATTGTTGAGCTGGCGGGTATGGTTCAGCATTGTGATTTCATAGAGCAGGAACACCGCACTGATGGAACACGAGCGATTCGCCCTGATCTGGTGATTAAAATGCCGGACTCGCGAGAGCTTATCGTCGATGCCAAGACACCACTGGATGCCTATCTGGCAGCAACCAATACAGAGGATGTTGACATTCGCAAGCGTGAATATCAGCGTCATGCAAAGATTGTACGTGGGCATGTGAATGAACTGGCTGCCAAACGTTACTGGGAGCAGTTTGATCAGGCTCCTGATTTTGTTGTTTTATTCGTTCCGGGGGAACAATTTCTGGGCTCTGCATTAGAATATGATAATATGCTGTTAAGCGACGCTTTATCAAAGAATGTTATTCTTGCTTCGCCGACCAGCCTGATTGCGCTGCTACGGTCAGTCGCATTTGGCTGGAAACAGGTCGCACTATCCGAGAATTCGGAGATCATCCGTGATCTGGGGCAAGAGCTGTATAAAAGGGTGGCAACCTTTACAGAACACATGGCGCGATTGGGCCAAAGCCTAAATACCAGTGTGGAGCATTATAATAAAGCACTGGGGTCTCTGGAGCGGAGCGTATTGCCGGGTGCACGGCGCTTTACTGAACTGGGTATTCGGGCAGAAAAAGAAATTGTCAGTACCGCAGCCGTTGAAAAAGTGGCTCGCCGTCCGGTGGATTGACGGTTCAGTGAGGCCGGATCCCGGTCATGCAGGGGCGTGATGGGGGCAAACAGTGGGCATTTTCAAATGACCCTATAACCAGCGAAGTAAATAATTATGACGATTACAAAAGCAAGTTCACGCAGCGTCCTGTTTCAGATGCTTATTTTCCTGTTGGCGATTGCCATTTTGCTCTTAATGCAAAAAAAGACACTTTATGATCTCTATGTATCTGGTGATGTATCTCGCACCGGATTATTGTTAAACGGGATGATTATCGTACTCTTTCTTTTTGGCCTGGTTCGAATTGTTATGGTGTTACTAGGTTATGCCAGGGAGCAGGAGATTCTTATTCGTCTGGCGGATAATCTGAAAGAAAATGTACGTCGTCCCACGGCCAACTTGCCCGAAGGCTCTCTTGCGGTAAAACGGTTTGAACAAATTCGCTGGGTCAATCAGCACAATGCTCCGGTGAATCAGGCTGCACTGGCAGCCAGCCTGAATGCCAGTGAGAGCTCGCGATTGACCTTGATTCGCTTTGTTCATAATATTCTCATTCTTACCGGTGTGTTTGGTACGGTAGTCTCCCTGTCAATCGCCCTGGTTGGTGCTTCAGGTTTGCTAGATTCACCCGAAGCCATGCACAATATGAGTACGATTATCGGGGGCATGTCGACTGCACTGAGTACGACGATTACAGCCATTATTTGCTTTATTGTTTACGCTTATTTCTTCCTGCGCCTGAATGATGTGAAGACAAGACTGTTGAGCAGTATTGAGGATGTGACCAGTCTTTATATCTTGCCGCGTATTACCCATACCGAACAGTCATTGATTCGGGACGTAGCTAAATTAACAATCGCACTACGTCAGGCAGCGGAGCGTATGAGTGAAGTGGAGCATAACTTCATTGAGGCAGGAGCCCGTCTGCAAGCGGCAGTAGATGCGATGCATTCACAGGTCGACAATGTGGGAACCAATATGCAGGAAATCAAGACGCTGGTACGTGCCGGCTTCCGTTTGCCCGCCATGCCCAGGGACACATCGCAGGATGATACACCATGAACACGATCGGCTTTCCCAATATGGATCTCTACAGTGATCACGAGCAAGGCGGTGAGGAAAGCTTCTGGCCATCATTTACAGATATCATGATGGTCATTGTGATGACTTTTCTGTTAATTACGGTTGCGGTCATTCTGAATAACTGGCAGCTGGTTGATAACCTGAAGACCAGTATTGCGGCAGAACGGCAGGCAATGGCGAAAGCGCAAAGCGCGCTTCAGGTCGTACAGGCCAAAGCAAAGGAAAATGAAACACTGGAAGAGCGCCTGGCGCGACTGGAAACCTTGCTTGCTACCCGTACCCAGAACTTGCACCAGATGCAGCAACAGCAACAGCAAACTCAACTGGCTCTGGAAACAACGCAGCAGACCTTGAAGAACGCCCAGGCAACCATTCAGAACCTGCAACAGGAAAGCCAGCAACGTACCCAGGCATTCGTGGCATTACAGCAATCGCTGGATCAGCATAAACAACAAATAGTCACACTTGAGAAAGCCAGAAAAGCGGCAGAAGCCGCTTCACAAGAAGCACAGCAGAAACTGGTCAGTGTGAATGAAACACTGGAGAAAACTGGCAGGGAGCTACAAACCCTGCGTCAAAAAGACATTGAAGGCCATGAACGCCTGGTCAGCCTGCAAGGAGAATACGACGCGCTGGATAAAAAGTATCAAAAATTACTGAGACCCGCCCGCTCCAGTAAAAACAAGCATGTGGTACGTGTGGCCTTCCTGAAAAGAGGGGCTAACTATAGTTATCAGCTCACTGATGAAGGTCAACCAACCGAGACATTGAATCGGGCTAACTTGCATAAAAAACTGGCTGGATTAAAGCAAAAATATGGTGATGAGCTCTATGTGAAAATTATTATTCCTGAGAGTAGTTCGGTGTCTCATGCAGAAGCCTGGAAATTTACCAGTGAAATTCTCAAGCGTTACGACTATTATCATTCGACAGAGAGTTCGCAATAGGGAGCTGGTAGCCGAGTCGCTGGGCAAGAGAGTGTATACTTACCACCTTGCGTATCATTATGCTGAGTAATTACGTCTCTGATGGCACCGGGTGGTTAATTTTCGCCTGTCGTAGAACAAAGCAAATGAAAAAACCTGATAAGAGAGTAAAGAGTAAGGGAAAGGGAGGTGCCGTTTATGCGGGGTAAACTTGTTGGAGTGCTTGTATTATTCAGTATGTTACCGCTGGTAGCATCGGCCGGGAAGCCAGCGGAAAAAAAACCTCCCAAACTATTAAGCAATGCACCAGCGACCATGCTGGCTAACACCTGTGCAGGCTGTCACGGTTCACACGGAGCCAGTGCGGGCCCGGCGATACCAATTATTGGTGGGTTGCCGACTGACTATTTTATCATGCGTATGCAGGCTTTCAAGGAAGGGAAGGCACCGGCTACCTTGATGGGAAGAATTGCGAAAGGCTATACGCGTCGCGAGATTAAGGAAATGGCTGAATATTTTTCCCATAAAGCCTTTGTCCCTGCAAAAAACCAGCCAAGTGATGCAGCACTGGCCAGCAAGGGGAAAGCCTTGCACCATCAATACTGCGAAAAATGTCATTCGGGAGGCGGTGTTTTTGCCGAGAACAAGGCTGGTATATTGGCCGGTCAGTGGAAACCTTATTTACAGATGGCACTACAGGATTTTATTTCAGGAG
>WFWY01000114.1 GCA_015490895.1 Thiotrichaceae bacterium | reverse complement strand
AGGATCTAACAGCGCTCCTGTTTACATGCCTGCTCCTGTTGCACCAGCGGCTCCTGCTGCTAAAGCTGAGAAGTAATTCTCAAAAAAACCTGGTGGCTTTAGTGATAACCTGAATCCATAACTTCAATCCTGATTCAGGAACAGCAAAAGCGCAAGGAAAGGCCTGCCCAAATGGCAGGCCTTTCTACTCAGATGGATTTCAACATTGACCTACTACCACTAAGGAAATAATCAAATGTTACTGTCTTCTCGTCGATATGCATTCTGCACATGGCCCTTCCATCTGTTCATCATGTTTACCCTGCTACTCACGTTGTCTGTCGCCAAAGCAGAACAGACTACCGGCTCATCGGGTACGCACAGCACAGCCGACCTTGATGCCATACTTAAACGTGGCACACTCCGTATTATCGTCCCCGTCAACTTTGAGGGTGGTCAGTTCCTGCCACGCTCCGGCTCTCCTGTCACTCAGCAACAACAAATTGCCAAAGATTTTGCCACTTCTCTGGGGCTAAAAGCAGAAATCATTCCTGTCTTTACCATGCAAGATATCCTTGATGCCCTGCTGACGGGAAGAGGTGACCTTATTGCAGCTAATATTACCATCACAGAAGCGCGTAAAAAGAAAATGGCATTCTCGGTACCTATTGAGCATGTTCAGGAAGTGGTTCTGGTCAGATCAGATAACCAGTCCATCAAAAAGCCTCGTCACCTGGCGCACAAATCTCTACTGGTACATCCCATGACCTCCTTCTGGAGTACCGCTCAACAACTAAAAAAACGCTATAATACTATTCGCATCGTGGAACAGGAAACCTACCTGCATGATGAAGATTCTCTTGATTTGATCGCAGATGGTGAATATGACGCAATTATCCGGGACAGCAATATTGCAAAGATGTATCTGGCCTACCGGAATGACCTGAAAATGGCTTTCCCGCTGAAAGGTGATAAAGCCATTGCCTGGGCCATTCGTCCTGATGCTGTCCAGCTTAAAAAAGCGCTGGATCATTACCTTAGCAACATCAAACTCTCAGCCACCCATAATGAAAACCTGTTTGGCGACCTTGCGACCATAAAAAAACGAGGAGTGTTACGTATTCTGCTTAAAAATAACTCCGCCTCCTATTTTTTCTGGAAAGGCCAGCTTATGGGATTTGAATATGAGATGGCCAAGGCCTATGCCCGACATCTGGGAGTAAAGCTAAGTGTGGTGGTCGCACCCGAAAATACCCTGATGCTGGAGTGGCTGAAAGAAGGTAAAGCCGATCTGGCTGCTGGCTTTTTAACACCCTCCCCTCACTGGAAGGAGCAATTTATTGCCGCATCTACACCTTATCACAAGGCAGCTCATCACTGGGTTGTACACAAAAATAATGACCGTATTCATAACCTGTCGGATCTGGATGGTCAGACCGTCGTCGTTCACCGCTCCAGCCTGTATTGGAAAGAGCTGGAAATGCTCAAACAGTCAGGGCTTAAAATCACCCTGCAAGCGGCACCGGAAAACCTGGAGATTGAAGAGATTCTGGAAAAAGTTTCCTCAGGAGAATACGAAGCCACACTGGTTGATGAACATCTGCTGGATATTGAACTCGGTGCGGGTGTGGCTGTACGTTCTGCCTTTGCCTTTGATAAGGAGTATCCACATGCCCTGGCTGTTCGGGCAGAGAATAGTGAATTACTTGCCAGTCTGAACAACTATATTAAACAGAACAAAGATGGCGAGCTCTATACACGCCTTTACCGTAAATATTTTAATAACTCAGCCTCCATCAGCCGTATGCAACGCCACCGCCTACGTATTATAAATGGGGAAAAGTCGCTCAGTGCATACGACCGTTACGTGAAAACCTATGCTGGAAAATACGGTTTCGACTGGCGCCTGATTACTGCACAAATGTATAGCGAAAGTCGTTTTCGTCCACAAATCCGCTCCTCTGCAGGAGCCATCGGTTTAATGCAGGTCACCCGAAACACGGGAAAACAACTCAAGTTACGTCGCCTGACTGACCCCGAAACCAATATCCACGCAGGCGTAAAATATATGCACTGGCTATACCAGCGCTTTGAAAATGAATTACCTGTTGAAGACCGTATGTGGTTTACACTAGCCTCCTACAACGCCGGCCTGGGTCATGTGCTGGATGCGCGCCGTCTCGCTGCACAGCAAGGACTAAACAAAAACCGCTGGTTTGGCCACGTCGAAAAAGCCATGCTAATGCTTTCCAGAAAGCAGCATTACCGAAAAGCCCGGTACGGCTATGTACGAGGTAGAGAACCCGTAGGCTATGTCCGAAAAATCAAGAATCTTTATGAAAACTACCTGAATGTGGCAGATAGCAGTGAAGTGGCGTATTTGCCATCCCACTAAAGCCGACTGATAACCCGGAATCCTCAGTTAAATATATCGACTTGTTTTTATTTTATCAATTACTTAGAAACACCTCGAAGTGGTTAAGGGGGCTCTGGTTAAGCCCGGTCGAATTTCCCGTGAGATAAAATACATCAGTTTTTTGATAGCAGAGTTAGCGACAGTCTTTCTATGGGGTCACTTTTATAGCTACACTTACCGGTGCTTGACTTGTGCCTGGCCATCTTTCAGGATCAACTGCACCCTGTCTCCAACATTAAAGGCTTCTTTGGCCAGTTGTGTGACGGTGACATGTTGACCCGAGTCCAGCCTGACAACAATTTCCAGTCCCGGCTTACGCTGTAGTTCTTTATCCGCATTCGAACCGGCTGCCCCTCCCAGAATACTGCCCAAAATCGAACCGGCAATACTGCCATAACCGGTACCAATAGTACCACCAGCAATAGAGCCTACCGTGCGTCCAATGGTACCACCGACACCAGTACGCTTGCCCAGTACCGTTACTTTCTTTACTGCCGTCACCATGCCAGTTTGTATTTGGGTGGTGGACTCCCGCTTAATCGTGCCCGGTTTGTTTTCTGTGACCGGTGCATTAGAGGTGCTGCTGCAAGCTGTTAGACCTAACCCCATTAGCAATGGAACAAGTAGTATGCTTCGTTTCATTCTATAAACTCCTGCTTGATTTTCGCTTAATTTTTAAGCTTTTTTTTAAGACAGTCGAGGTAGTTCTGATCATCTGGGGGGCTTGTCGCACGCTGTGCCTGCCAGATAACCTCTGTCAGGCAGTCCATCACCTGATGTTCAGCCTCGTGATCACCTAATTGGAGCGTCATTTTCTGGATGAGTTCACGCGTACCTGGCGGGCGATCCATTGCCACTTGCTCACGAATGCTCAAATGCAGGCTCATATGCAAAAAGGGGTTGGTTTCATTCATTTCTGGCAGGTATTCTCGCGATCTGGCTTTTTCAGGATCTTCCAGTAATGAATGGTATTCCGGGTGTTCGAGAATCACCGCAACAAGCTGGCTTTCCAAAGGCTCCAGAGCCTCCCCTGTCGACTGTTTTTTCCAGCAGTCACAGAAAAATTGCCGCATACCATCTCTATCATTTCCAAACAATACGCTGGTCTCTTTATTCAATCAGCCCATGACTATAACATCGCAAGCGAATTGCATCCAATACAAGCCGGCAGCAGAAACTAGCAAGGAAATACCAGGGGAAGGAGGACTAGCTAATTGAGCAGACTCCTGGAAGTCTCTTATAGTTTATCCACATTAGTTTCCAGCATAGGCTCCAGCTTTGTGGCATTTTCTATCCAGCGAGTTATTTCATCGTGACCAGGTGCCCTCGATGTTTTACCTACATGACGGTGGATAACTTTTACACTGTCTACCAGCTTATCCAGCCTGGATCGTACCAAGCTTTGTACGGTTGCAACACCAGCCAGCTCCAGCAACTCCCCGTCCACTGCATCAATACCCCTGACCCTTAATAAGTCCGCAACACTCGCCCAGGAACGCACTACCCAGCTCTCCTTACCCAGGCTCTTCGCCAGCAGTGAGATCTTTTCTTTATTTGATGCTTTATTTAATAGATCTATCGTGGTTTTAACGCCCAGTTTACGCAAGCGCTTTGCATCTTCATCGGCTATCGCTTCAATCACATCGACAGGGTATTCTTCACCCTCCCGATCGATCAGGCTATCCGTTCCCTCTTCATTCGTTGTTGCTACTGTAGCGGCTGCACCAGCGGCTAATGCAGCAGCACCCAGTGCGGCACGGCCGGCTTTTCCTGACTCCCCGGCAGTCTGCCCTGCTTCAGCCTCCGCCAGCCTGTTACTTGTCTCTGTAAGGTTGATATGTGCCTCATCTAATTGAGCCTGTAAAGTATTCACTCTCTCTTCGAGTTCTTCTATCTGTCTTTTTGCCATTTCTTCGCCCGCTTCAAGCTCAGCAACTCGTTGAGAAAAAACCTGCTGTTCTTCCTCTACTTTTGCATTCAAGGACATATTTCTTTCTTCCAGTGTCTGCGCTTTTCGGGTAAGTTTTTCTTCTTGTTTTTTAGAGCTATCAACCTTGAACTTCATGCCTTTTTGAAGGGCTTCCAGTTCATTTTCCAGTGACTGCTTTTCCCGAATAAAGCGCTCCTCCATCTCCTCACGCTCTTCTGCAATAGCAGTCAGGTTTTTAACTTCACCTGCATAATAATCACGTTCATTTTCCGTACGCGCCAGCTGTGTTTGCCATTGTTCTTCCAGTTGTTTTATTTTTCGCTTGCCACCACCGAGAAGCCACCCGGCCAACCCAGCAACCAATGCGGTAAGAAGCAGACATATCCATATTTGTGACAGTAAGTAACTCATTGTTTCACTCTCTCTACTGTTAATTCAATACGACGGTTCCTTGCACGTCCTTTACTCGTTTTATTGCTGGCAACGGGCCGACTTGATCCGTGCCCTATCGGGATCAGATAACTTTCAGGGATGCCTTTTTTCACCAGGTAATCCGCAACGGCCTGGGCGCGTTTTATACTCAATTTTTTATTGGCACTATTGCGTCCCGTAGAATCGGTATGACCATGAATCTTTATTTTCATGCCCGGACACTGTTTGGCAATTTTAGCCAGTTTGTTTAAGGTTTTGTAACTGGATCTTTTGATCACAGCACTGGATGAGTTAAAACGAACTTTACCCCGTTTTAATATCCTGTTTAGCTGTTGCTGGCAACGCTGCCTTTGCCTGGCCGTCACCGGTTTTATAGCCAGCCTGTCTGCAGCAGATTCGGGTGTGGTCAGATCAAGATTTAAGGCATAGCCTTGTGGCACCTTTTCCTCTAACTGCTGCCGCACTTGTGACAGCAACAGCTTTGATGCGCTCACGCCTTTCATATCAATCTGCTGGTTTTCAACAATGAGTTCACCAGACTGCAAGCCACTCATTTTTTCCAGCATGAATACTGCTGCATCCGGCATACCTGCTGCAACCGGCACATCCAGCTCAAGAATTCTGTCCTTCACCCTGGTTTCACCATAGCGTTTGATTGCTGCCTGATAAAGCTCCTTGTGAGAAGCTTCATCCAGAATGCCATCCAGGCTCAGATTACCCATCTCATCCAGGGCAATGATTAATGAATATTGACGGGCAGCAGTCTCTGCCAGATGACTATTTTCGCTACCTACCTGGAT
>WFWY01000113.1 GCA_015490895.1 Thiotrichaceae bacterium | reverse complement strand
GGAGACTCTGATCAAGTCCCAGTCGTTTTCCTGAGGCTGAAATATCGCCATTTTTCCGCTATAAAAGTGACCAATAGAATGACTATTGCTAACTTTTCTATCAAAAAACTGACGAATTTCATCTCACAGGAAATTCGACCAGACTTAATCAGAGGCTCCTTAAAAAGCATTCCTCCGCTGCTGTGACTCTCGCTGCGCCTGTGCTGTCCCGGACAAGTTCCCGAGCTGCCCTGCTATGGCAGTTTATCTGTTTTTTTTGTTCCTCTGGTAAGAGTTGTGTATCGTCCGGTAAGAAGTGGAGCTTGTTTATCAGCTTCTCTCAACCCTGGGAGTAGTCCAACAGGCTCCTGGATACATGGCAATCACCCACAGGATGAGGGTTGCTTACTAATAATAATTTTAAAGAATACGCTTATGAATTCCTCACATACTATTAGTGAACCGCTTGCGGATGTCAGGCCAGCAATTAATATTGAAGAATATAGCCTGGAAGGTCTGACAATCATGTTAGTTGACGATAGCAAGACGATATTACGTTCAGCTGAGATGTTTTTAGCGGAAAAAGGCTGTGAAGTGATGATGGCTGAAGATGGTTTTGAGGCGCTGACCATGATCAGCAAAAAACGTCCAGATATTATCTTTATGGATATTATGATGCCCAGGCTGGACGGATATCAGGCATGTGCACTCATTAAAAGCAACGAAGAATATGCGGATATTCCGGTTATCATGCTATCGAGTAAGCACAATCTGTTTGATAAGGCACGGGGACGTCTGTCGGGCTCAGAGGAATACCTGACCAAACCGTTCACGCATGATGACCTGATTACAGCAGTCGTTACCCAGCTAGAGCACCATAAACACCTTGAAGAAGATTTACTGCCGGAGTTTATATAAGTGTTAAAGCCTTATGACATGTTGCTGGGGCTGGCCTTGCTACACGAAAAAAATATGCGTCAGGCAGATGCCGTTCAGGGGTGGTCAGGCGTGCTGGTGCAAGCGGCTGATAAAAGACTGCTGATCGAGCAGGGCGCTATTCATGAGATTATTACCTCGGCGCAAATTACTCGGGTTATTGATCATCGTGACTGGTTGGTGGGACTGTTCGGTTATGAAGGCACTATTATCCCTATGATTGAATTACGTACCTTGCTGCAACCTGGCCTGTCATCACTTGGCTTAAAGGATCGTTCCCTGCTTGTTATTACACAACCCGGTGGTCCTGTTGGTCTGTTAGTAGATAAAGTGCTGGGGAGACGCAACTATTGGTCAGATGATGAACTCTCTGGGTTCCAGACAGGAACCGATGGCTGTAGCAAAATCTCTTTTTTGCACAAGGGGCAACGCATCGAGGTTTGTGATATTGAAAGGCTGGCTAACAGGTTAGGGGTTCGCAAAGAAGCAGCCTAATAGTCTGTAGTGGTCATGTTCAGTAAGAGAGCCTCTGATCAAGTCATAAGTAGCTTTCTCGAAACTGAACAATTCTATTCATCGAGAAATTCCACTCAGACTTAATAGAGCTCCTTAACGGGGCTGTTTAAAACTGACCGGCGGGACGTAACGGTCTCAAATAATAAAAACAACAACAAGAATAATTTATGTCGGTACAATTATCATCTATTAAAGTCAACAGGAAGCCAGTGTGGATATCACTGTTTGCTTTATTGCTGTTTGTTGCCCTGATGATCGCTAGTTTTACCTACTCCTACCGGCAGTCTTCGGCTGATAAAAGCCGGATCACTCTGGCAGCAGACTTAACCTTGTTATCACAACAGTTAATGACATCAACGATTAGTACGATAAAGAGTAATACCGGCTCTTTCGAACAAATCAGTACTCATAAAAATAATTTTGAGCGCAAGTTTGCAGCCCTGGAAGTTGCCGAGGAGCGTTACAGTTTTGGAATCAACAATGATAATCTGGATAAAATCAGAGTGTCATGGCAATCCTATTCCAACTTGCTGGATGAAATCTTGCAACACCGTGAGGCGGTAAACAAAACCCATGCTTATGCCGAAACAGTTTATGACACATTACCTGCCTTGCAGATTGCAGCGGAGCAGGTGGTATTACGGCTAGAACAGGACAATGACGGCGTTGAGCAGTTGAATATGGCGATAAGCCAGCTTATTTTGCTGCAAAAGTTGCAAAACAGCTTGTTGCTGATGCTGGAAGGAAGAAATGATGTGCATGCCGTTATACAGGAGTTTACTCAAAACACCATCAAGCTGGATGGTCGTTTGGACAAGTTGTTACGAGGTGACAAAAAGACAAAATTAAAAGCCGTTAGCAACGCCGGTGCCCGTTTTTATCTTGAAGAAATTGAAAAGCAGTTTGGTGGCTTGAGTGAGAAAATTAGTGCATTACTTGATAACGCAACCATTCTGCAACAAATTTACACCTCGGTAAATAGCAGTGAATTGATTGGACAGGAGCTCTTCGCGGCAACTGAAGAGTTACAGAGGAATATTACCCGTCGTGAGGCCTTGCTAAGAAAGATCAGTGTTGCAGGCTACCTGCTGGCTGCTCTTTCGATCCTGAGCTTATTTGCGCTGGCCTATGCTCTCTTCCATGATCACCGGGAACGCTTGCGTCTGACGGAAGAGGAGAATGAGCGAAACCAGGAAGGGATTTTACACCTGACCAACAGAATGACGGCCCTTTCCCAGGGTGACCTGACAACTTCTGCACGTGTCACGGATGATATAACAGGCTCCATCGCAGGTGCTTTTAATCATACGGTAGAAGCACTACGTGATCTGGTTACCAAAATAAACGGAACTTCCCTGCGTTTGAATAACTATGCTGGAAAGGCAGACAAAACTGCTGAAGACTTGTCGCGAGCCAGTAATGATCAAAGTAATGAAGTCTTGTCCGCCTCCTCTGCCATTGGGCAAATTGCAGAAAATGTTGAACGTGTGGCAACCTTTACTGTGAATTCGGCTGTGGTTGCCAAAAAGTCTTTCGCCATTTCACGGGCAGGTGCAAATACCGTCCGTGAAACGCTTTCCGGGATGCAAGCGATTCGTGAACAGGTGCAAATTACAGCAAAGCGGATTAAGCGCATGAGTGAAAGCTCACAGGAATTTAGTCATATCTCGCAACTGATGAATGATATTGCGGAACAAACCCAGGTGTTAGCCTTGAACGCATCTATACAGATGAGCAGTGCGGGGGACGCGGGCAAAGGGTTTGGAGGTGTGGCTGAAGATGTTCAGCTGTTGGCAAAAAAGGCAGTGGAAAGCTCAAAAAAAGCCGATGTCCTGGTCAGAACCATGCAAACAGATACGCAAAAAACGGTGGCGGCAATGGAAGAAACCATCGCTCATGTGGTACAGGGTACGACATCAGCTGAAAAAGCGGGAGGAGCGTTAAGCCATGTCGAGACGGAATCAGCGCGTATCGCCAAGCTGATGATGGGCATCGCAAAAGTCACCAGGGAACAGGAGCAACTTTCCCGTGAAGCACAAAAGAAAATGGTGTCCATCCAGGATATTACCTTGCAGGCCTTTGAGCGGGTTAGTGAAACGACTGAGCTTATTAATAGCCTGACCAGCACGGCTAATGAATTACAGGTCTCCGTATATCGTTTTAAATTACCCCGCGGAGCCATGAATGATAGACCCGAGGCCAAGCCAGATAGTCAGCCTGACAAGGGGCGTAGTCATGGGGCAGACAGTCAACAAGTGGATACTCATAACCCGCCAGGGGCTGTATGCCGAAGAGGGGAATCTCCTGCCCGGGCAAGATGGGGAAAGCAGCTTGAGCAGGGAGAAGCAATGAAATCTATGGACAACAGGCAAGGTATTGATACAGAAAGTAGTGATACAGAGAAAGCGGAAGTTGCAGATGTATCGTGATGTGTGTTGATAAAACATCAAAGTAGAGTCTTGCAGACTCGATGCTAACCATACTAACTGAATGATTAATAATTATAAAACAGGTGATATATGCTTTCCGATAAAGCAAGTTTAGATGCCCGCGTTGGGTGGATTAAACAGGAAATTGAGCAACAGTTAAAGCAAATCGAAAGTAATCTGGAGCGTTATGCGGACAAGTGCGTCGATAAAAGTCAGATGATGGACGAAAATCTGGAACGCGATTGCAAGGCTCTGCTGGAAAACAGCCTGGGCAAGCTGTCGGAAGTCATGCTAACCATGAAAATGACCGGTGTTCAGGGCGGAGAACGTCTCGCACTGGAAATGCATGCTTTGGTACAGGACTTGCTGGAAAAAAAGGTGAACGATATTGCCAGTAGCGTACGCATGTTGCAAAAAGGAGTCATGCAGATCGTTGAGTACCTGCAACACTTGCAGGATGGTTATGCAGATTTGCCTATCGTCATCTTGCCACTGTTAAACGAACTCAGAGCTGCTCGTGGTGCGGGCTTGCTCTCTGAATTGCTCGTGTTTTTGCCTGAAGAAGGTGCTATTTCACCTGCCCAGATTGGTACCGACGAAATCATTTCGGTTGCTCTGGATAAAAGAGTGGTGACCTATCGTCATTTGCGTATGCACTTCCAGCAAGCCTTGCTGGAATGGTATCAGCAGAAAAATACTCCCCGTGCATTACGGAAAATTCAGGCCTTGAGCTTTGACCTGATTCGTATTCATGAAACCATGTCGATTCGTGTGTTATGGTGGTTGTCCCAGGCACTGGCACAGGGGTTACGCGATAACCGGCTGGAACATGGGGTGGCGGTCAAACTGGTCATGGGAAACATGGAAAGGTTGATCCTGAAATTTTCACAGACAGATCAGGAAGAGCTGGATGGAATCGCCGAGATAGACGATATCAAGAAGAACCTGCTTTATTATCTGGGTATGGCGAAAAAAGGTTCTGCCCTGGTGGATGCGGTCAAGGAAGCCTTTTTGCTGGATGTGTACCTGCCTCAGGGAGAAACACTGGAAAAACTCAGAAAGCATTATGCCTCTCCAGGGCAACAGCTGTGGCGCTCTGTCTCCGATGGGGTCAACGAAGATATTGAGAGCATTATGGAAGGCTTTCAGGCAATGGAACTGAACCCGGATCAGGGCATCATTCAGCTTATTATTGATAAAAGTCGCCGGACGGCTACGACCCTGGGCATGTTGGGTCTGGGACGGCTGGCAAAAATTATTGATGAGCAAGTGGACGAGTTTAAGCTCTTTAAAAAGAACCCGCGCAACTTCAACGAAGAGCGCCGTATTGAAATTGCTACCGAATGGTTGCGGGTCAAGGATATTCTGAAAGAATATGCGGAGACCGGTGAAGACGTTACCTATAAACTGTTTTCTGAAGAGGGGCAGTATCAGGTTTCTGATTATAGCGCCAGAAAGCAGGTACTGGAGATTGTTGAAGCGAAACTTACTCAGGTAGTGAATAACCTGAATAGTTATGTGGATGATACGGATAGCTTGCACCTTGAGGGAGCGCGTGATGCCATGCGTACTGTGGATCACACACTAAAGTTTCTGGGGTATGAGGAAATGTACCCGATTACAGAAGGAGGGCTTAGCTATCTTGAGAAGTATACCCAGGATGCAGCGGAGCCACCGGAAGAAGATTCCCTGCACAAGCTGGCAGAATCATTGGCCGCACTGGAACACTCTGTTATTGCGTTACGCAATAATGCCGAACACCTGACAGGTCTGGAAGGCGGTTATCAAAGCTTGCGCGAATTGCATGAACTGTGTGGCCTGCATGAAAATATAGAAGAACAGATCAATACCCGGATAGAGGAGAACAAAACCTTAAAAAAGCTCAACCGCCAGAAGAAAATGGAGTTGATTCTGGCAGTGTAACCGGTTGCAAAAAGAAGGAACCCTCTGAACACACGCAATCACAAGGAGTACGACAAGCCACAGAAAAACACAGTGCAGAATCAATACCTGTTATCGAAGCGACAGGTGAGGCAGCAAAAGAACAAAGCTCGAAGTCCGCTCCTCCCGTTGAGCTGGATCCGATGGTGGCGATTTATCTGGAGGAGCTGGAAGAGCTGGTTGAAGCGTTCGCTGAAAGCACACAGCAGCTGCTGGAAAACCCGCAGAACAAGGAAGCGATAACGATAGCAGAACGTCAGCTGCATACCATAAAGGGGGGAGCGCGTATGACCGGGTTGCCTGCTATTGGTGACCTGAGTCACGCAGGGGAATCTCTGCTGAATCTGGTGGGCAGCGACAAGGTTCAGGCAGGTGAGCAGTTATTGTCACAGCTGCAGATAGTGAGTGACGAGCTGTTCCGGATGTATGAGCAGGCAGCGGCAGGAACGGAAGTTCAGCCAGCCAGTGAATTGATTGAACGCTTGCAGCAACTGTCATCCGGAGAGCTGGATTCAGCCGTTGCAGTGGCTCCTGTCTCCTTCTCTGATACGATTGTGGGTGATGAAAGCAAGGTACAGGACAGTGGCTCATTATCCACAGATGACGTGATAACGGAAGAGGCGGAACCGGTAGCAGCCACTGATCCGATGGTTGCTATTTTTCTGGAAGAGTTATCCGAGCTGGTCGAAGCCTTCGATGCCACTAGCCAAAAACTGATCGACAACCCTCAGGATACTGAGGCGGTGACTGAGGCAGAACGCCAGTTACACACCATCAAGGGTGGTGCGAGAATGAGCGGATTGATGGCTATTGGTGATCTCAGTCATGCGGGAGAATCTTTGCTGAACCTGGTTGCCAATAACAAGGTATCGGCGGATGGGCAGCTACTGGAAAAATTGCAACAGGTTAGTGATACGCTCTACAAGATGTATGAAGCGGCAGCTTCCGGGAAGGCTGTGGTAGCTGTAGAAGGCTTGATTAATGAGCTTCATGCCCTGTGCGGGAAAAATAAAGAAATAACCGCCCCTTCCAGCCCGGTTGCAAAAAGTAGCGCTGCAACTGATACCGATAAAGAGGCAAACGTTGCAGGCGTTAAAGCAGAGGTAAAGAGCCAGGGCAAGGCTCAGAATACGACTAAAACCAAAGCGATAGAAAAAGCATCACAAGCGAAACCTACAACACAAGTTGATCCGTCTGCAAAAGTGGCAACGACACCGGTTTCGACCTGGCATGCACCTGATTTTACTCAGGCAGCACGGGATTTAAGTGTGCTGGAAAAGGCTCTGGGTCAGTTTGCCAATGAGCTGAATTCAGCCAGCCTGCTATCTGCGGTTACATCAGCAGAGGCGGTAAAGGCGAACGAGGATATACAAAGCGGATCCTCTATTCGTGTGTCTACCGGGTTAATTAACCAGCTAATTACCACTACCAATGAATGGGGACACCAGAATATTCGTCTGGTTGAACAGTACGAGGAAAACAAAAAGACTATTAACGAGCTGAAACGTACCGGAAGCCGCCTCAAAGAACAGATCCGCAACCTGGAACTGGAGGCCGATTCCAGTATTCATGCCGGTGGGCCAGTCTCTTCACTGCCGAAGATTAAAGGGAGCTTTGACCCGCTGGAAATGGATGAGTATACGGAGTTACAGCAACAGTATCGATCCTTGTCTGAAAGCCTGGAAGACCTGATGAGCCTCACCGAGTCACTGGATACCGGGTTAAAAAATATGGGAAGTACCAGTGAGAGTCAGGAGAAAATCTGCAAACAGCTACAGGAAGGTTTGATTACCACCCGTATGACCAGGGTAAGTGGGTTGCTTTCGAGGCTCAAGCGTATTGTTCGACAGGTTTCAGTAGAGCTGGGCAAGCAGGTCAAGCTGGAAATTACGGATGAAAATTGTGAAATGGATCGTACTATTCTGGAGAAAATTACGGCCTCTCTGGAGCATCTGATTCGCAATTCCCTGGCACATGGTATTGAAAAGCCAGAACAGCGTAAGCGGGTGGGTAAGCCGCCCATTGGAACCATTACCCTGGATATCAGGCGTGATGGATCTGAAATCGTTATTACCTTGCAGGATGATGGTGCGGGTATTGATGTAGACAAGTTAAGAGAACTATCGATCAAAAAAGGCCTGATCTCGGCAGACGCTGTTCTCACGGACAAGGAAGTTTATCAACTGATACTGATGTCTGGCGTATCGACGGCTGACAAAATCAGCCAGGTCGCCGGACGAGGTGTCGGTATGGATGTAGTGAATGCGGAGGTCAATGCACTTGGTGGGAATATCGTCATTGATTCTCAGCGTGGCAAATTTACCCGTTTTGTACTGAGTGTCCCCTACAATCTGGCAACTAACCAGGTTATGCTGCTGGATGTCTCTGGGGAAGTGCTGGCGATACCTGTAGCCAAGCTGGAAGGTATGCAGCGTATCTCGGTTGAAGACCTGAATGTAGCCTATGCACGTAATAGCCCCCTGCTGGAACTTGGTGACAAGTTTTATGTTTTGCGTCATTTGGGCGAAACACTGGGGCTGGGCAGCAGGCAGCAAAGTGATATGCAGGAACAGACATTCCCGGTGCTGCTATTTCAGGAGAACGGACAGCGGGTTGCCTATCAGGTAGATGAAATAAGAGGCAACAGGGAGGTTATGCTTAAACCGTTGGGTGCCATGTTTGAAGAATCCCAGTTACTATCATCGGCCTCTATCCTGGGTGGGGGGCAGATTGTGCTGTTATTGAATGCACATGAGTTAATCAACCTGGGAATGTCAGGAAAAACGATCAGCAGTCCAAAAGAACAGAAAGTAAGCGCTGCCAGGAAGGAAGTGATTATGGTGGTTGATGACTCGATTACCGTGCGAAAGATTACCGAAAGCCTGCTGTTATCTCTGGGGTATGATGTGATTACAGCCAATGACGGTGTGACAGCGCTCGAAGTACTGGTGGATGAGACACCGGATTTGATTCTGCTGGATATTGAAATGCCCCGTATGGATGGTTTTGAATTTCTGGAAAATATCCGTTCGACAGAGCAATGGAGAGATTTACCCGTGATTATGATTTCTTCCCGCTCTGGTGCCAAACACCGCCAGCATGCGGCGGATCTGGGTGCCAATGGCTTTATTGGCAAACCCTGGGAGGCTGAGCAGTTAGCGGCGGATATCCGTGCGAATCTGAGTGGCAGGGTGTTCATGAAATCAGAGGAGGCCACTGCATGAGTACTGAAATAGAATTGCAATGTTTGATTATTCCTATGGAAGTCGGTAATTTGCTGGTGCCTGAGAGTTTGGTCGCTGAAATTGTGTTGCTGGAAGATAGCGATACCCAGCAGTCCATATACTGGAGAAATCGCAGGGTGCCGATTTACCGGGGGGATACTATCAGCAAGCTGGTTACGCGTGTTGCTGTACTCAGGGCCGTGATGGGTTATTCTGACTTGCCTTTTGTGGCGATTGCGATAGACGGTATTCCCTATACATTGCCGATTACTCCGGATTCACTCACAGAATTACCACCGGTGGATGATGATTGCCAGATAGCAGCAAGTTACACCCGTGTGGGGAGCCTGGATTGCATGATTCCGGATTTGCCCAAGGTTGAGCAGATGGTAATGAAAGACAGCGTTACTGTGGGAGGATGATAGATAAAATCAGGTAGCAACGATCACGCGCAAGGCGTCCAGACGCAGGTGGGCAGCATCCAGTGCGTTATCAACCTGTGACAATTGCTGTTCAAAAAAGTCAATTTCTTCATCACGAATGTTCGGGTTTACTGGCTGCAAGGCCTTCAAACGGTTCATTTCACTTTCCAGTAGCTGTTTACTTTGCTGGTGTGCCTGCATCAGTACGTGTGGGGTTTGCTGCAAAGCGAGTGTTTCACAGTGTTTTATGAGTTCACGTAAGGCTTGTTGTTTCAGGGTAACGATCTGTGAAGCTGTTTTTCTGTCCACCCGAGTATGGCTTTCGAGGATGGCTTCGGTGGTTAAGGTATTACTGTGATCATGCCCGTTTTCATCGACGACCAGTCGCAAGAGGGTGGGTGGTAAAAAGCGCTCACTTTGTAGTTGGCTGGTGGCACTGGCATCTAGCACGTAAAGGACTTCCAGGAACAGGCTTCCTGTCTCAAAGTCCGGGTGAGTGATGGCGGTAAAGCTGCTATTGCCCATTTCACTGGTGGCGACCAGATCCAGCGCTTCACGCACCAGAGGGTGATCCCAGGTTAGAAACTGCAAGTCTTCATTGGCAAGCGCTGTTTCGCGGTGATAAGTCACGCTCATGCCTTCATCCGGCAGCCCCGGGAATGTTGTTAACATGTGATCACCCGGACGTATGAGCAAGGCATGTTCACGCAATTCCTCACTATGAATGCCATAACAATCATAAATGGCTTCCATATAGTCTGCCAGTGGGGATGCTGTATCCTGCTGGCATGCTTGCTGGTAAAGAGCCGAGGCAATATGAGGGCGACAGGAATTGAATTCCAGCAGGCGGTCACGCCCTTGCTGCAAGGCTGTGTTATGGTATTCAAGTAGCTGTTGCGTTGTATGGATTAAGGGAGTGAGGGGTTGATCCGGCTCTTCCATGGCTATTAACAGGGACTCTTTTTGCTGCTTGAACAGGATAGGTGCGGCCGGGCAGGTGTGCTCAAAAGCGTTGAGCCCATGATGGAACCATTGAAACAGAATGTCTTGTGCGCTGTCTTTCAGGTAGGGAATAGAGATCTCGATAGTCTGTTGCTGACCGATACGGTCTAGCCTGCCGATGCGCTGCTCCAGCAGGTCCGGGTTGAGGGGCAAATCGAACAAAACCAGCTGGTGGGCAAACTGGAAATTGCGCCCTTCACTACCAATTTCCGAGCAAACCAGTACCGGTGTGCCCTCTTGTGTATCGGCGAAAAAAGCAGCGGTACGATCTCGCTCTACCAGGCTCATACCTTCATGGAACACACCGGCATGAATCGCTTCTTTGATACGCAGTGTAGCGGCAATATCCAGAGCTGTCTGTGCCTGTGCCGTGATCACCAGTGTCTTTTGGCTTCCCTGACGCTTGAGAAAGTCAATAAGCCAGGTCAGGCGTGGGTCTTCCTTGATCCAGTCCTCACCCCGCTTGATCTCGGGGTTGAGTTCACTGCGTAATGGTACATAGCTGTCAGGCAGCTCCAGAGCATAAGCATGTGCCTGGCGTTTGGGAAAACCCTGTACTGCTGCGCGAGTATTCCTGAAGAGTACGCGGCCTGTGCCATGTCGATCCAGCAGGTGTTCCAAAAGTTCTTGCCGTGTGTTCTGGCGGGTAGCTGCACCGGTATCAGGATCTAGTAGAGCGGCCACGAGATGCTGGTTATCGCCCTCAGTGCAATACGGTTTTAGTGTTGCCAGGGATTTTTCATCCAGTGGCTGCTGGTCAATGAGCTGTTGCAGGGTATGGGCGATGGGTTCATAGCGCTTTTCTTCCGCGATAAAACGGGTGAAATCGGGGAAGCGATCCGGGTCTAGCAGGCGCAGGCGGGCAAAATGACTTTCCTTACCCAGTTGCTCAGGGGTTGCAGTGAGCAAAAGTACCCCTTTGGTTTGTTTGGCAAGTTGTTCGATACACTGATATTCACGGCTGGGTTGTTGTTCCGACCAGACCAGGTGATGGGCTTCATCCACGACGAGTAAATCCCACTCTCCAGCCAGGCTGTGCTGGAAGTGAGGTTCTGAACGGGTTAAAAACTCCTGTGAACAGAGGATGAGCTGTTTGCTGAGAAAGGGATTGTCGGCTTCTTCACTGACGATAATATCGGCACAACGCTCTTCATCCAGGATATGGAACATCAGGTTAAAACGTCGTAACATCTCAACCAGCCACTGGTGCACCAGGCTTTCTGGCACCACAATCAGTACACGCTGTGCCCGTTCTGTAATCAGTTGCTGGTGCAGTATCATGCCTGCTTCGATGGTTTTACCCAGCCCCACTTCGTCGGCCAGCAGCACACGCGGTGCATAACGTCTGGCGACTTCATGGGCAATATACAACTGGTGTGGTATCAGGTTGGTACGTCCTCCTGTCAAGCCACGTAGCGTGGAATGGGATAGCCGGTTCAGGTGTTGCAAGGTTGTGGCGCGTAGTTCAAACCACTTCTCTTCATCAATCTGGTTATTGAAAAGCCGTTCACCTGGCTGGTTGAGTTGAATAAAGTTATTCAGCAGGCTTTCTTCCAGTCTTATTTCTTTACCTTGCTCGTTGGTACCAATATAGGTAAGTAGATGGTTTTTTTCTTCAACAGCTGTGACCTGGAGCGTCTGATTGTCATGACTGATGATAGTGTCCCCTGCTGCGAAGCGCACACGGGTCAGGGAAGCAGACTGCAGGGAATAGATATGTGTCTCGCCGGTTGCCAGAAATAGCAGGGTGACAGAGCGGTGGTTTGCAGAGAGTACGGTGCCTAGTCCTTTATCAAGCTGTGCATTGTTAATCCAGCGTTGACCGGGTGCGAAGGTTTCCATGGTGTCTTTGTATAGCAAAGCGAAAAGGCGCTATTTAACCACAGAGTGCTGTGGAACCCAATGTGCTTTTGGACTTCTACGCTGTTTTACTCTACATGGGAACAGTCCTTTCCATCTATTTGGTTGCGCCTGTTTATTCCTCTATCTTGACAGCGTATTGCAACACAAGTGCATTGGAAGAACCGGTCTCCAGTTTTTCAATCGGAACGGTGATGTAACGCTTTGAGGGATCAACCTGTGCACCGGGGTAGGCGAAGATGTCATGATCTAGCCAGAGCTGTTGAAAAATCTGGGTGTGCCGGGGGACCTGACCATTTATTTGCAGGTTGTAAACCGTTGCTACACCGGTATTTGTCGTTGTTAGTGTATAGATAATACAGGAACCCGGAGTGGCTCTGGTTGTTGTTTCGGCGACACCGTCGCAGTTTTCATCAATTGCTGCATTCATGACAACCTTGATAGGAGTCGCTTGTGAAAGTGGACTGAAGCCGAGTAACAGGGAGAATAGAAAACTGCCAAATAGTGATTTATTTTCATTCATTTTATATGCCCGGTTGTGGTATGTATTACGTATGTTTCATACCACAACAATGCGTGTTTACGGATTTAAAATGAATCGCAACCTGGCTAAAGCCGATACTATTTCTTACCAATATCCTGACAGGTATAATCCGGGTTATAAATGGTTACGCCATTGAGGTGCCTATATGCTTGAGAATATAAAAATTGTACTGGTCAGAACCTTTCATCCAGGCAATATTGGCTCGGCAGCAAGAGCGATGAAGACGATGGGGCTGGGTGATTTATGGCTGGTTGAGCCGAAACAGTTTCCTGCCAAAGAGGCGTTAACCATGGCGCGAAGCGCGGCGGATATTGTGACCCGGGCGACGGTGGTGGAGAGCGTGTATGAGGCTGTACAGGATTGCCGCCTGGTCATGGCAAGCACCGTACGACAGCGGGGCTATGATTTGCCCAGCCTGAGTCCTGAGGCTTGTGCCAAAGCACTGCTGGATTATGCGGGGAGTGAAGCCCGGACGGAGAAGCCTGACCAGGAGCATCAACAGGGCACTAAGGTAGCCCTGTTGTTTGGCCCGGAGCGGGCGGGATTAAATAATGCAGATTTGCAGTTTGCCCAGTACCGGGTCTCGATTCCGACCAGTTCAGCCTATCCCTCATTAAATATGGCCGCAGCGGTACAAATCCTGTGTTATGAGATATTTAAGAGTACGTTGGAGCCAATGCCGGTAGCGACGGAAGAAAGCCCGGATAAGCGCCCCAGTATTGAGGATCTGGAACGGTTTTATGAGCATTTGCAGCAGGCTTTGAGCACTTCGGGTTTTATTTTCAAAAAGCATCCCGGCGAAATAATGCAGCGTCTGAGGCGGTTGTTTTCCAGAGCAGAGTTAACGGCTGCTGAGGTAAAAATACTGCGCGGGATATTGTCTTCCTTTCAGAAAAAAGAATCATGATTGTACTCGTACAGTATTCGGCAATGACAACTAATAATCTGACAGCCTCCTAGCCCAATGCTTCTACGCGAATTCGGGTGACCGGGCTACAGGTGACATCGAGTGCCTCGATGTAGGCTATGGCACGGTTCATATTACCTTCATTCACGCGCTGGGTGAGCAGAATAATATCAACTTTGCTGACACCTGGTTCGGGTTCTTTTTGAATGAAGGCTTCGATGCTGATATGGCTTTCACCCATGATTTTGGTAATGGCTGCCAGTACACCCGGCTGATCCAGGGCGCAGACTCGCAAGTAGTAGGCTGAAGTAATCTCATTCATTTCCAGAACCGGAGTATCTGCAAGTTGATCTGGCTGGAAGGCAAGGTGGGGAACACGATTGCTGGGATCAGAGGTCATGGCTCTGACTACATCGACGATATCGGCCACGACCGCAGAAGCAGTGGGTTCATCGCCTGCTCCTGCGCCATAATAGAGGGTTGCACCGACGGCATCTCCCTGTACCAGAACCGCATTCATGACACCGTTGACGTTGGCAATCAAGCGGGATTTGGGAATCATGGTGGGGTGTACGCGCTGCTCTATCCCCTTGTCTGTGCGTCGTGTGATACCCAGATGCTTGATGGTATAGCCCAGTTCATCGGCGTACTCGACATCTTCAGGTGTGATTTTGGTGATGCCTTCGGTATAGGTTTTGTCAAACTGTAACGGGATGCCAAAGGCTACCGATGAGAGGATAGAAAGTTTATGGGCAGCATCAATGCCCTCAACGTCAAAAGTGGGATCCGCTTCGGCATAGCCCAGAACTTGTGCTTCTGCGAGTACATCATTAAAGGCACGGCCTTTGTCCCGCATTTCACTAAGAATAAAGTTTCCGGTACCGTTGATGATGCCGGCGATCCACTCAATCCGGTTGGCTGACAGGCCTTCGCGTACCGCCTTGATAATGGGAATGCCTCCGGCGACAGCGGCTTCAAAGGCAACCATGACGCCTTTTTCCTGTGCCCGGGCAAAGATTTCATTGCCATGCAGGGCGATGAGTGCTTTATTAGCGGTAACGACATGCTTGCCATTGTTGATGGCGCTGAGTACGAGGTCTTTTGCCAGTGTGTAGCCACCGATTAATTCGACCACGATATCAATAGTGGGGTCGTTGACAATATCCGTCGCTTCTTTGGTAAGGCGCAAATCCTCCAGGCCCAGTTCTTTTCCGCGTTCCAGATCAAGGGTGGCGGCGGCTTCTACACGGATTCCCCGGCCTGCTCGACGTGCAATTTCTGTAGCATTGCGATGTAATACAGTTGCGGTGCCACCACCGACGGTTCCCAGTCCTAACAAGCCGATTTTTACGGGGTTCATTGTGTTTCCTGATGTGAACATTAAAAGAGGGAATGAACATTACCGCCCGGATAAATGGCTGTCAATAAATAGCACGGTTCCTGCGTCACAATGTACTGACTTAGGGAGACTCTGATCAAGCCCCAATCGTTTTCCTGAGGCTGAAATATCGCCATTTTTTCGCTGTAAAAGTGACCAATAGAATGACTATTGCTAACTTTTCTATCAAAAAACTGACGAATTTCATCTCACAGGAAATTCGACCGGACTTAATCAGAGGCTCCTTAGGGAGTCCCTGTATCAGGAAAGAATGGTTTCGATGCCTTCTCTCTCCATGTATTCGGTGAGCCGGGTGAACCGTTCAAGTTGTTGGGGCTGCGTTGATATTTTCTTTGTCCATCGAGAGGAAAAGCTGATATAGGGTGGCTTGTCCCTGAGTGCTTTTTGTACGGACTGTTTATCCGGGATGAAGTTATAGATACCCAGTGAAGCTCCGAGGCTGCGAATTTTCCTGTCGATAGCTTTTACACGTACCGGATGTTGCTTGAATTCTGAGTGAGGAATCAGCAAGACAAGCTGCGGGTGCCGGTCGGATAACAGAGATAGTTTTTTTATCAAAAAGACAATGAAGGCATTATCGTTCAGGCTGGCGGCGCTCAATGACAATAGTATGTGCTTGTTGGGCTGCTGTTTGCCCTGTAGGCGCCGGATGAGCTCTGTGATGAGCAGGCGATCCCGGAAGGTGGCGGCTTCTGATGAATGACTTGTCTTGAGTATCTGGTTAATATGCTGCTGCTCTTGTACATCAAACTGTAGCTTCACAAAATAATGATTGATGATAGCACTGTTGGTGTCCGTTAGTGGCTGGAATTTGAGTTGAACAGACTTCAGGCCATCTTTAAGGCCGGGAAACAGGGATGGCGTCCTGGCCGGACTGCGTTCTGGCCGGGAGGGATGAAGCCGGTTTTTTTTTTGTGGCAGTTCTTGCCACGGGGAGGCGGGTGTCTCATCTTTTTTTCTTCTCATTGTGACTCCTGACGGATCAAGGTTATCTTCAATTTTATGAACCCATAACTGGATACAGCGGGTCTTGTTCAATACTGCGGGGGCGACTCGTATAGCTGCGCGGACAGACTGGTTATCAATCGTTGTCATTGGCATTAACAGGGTTTGCTGAATATCTGTTAGAGCGTGGCGCTGTTGTTTTTGTACAAAGCGTTGGAACATTTTTCTGCTTTTTGCTGGAATAAGGTCATCTATCGTAGAGGCTTTGAGTTCCGCCATTGACTGAAAGCCAAATAGTGATAAATAGGCTGCATTCGCATGAATATGAGTGCCTCTATAAATATAGGCAATCGGTTCTGGTGTGATATTGACCAGCCAGCGATTACGCTGATCTGTAATGGATAAAAAATGCTTGCAGAGTCTGAAGTCTTTTTTCAGCTGTGAATATCGCGCCAGGTTATTAAGCAGGGTGGCGAGTGCAGCCTCTTCCTGATCAGTGGGGGATTGCAGGGGTAGCCCTGCAGTTTCCACACCAGACAGGCTACGCTTTAAAGGTTGATAATGGTCGGACTGATAGATAAGCAAGGTGTCTACTGAGTAACGAATAAG
>WFWY01000112.1 GCA_015490895.1 Thiotrichaceae bacterium | reverse complement strand
GGTGGGTAGATAGTGAGTATTAAGGAGCCTCTGATCAAGTCCCAGTCGTTTTCCTGAGGCTGAAACATCGCCATTTTTTCGCTATAAAAGTGACCAACAGAATGACTATTGCTAACTTTTCTATCAAAAAACTGACGAATTTCATCTCACAGGAAATTCGACCGGACTTAATCAGAGTCTCCTTAAAAGAACCTGAATTTTCTGAAAAAATTGAAAAGTCAGGCGTTTTTTTCTTCCCATCCTGCTTTGTGCAAAGGGCTCATGAGAATTCTAAGTATATATAGCATTGTCATCAAAAAACAGACTTATTACACTGGATAGCCAGATTTTAGTGACCGCTTTGTTGTTTAGGTGCGATAATCCACCAAAACCCTCTTGTGTGTATCGTGTTGTTAGTAAGAAACTATGACTATGGACTTTTTATGTTTGTAACCCGCTATAAAGGTGAAAAAAATTATTATCATGGCAAAAATGAATGTATAGGCGTGTTGCTGGCCAACCTGGGAACTCCGGAACAGCCAGAAACCTCTTCGGTCAGGCGTTATCTGGCAGAGTTCCTGGCAGATCGTCGTGTTGTTGAGATCCCACGCATTGTATGGTTCGGTTTGCTTTATGGTGTGATTCTCAGGCGTCGTTCACCACAAACAGCCAAATTGTACCGGAGTATCTGGTTACCGGAGGGGTCACCATTGATGGTTTATTCGCGACGTATTTCGGATGCCCTGGGCAATAAACTGAAGCGGCGCTTTCCGGGGCCTGTCAAAGTTGCACTGGCCATGCGTTACGGAAAGCCGTCAATCATGCAGGGACTGGAAGAGCTGCATCAACAGGGCGCACGCCGTCTGCTGGTATTGCCGCTTTATCCTCAATACTCCGCAACAACGACAGCAAGTGTGTTTGACGCAGTGGCCAGGGAGCTGGCGCATTGGCGCTGGGTGCCAGAGACTCGTTTTATCAATCAGTATCATGATGATAAGGGATATATTAGTGCATTGGCTGCTAGTGTGGAAAACCACTGGCAGGATAACGGTCGTGAGGGAGTGTTGCTGATGTCATTTCATGGTTTGCCGCAGCGCAACCTGCAACAGGGTGATCCCTATTTTTGTCAGTGTCATAAAACAGCAAGATTACTGGCACAGGCATTAGGTTTGACGGAAGATCAATGGCAGATAAGTTTCCAGTCCCGTTTTGGTAAAGCGCAATGGGTACAGCCGTATACCAATAAGATGCTGGTAAAGCTGGCTCAGCGGGGGGTTGAGAGAGTCGATGTTATCTGTCCCGGTTTTCCAGCAGACTGTCTGGAAACGTTGCAGGAAATGAATATGGAGAATCGGGAGGTGTTTTTACAGGCAGGTGGGCAGCAGTACCATTATATTCAGGCACTCAATGATGCTGATAAGCATATAGATGCCTTGCTGGAGATCATTACTCAACACGTTCAGGGCTGGCCAGAGAGTGCGGCTTCCTGGGATGCCGGCGCTGTGGAACAGGTAGCGATTCAGACACAGGCTTATGCGAAAGCCAGGGGCGCCAAATTGTGAAATGTGGAATCCCTTTCACCAGGGGGTTGCTACATCCACGTTTTTGGCTAACCTGGCTGGGTTTAGGGCTGGGGGTTGGCATTGCCTGGCTGCCTGTTTCATTCAGGCACCTGTTGGGAAAAGGCCTGGGAACGATTATTTTTCGCTACAATTTGAAGCGCAGGCATGTTGTGCAGACTAACTTGCAGCTGGCTTTTCCGCACCTGACCCCCAGGTTGATACAAAAAAAAGCACTCATTTCCCTGCAGTGGTATGGCCGGGCTATGCTGGATTATTGTGTGCTATTTTTTCTTCCCGCTGCAAGGCTTCAGCGACGCATCCGTCTTGAGGGAGAGGGGAAAAAACAGGTCGATCAAGCCATTGTTAATGGCGACAATGTGATTATTTTACTGATGCACAGTGCCTGGCTGGATTTTGCGCCAGCTGGCCTGGGCACTGATTATGCACTCTATGGTTCTTATAAACCTGTTAAAAACCCTGTTATTAACTGGCTAATGGCAAAGAGCCGCTGTCGTCATGTTGACTTCGTGATTGCCAGAGAAGAGGGAATGATAAAGCTGGTACGATCTTTGAAACCGGGGAGGCTGTTGATATTTCTCCCGGATGAAGACCTGGGTGATGAACACGCGGATTTTGCTCCTTTTTTTGGTATACCCAAGGCAACACTGAATACACCGGCACGTATTGCCAGGTTGAAGAAGGCACGATGTTTTCCCTGCTTCACTTACTATGATGAAAAAAAAGCACAGTACTGTGTTCATCTGGATGCTGCTTTGACGGCCTTTCCTTCCTCTAATGCCTTGAAAGATGCGGAAATACTTAATAACAGCATAGAACGTTTGATTTCTATTGAACCTGATCAGTACATGTGGCTACTAAGGTATTACAAGACGAGACCGGAAGGGGAGGTGTCGCTGTATTAGTCGGCAGGCTATTCTGTCCGGGAGGCGCTGCATTGCTTAATAAACAACCACTTCGTTCTTGCAGGTGGTCGGTTTTTACTTGATGCCGTGTATGAAGTTTAGTTATACTGTTACGTATCCTGTTTATATGACAGGGAATAATAATTAGAGAAGAAGAATAATAATTCAAGGGCCAATTAATGAACAAACTTACTATTTTTCCGTTATTGCTGGTGACAATCTTGCTACAGGGCTGTGGTGTCGGTGCTGATAACGATGTTGGAGTCGCTCAAAACAAACCGCTTGCGACTTTTCTCTCGCTACATACACAATACTGTGATGCAGAGTACTCTTCTGCAGATGAACTGGTCTCTGCTTTGCGTCAGGCACCAGGTT
>WFWY01000111.1 GCA_015490895.1 Thiotrichaceae bacterium | reverse complement strand
GTAATATGTGTACCTGAATCTATCATCTTCCCAGGAAGCTCTGATCAGAGTCTCCTTAAGTAGATCCAGGAGCCTTTAAAAAGCACCCTATGTTAGTTTGAATCATAGCCTCAGGTCTATTGATTTTACAAAATATTCTGCCAGCCCTGTTAGCCGCGTGGGTGGTGCTTCTTGTGCATTATCTGCAACCGGGCCCTGGCAACATGTGTATAAATCTGCGTTGTCGATAAATCAGCATGTCCTAATAATAACTGTACGACACGCAAATCCGCTCCATGGTTCAATAAATGTGTCGCAAAAGCATGTCGCAGGGTATGAGGAGAAACTTTGCCACGAATACCTGCCTGTTTTGCATGCTTTTTTATGACATACCAAAATGCCTGCCGGGTTAACCCTCCACCACGCCTGGTGACAAACATAAAGTCGCAAGTGCCTTTACCCGCCATTAAAGTCGGCCTGGCTTCAGCAAGATAACGCTGTAACCAGTCTACGGCTTCATTACCCATGGGTACTAACCGTTCCTTGCTGCCTTTACCAAATACCCGGATTACGCCGTTTTGCAATGAACAAAATGCTATCTGTAACCCGATCAGTTCACTTACCCGGACACCGGTGGCATAGAGCAACTCCAGCATGGCTCGATCACGCAACCCCTCTGCCTGTCTAATATCAGGGGCATGCAACAAGCCCAGCACTTCATCTTCACTCAATGTGCCGGGCAAGGTTCGTCCCTGTCTGGGAGCCTCAATTAATTCAACGGGAGAAGTGTCGATATGGTTTTCTCGTAACAGGTAGCGATAAAAACGTTTCAGGCTGGATAACAGTCTTGCGGTGCTACTGGCCTTGCTGGATTGCTGGATGCGATGACCTAAATAAGCCTGAATGTCAGCCGGGGTTACGGTTTCAAAGCGCACTTGCTGCGCCGATAACCAGTATGAAAAAAAACGCAAATCCCGCTCGTAAGCCGCCAGTGTATTTTCACTTAAACCTCTCTCCTGCCACAAAGCATCCAGAAAAGTATCTATAACCGCTTGTTGTGCAGCAGCTTTTACCTTTTTGTTTAGTGGGACAAACTGGTGTGCCATCACCCCGCCCAATACATTTCTATATGGGGAATACCTGCATCCTCAAATACTTCGCCTCTTTCACTAAAACCCTGCCGGCGGTAAAAGCCAGTGATGTAGGTTTGAGCATTCAGTACTATTTCTGTCACAGACAGCGGCGAACAATACCGAACGGCCTGCTGTATCATCTGGCTACCCATGCCCTGACGGCGATAATCCGGGTGCACAGCAACCCGACCCAGCTTCACCACGTCACCCTGCTGCTGCAAACGCAATGTCCCCAGCGTACGGGCACAGGCAACACCACCTTTCGTAGTACCTGTTTGAGCGCAGATATAAGCACTTAAGTGAAGTGCGGTTTGATCGTACTCATCCACCTCCAGCTCTACTGGCACCTTTAGTTCATCAACAAACACCTGCATTCTTAATGCCAATACACCCTGCCACCATGAAGACGGCCGACGAAAAAACTGAAAATTTATGGTTTGCATGCACAAATCCACTGGCAATAGAGAAGGTATATTATGTCGCGGCCAAACTATCCTTGATGGCTTGCAAAACAGGAACCTCAATACCTGCCTGTGCAGCGGTATTGAGTGCCCTCTCCAGTCGGGCAGGCGCACTGCGTCCCATACACTGGTGTTCAGGATCCCCTTCAAAAGCAACAACCATCGCATCTATTAATGCATCGTGATCTAGCTTTTCCCCGCTTAACCAGGACTGTAACTGATAGATATCACCCGCTACAGAACGAGCAAATTCCTGATGTTTTTGCCAACACTCAGAGACACTACCCCCCACTTTCAGGCCTGCAATATTACTGGTTAATATGTAATAGTTCTTGCGTACCAGTTCAAATAACAGTTGCGCCTTGTCCGCCAGTAGTACACCAGGAATATCCAGTGCCTGCAGTGCCTCCAGCAAGCGTTCCGCCTGGGGACCATAGACCGGTGAAGGCACCACTACCTTGACATCCTGACCTTTCTTCTTCTCAAACCAGACCGACACGACTGTTGGCTCGATATAGCCCTGCCTTTCCCAGTCAGCCGGTAATAGCTCATTTTGAATCAGGGCGACTTTAGTACGCCATTGCTCGGGAATCTGAGCTAACACATCCTGTAAATCAGCTTCACCGACAGCGATTAAGACCAGCTCCGGATCGGGAAGTTGGTCGCTTACGCTCTTGATGTCCAGATCGCGGGTGACTGGGTACACGGGGTATCCACTACGCAGGAAACCTCTTGCGAATACAGAACCTATTTCACCGATTCCAACAACAACAATGGGTTTTTTCATCATTCTACCTTTTTATGATACAAATTTTTTACAACAAACAGGGTGAACAAGCAATACGGCCATAAGCTACCGGCCAGAAACATGCCTGACAATACGGGTTAGCTAACTCACGGGGTATTCATATTAGCCTTCACACACTGCTCTATTACTTTTTGACGTTCCACTGAGGACAGCCCTTTTTCCTCATCAGCAACAATTTTGCAAGCTTTGCGTGTCAGTTCAAGACTATCTTCTACCGAAGGTAACTCTATATCGTTATTGTCCTCATCGCTTTCGATCGAGAGAGCAGGTGTTGCCAATGCACCACCCTGTTCTTTTTTATACATTTCTACGCACTGGTTTACAACTTCAAAGATATGCTCATCCGTCACCCCGGCTCTCCTGCTAGCGCGAATACAGTCGTTACGTATAAGTTCTTCCGTAGAACCTGTCACCTTTTTCTCATCAACAATTTCAAAGTGTTTCACTTTGTCTTTCGGGGGCGCCTTTGGCACAGCCGTGGACGAGTCAGCCTCACCGGTCGAAGATGGTAAACTCCCCTGTTCAACTTCTACCGATGTGGGGCTACCTGGCAGGAGGTATCTCACCCAGTTATATTTCATGCCAAGAACAACGGCAACAGCAAAAACAATCAAGCCGATAAGCAATGTCTTTACAATGATCTTATAGTTCATGAGCGTCTGTCTTATCGAAAAAAGAGGGGGTAGGAGCAAGCTTACTGCGAACGACACCACGACGCAATACTGTACACAAGTAAACCAACAAACCCATAAAAAAACGATCCTGCACAGCCATGTTCCTTACCAGCCAAGAGAACATAACACTTAACGTGCAGGATCGAAAAACACAACGCTTTTAAAAATAATCTGTTTGAGTCTCACTTGCCTTCAGGAGACTCTGACCCAGCCATGAGCGGTTTTCTCAAAACGAGAATTTCCCATTTTTAAGCAAAGACTGAACCACTCTATCCATTGAGAAATTCCACCCAGGCTTAATCAATGGCTCCTCAAGACAGTATCTGAAACTGACCTGTTCCGTCCCAGATTCAACTTCCGTTTCTTCTTGAATCTGATCCTGCCTTGCAGAGAATTTCGGCTATAATCCCGGTAATATTCCTTATCGACAATATCTTTCTTTGCCCGAAACTTCAGCAAGCCCAATATAGAGGGTTTAATCTGTATTAACGGTTCCATGTTTTCATGAAAGTGATCAATTTTTGCCTTGTTTTCTGGTACCACCATAAGCGTAGAATCTGCCATGGCATGTAACACCAGAGTGTCAGCAAAGCCTCTCACTGGAGGCGCATCAATAATGACATAATCAAAATATTTTTTGGCACTATTAAGTAATGAAGTCATCCTATTCCGGGACAAGAGGTTGACGGGTGAAAAATCCAGCGCAGACCCTGCCGTGATTACAAACAACCCGGAAATACCCGGAACAGGATAAGTCATTTCAGATAACTCTTGCTCCCCCAGCAGGTAATTAATAAGCCCTGGTTTATTTTGTATCCCCAGTTTGAAGTGAACAGAAGGCATACGCAAATCAGCATCCAGCAAAAGTACCTTCCCCCCCAGATCGGCCAGACAACATGCGAGGTTACTACTGCTCACCGACTTCCCCTCTCCAGCATCAATACTGGTCACCAGAATTACCCGGTCATCCGAACCAGGGCGTTTTCCATGTAATAGCAGTGTGGCTGTTAACCGATAGGCCTCTGCAATACGTGAATAAGGGTTATGAATAATTTCCTTGGCAAGATAGTATTCTCCTCTTTTTACCTCTGGAATCACCCCAATGACTTCATACCCTGTCAAACGCTGTAATTCTTCCCGACTGACAAGCTGGCTACTTTTCCATTCACGCAGGCAAGCGATTGCACTACCCACTAAAAATCCTAATAAAACACCCGTAAACAATACTGTATTGATGGAAATATTAGCCGGCTCCATCAAGAGATAGGTAAAAACACCAACCAGACTAACCACCAGAGTGGTGAATAAAATTAACCACTTACGCCTCATCAATAGATGAAACAGATGAAGAATCTGGCCGCTAATTGTACGTCGCTCTAATGCCTGCTGCATAACAGGGACAGGAGCTTCCCGGATAGCTGGTTGACGGGAAAACCTGGAAGGCTTAGTGGGAGGCTGCATCAATAACATAAGTAAATGCCGTGAAGCTTACGAATCCATCATTGTTTCAAGAAACACCCTTCAATAGCAAAGCCCAGTCTATTTAAAGTAAGAGAATCATAGATAAATGGATTGTAATTTGTAGTTTATAACTACTCGGCCTAACCCATAACGGCTCAGGTTGCACTCTCTTTTTCTCAAGAACAAGGCAAAAGCGCATTCTTAAAAAATTTCTGATTAAGTCCGGTCGAATACCCTGTGAGATGGAACTCGCCAGATTTTTGATAGAAAAGTTAGCAACACATTTTATTGATCACTTTTATAGCGAAAAAATGGCGATATTTCAGCCTCAGGAAAACGATTGGGACTTGATCAGAGTCTCCTTAATTAACTCACACAGGTTTGCCCCCTGGAAACCCCTCGTAAAGCCCGAATAATCAGCATGGAATTATCGACTTTTAGAAATCACCAACTCCTGTTATTTTCTCACAGAGCCCTGGTATATATAGCATCCATTGGCCCTCATTTCTTTTCCAAAAATACACGAGGTTACACATGTATTGTACTCAAAAAAACAACCCAAACACTGTACATAACAGTTCAATAAGCGTTACTGAAAATAAACTTCAATATTCAAAATATTCATTGTTTATCATTATGTTCAGCTTATTCGTTACCTCACCACAACAGGTATTCGCGGTTGAACCACTGTCCGCACAAGAATTGGCTATTCATTGCAAGGACTATCCGGCTAAGCCCAAAAGTTCCGATGCCCAGTTTTGTCTACGTTATATCCAGGGCTTTATTGATGGCGCCATTGCGACAGACCCACAAGTACTCATTAATGTCGAGGCCGAACTCAAACGCAAGGAAACTTTTACAGAGCGTGCAATCCGGACGCGAAAAACCAGTCGCATGGATACCGATGAACAAGCAACCCGCTATGCAGAATTTTGTCTTGGTAAGTCTGTCCCCTTACGTGAGGTAGTAACAAAAGTTGCACAGCACACGCAAACTCGCGGCAAGATCAAAAAAGGCATCCAGGCACGTGCCATCGTTTATGGTGCTCTGCGACACCATTACCCCTGTAAACAAGCACCCGTAAAACCAGATTGAATGAGTCAATCCCTGCACGCCTTAATTTCGTAAAAACCGATGTCATAAATCGATATATTCTGTTTTACCGATCTTTTTCTCTGTGTAAAACTCCACACAGAGATAAGACAAACGAGACACTACATGCTGATTTGAAGAATATTTTCGTGATTAAACCAGTAGCCCCCTGAAACTCCCTTTCTCGTGAAGCCATACACATCACAATGAGGGAGGTTAGTGAGTTCGAGCTTATTAGCACCTCCTCACAATACTAAGCTCGCCTTCCTCATTCATTTGGGAGAGGGAGTTTCAGGATGCTATTTATTAACCCTGGTACCCTCCGAGCTTTTCCGAAAGAAAATAGGACGCATCGTAAAGATCACAGGAGTGTCATGAGGTGGGATTCTCTATTGGAAGAGACGAATAACCATCGCTATTTACGATTTCAAGTACCAGTGCATCTTTTCAAACAGTATTAAAGTATTAATAAAATAAGAGTAAACAACACATGAAAAGAGTTTTTTTGTTAATTGCAACCAACCTGGCTGTCGTCCTCGTTCTTAGTATTGCCTGGAATGTTCTGGATTCCCTTTTTGGTATTAGCCGAATCCTCGTGGGTATGGGCTTACCTGCACACTTTGGTTATGTTGCCATCATGGCTCTGGCATTGGGCTTTGGTGGCGCGTTTATCAGCCTGTGGATGTCAAAATGGATGGCGAAACGCTCGATGGGCGTTCAACTCATTGAAAAACCAGCTACTGCTCAAGAGCAATGGTTGCTGGAAACCGTCCAGAAACAGTCAGGTATGGTGGGTATTAATATGCCTGAGGTGGGTATCTTTCATTCTCCCGAGCCCAATGCTTTTGCCACCGGAGCGCGAAAAAATGATGCTCTGGTTGCCGTTAGCCAGGGATTACTGGATCAAATGACCCGCGATGAAGTCGAAGCTGTACTCGGCCACGAAATCTCGCATATCGCTAATGGCGACATGGTCACCCAGACGTTACTGCAAGGTGTTCTGAACACCTTTGTGATTTTCATTGCCCGGGTCGTAGGTTACCTGGTTGATTCCTTTCTCTCACGTGGTGAAGAAAATAATGAAGGCGGTGTGGGTATCGGCTATTTCGTCACTTCGATCATAATGGATATTTTGTTGGGATTTCTCGCGTCCCTTATTGTTATGCGATTTTCCCGCTGGCGAGAGTTCCACGCTGATGAGGGTGGTGCCCATCTGGCTGGCAAGCAAAAAATGATCGCAGCACTAAAACGTCTACAGAAAGCAGAAACAGGACACGACATGCCAGGAGAGCTGGCCGCTTTTGGTATTGCAGGCAATGGCATGGGTGAAGGCTTAAAGCGCTTGCTTCTGTCACACCCCCCTCTGGAGGAGCGTATCGCTGCCTTGCAAGCCAAACCTGATAACGCCTTCGCCTTTTAAGTAAAAAAATCGTATCAAACACCAACCCATGAAAGCAAGTTGTAAAACTATGAAATCACGACGAAAACGCTTCTTCTTCGTCATATTGGGACTAGCCGGTGTCGGTATAGCATCTGCAATGATCATTAATGCCTTACGGGGTAATCTGAATTATTACCTAACCCCCAGCAAAGTCATTGCGGGTGAAATTGGCGAAGGAAAACGATTTCGTCTGGGTGGTATGGTACGTGAAGGTAGCCTCAAACGGGATGCTAACAGCCTGGAAATTGAGTTTATACTAACCGACTATCAGTCAAATGTTACCGTACGTTACGAAGGAATATTACCTGATCTCTTCAAGGAACAGCAGTCGGCGGTCACCAAAGGCCAGTTATCCAATGGTGTTTTTATAGCAGAGGAAGTTCTCGCCAAACATGATCCCAGCTATATGCCTCCGGAAGTACAGGAATCCTTACATCTTGACAAAAAAAGACCTGAAGGAAGCCTCTGACATAACAAGCCGGCTTTATCTCCAGAGCTCAGTCTCTAACTCTGCCCCAACACCTAATAAAACAAGCTACCAGACCCCGCCCTCGCAAGATTATCACCCAAAAGCGCTACAACATAAAAGAATACAATGTGTTAATACGCTTCGATAGCTTAATGAAAACGCATGAAATTCAAATGAGTGGAACCAACCCCATTACGACAAAGGACAAAGCTGGCTGATAGCTAATACACTAAAATATAGGCTAAAGCGGACCAGACCTGGTGGTCAGTATATTAGAAACTTGTCGAGAACAGTATCTGGACACAGAGGCAGCTTGTGAATCTCTTGTATCTGATTAAGTCCGGTCGAATTTCCTATGAGATGAAATAGCCAATTTTTTGATAAAGAAGTTAGCAACAGTCATTCTATGAGTCACTTTTATAGCGAAAAAATGGCGGTATTTCAGCCTCAGGAAAACGACTGGAACTTAATCAGAGGCTCCTTAAGGAGATGATTAAGCACTTTACACTTTTTGCATCGCCCTCTTACTGATCACCGAGTTTACATATAACCAGATATATCCCGTTACGCCTGCCAGTAAGGAGGCTATCAAAATACCTGTCTTTGCCATCACCAAATCTTCCGGATTATTCGCAAATCCAAGCTCGGCAATAAAGATAGACATGGTAAAACCGATGCCTCCTAGCAAGCTGGCTCCTACGATATGTTTCATCGTCAGGCTAGGTGGCAAAGTACCTATTCCCGCTTTCAGGGCGAGCCAGACAAAACCGCTGATACCCAGGAATTTCCCGGCTACCAGCCCGGCAATAACACCGATTGAGACAGGATGAAAAATAGTCTCACCCAGTTCACCCCATTCGATAGGTACACCCGCATTTGCCAGAGAAAAAATCGGGATAATCAAATACGCTGTAGGAATATGCATATGATGCTCTAACACCTGAGCAGGTGCCTGTACCCGATGAATACCTGTTTCCAGCGCCCTGACTTTGGCTCTCATCGTGTAGTTTTTAATAATATTGGGTTCTGCCCGATAATTTTTCCTAATCTCCTCTAACAGCTGTCCAGCACGATTCAAAAATCGCTCAGGATTATATTTGGGCCGGATAGGAATAATAAAAGCCAGTAATATACCTGCCAAAGTTGCATGCACCCCACTTTTTAATAAGGCCAGCCATAGTAATACACCCAGCAAGACATAAGGGAGTGGCTTGCGAATACCTCCCAGGTTCAAACTAACCAGTAACAGAAATAATGCAGCCACACCTATTAAGGCCATCATATTCAACTGATCAGTATAAAAAATGGCGATAACCAGCACTGCTCCCAGATCATCGACAATCGCCAGCGCCACCAGGAAACCCAGTAATGCAGATGGAACCCGGTTACCTAGCAATGCCAGAACACCCAGTGCAAAAGCGATATCTGTCGCCATGGGCACCCCCCAACCATCGAAAGTATGTCCCGCCGGGTTAAAGCCGATATAAATCAATGCAGGCAAAATCATGCCTCCCATTGCAGCAATAATAGGCAACATAGCCGCTTTCAGGTTAGATAACTCACCCACCAGTAATTCACGCTTAAGCTCCAGCCCTACAACAAAGAAAAACAGCGCCATCAGGCCATCATTAATCCAGTGGTGCACTGTCATGGAAAGCACCCAATCCCCCAACCCAATGCTCAACGGGGTTTTCAAGATGTGATGATAGGCTTCTGCCCAGTGGCTATTCGCTATAAACAACGCAATGACCGCACAAACCATTAGCAAAATCCCGCTGGTGGTCTGCCGGTGTATAAACTCTTCTATTGGTGTCAATATACGATTAAAAGCCTGCTCCCAGGGAGCAACGTATTCTTTGTTTTCCATTTTTTGAATAATTTCAGTAAGTTATTATAATGTTGTTCCCAAGTATATTGCCATTATAATGGCGAATGACTTTTTGGGTAATTCGAGTATTATATAGGTAAACATCGTTTTTATCGAAGTCTATAATGATCAACTATAAGC
>WFWY01000110.1 GCA_015490895.1 Thiotrichaceae bacterium | reverse complement strand
GGCATGAGTGTGCGTGATACAGAAAGACTGGTCAAAAAACTGACCACTCCGGAAAGAGAAAAGCCTGCGACTCCACCCCGGTCACCGGAAGTGAGTAAACTGGAACAGGAACTTAGTGAAAAGCTTGGTGCCAATATTCAGATAAAATACAACAATAAAGGCCAGGGTAAGTTGGTGATAGAATATAATAGCCTGGATGAACTGGATGGTATACTTGAGCATATTCAGTAGCCGCCATGGAAACTAACGGTGCCAGCTTCGATACACCTTGAAATTCACTCACAGATTAAAGACATTGCAGCAGCAGACTGGAATACACTGGTACAGGATAACAACCCGTTTCTTCGCCATGAATTTCTGAATGCTCTGGAAATACATCACTGTGTTGGTGAGAAGTTTGGCTGGTTGCCCCGTCATGTGGCAGTTTATGAAACCGACCCGGAAAGCTGTACCCGAAAACTGATTGGTGCCATGCCGTTGTATGAAAAATATAATTCCTACGGTGAGTTTGTCTTTGACCATGCCTGGGCAGATGCCTGGGCAAGAGCTGGTCTGCATTACTATCCCAAACTGGTTTCTGCAATACCTTACACCCCCACTCATGGCCAACGGTTATTAGCCAGACCTGGTGACTTTGAGAAAGTCGCTCCGTTGTTATTGGAGCTCGCCCAGGAGGTTGTACGCCAGGGCAATATGAGCGGTTGCCATATTTTGTTCGCCCGTACACAGGAACAGGAGTGGCTGGCACAACAGAAGTTACTGGTTCGACACGACTGCCAATTTCACTGGCAGAATCGAGATTATCAGGATTTTGACAGCTTTCTGGCAGCCCTCAAGCCAAAAAAGCGTAAAAATATTCGTCAGGAACGTAAGCGAGTAGTGGATAGCGAAGTCACTCTCCGTGTACTGGACGGTCATCGTGCTACTGAACGAGACTGGGAGGATTTCACCCGGTTTTATTTCAACACCTTTGAAAGTAAATGGGGTACAGCGACACTCAATGCGGACTTTTTTAAACAGGTTGCCCGTGACCTGCCTGAGCAAATAGTACTGGTTCTGGCAGACAAGGAGAATCATTGCATTGCAGGCTCCCTGATGTATCGCAGTGATACAACGCTTTATGGACGATTCTGGGGGTGTGATGAGTCTATTGATAAACTGCATTTTGAGGCTTGTTATTATCAGGGCATTGAGTATTGTATTCAACACGGTCTCAAGCTATTTGAGCCTGGCGCACAGGGTGAACACAAAATAGCTAGAGGGTTTGTTCCAACGCTCACCCGGTCTAGCCACTGGCTTGCAGATAACCCCTTTCAGGAAAGTATCCGCAAATATACCGAACACGAGCAGCAGGCAGTCGCCGAGTATATTGCGGAGTGTAACCGCCATATTCCCTATAAGGACTCACTATGAAACCTTTTGCCGAATCCTGTGTACAAAACCGTGACCCCATTTTTAAAGTGATCAAGCCACTTTTTTCCAGGAGTCGGCGACTCCTGGAAATTGGTAGTGGCACAGGGCAGCATGCTGTGTATTTTGCCAAAGAGATGCCACATTTGATCTGGCAAACCAGTGATCTCGAGGAAAACCATCCTGGTATTCGTCTCTGGCTGAGAGAGGCGCAGCTGGACAATGTCAGGTCTCCTGTTGCACTGGCAGTCTGTGACAGAGCCGCCTGGAGTCATCTGGACACCTATGATGCAGTATTTTCAGCCAATGCTGTACATATTATGAGTGAGGAAGATGTGATTTGCCTGTTTGCCGGTATTGGAGAAATACTGGAACCCGGTGGTTTGCTGGTCTTGTACGGCCCCTTTAATTACAACGGACAATACACCAGTGACAGTAATGCACGTTTTGATCTCTGGTTAAAAGAGCGTGACCCCAAAAGTGGTATCCGGGATTTTGAGTGGCTGGATGAGCTGGCAAGCCAGGCCACTATGAACTTAAATCAGGATGTTGAAATGCCGGAAAATAATCGTATTCTGGTTTGGGAAAAACAAATTGACTGAGAGATATCAGCGTCAGGCATAACCACTTTTGCCCAGCGTACAGGCACTCGTTTATTTTTTATTCATCAAGTGTTCATAGCGTGGTGTTTCCTGAAAAACACTTTTATATTGTTCCATATGTTCCCGCAGCATCTTTTGAAATTCTTCGGTGTAATAATCCACTGCATTATCAATATTGGTCTCATAGGTGTCTTTTGACTGAGCCATAGAAGCGGTAACAAAGGCACAAAACCGGGCTGTTCCATACAACATGGCAGCGTTGACCAGTGCATTTTTTGTTTGCTCACAATGTTGATTGGCAAGGTCGATAAAGGCATCCGCCATACTGATAAACAGTGCGTTCTCGTCGACAGGGTTATCGGTGGGTTTTTCGCTGTTGCTCATGTTTCGTCAGATTCCGGTGAGAAAGACATATTGTCAGGGATTATTATGCATAAAAGCAAGTGGTGGTTGGGATTGTGATGAGTAATGGACTATTATACGCCTTTTAGCCTGAAACCCTCGGCTGGGCAGAGTGTGTAGGCGGTGGTAAGTAAATCAAGGCGTAACCTTTCAAAAAGCAGTTACGATACAGACAGATGTTACCACAGCCATGTAATCTGTCCTGTAGTGTCTTTACCCGGACACCCGGAAAGTGAACACTTACAGGTTATGATTTTATTAAAAATCATAACCCTGTTTGTTAGTTGAAGTGGTCAGCTGAGGAATTTAGGCTTAATATTATCCTGGTCATATTCGTTTATGTTAATTATTCCCGGTAGCAATGCCTTATCTACTTTTCGTCAGCAAAAGCTGTTATCTGCGCTGCAGTCTTCTGTTCCTTTTATTACCCAGCTGACTGCACACTTCCAGCATTTTATTAAAGTACAAGGAGGTTTGTCAGAGGAGGAGCTATCACAGTTGGAGGCTCTGCTGGATTACGGAGAAGACGCCGTGGATGTCAGGCATGCCGGTCATTTGCTCGTGGTAACACCGCGTCCGGGAACGATATCTCCGTGGTCGAGTAAGGCGACAGATATTGTGCATAATGCCGGCCTGGCGAAGATTGAGCGGGTAGAGCGCGGTACGGCGTATTACTTGCAGGTGGACAGTGAGCTTACAGATACACACATTACGGCTATTCAGGCGTTATTGCATGACCGGATGATGGAAACAGTATGGTCTGACTTGCAGCAGGCAGAGGTATTGTTCGCGGATGCCGACCCGGCGTCATTGCGTCGTGTAGACATAAGTAAAGATGCCAGGGCCGCACTCAACAGTGCCAATAGAGCATGGGGTCTGGCTCTTTCCACAGATGAGATTGATTATCTGGCAATGCGTTATCGGGAGTTAGGGCGTGATCCTACTGATATAGAACTAATGATGTTTGCTCAGGCTAACTCAGAACACTGTCGGCACAAAATTTTTAATGCTGACTGGATTGTGGATGGCAAACCACAGGAGAAGTCTCTGTTTGGCATGATTCGTAACACCTATCACCATGCTCCGGAAGGTGTGCTTTCTGCCTATAAGGACAATTCAGCTGCCGTTGAGGGCAAGCTGGGAACCCGTTTTTACCCAGATCCGGAAACCGGTGAGTATGTTGGCAGCCGTGAGCCAATACATATGATCATGAAAGTGGAAACACATAATCACCCTACAGCGATTTCACCGTTCCCGGGTGCAGCAACAGGCTCTGGCGGTGAGATTCGTGATGAAGGGGCAACCGGAAATGGTTCCAAACCCAAAGCAGGACTGTGTGGCTTTTCCGTATCCAACTTGAATATTCCCGGCTATGCCATGCCCTGGGAGCAAGACTTTGGTCGCCCCTCACGGATCGTTTCAGCCTGCGATATTATGCTTGAAGGGCCAATCGGTTCGGCAGCATTTAATAATGAATTTGGTCGACCGAATATCTGTGGTTATTTCCGCACCTATGAGGCAGAAGTACCTGGGCCTTCCGGGCAGGAATTACGGGGCTATCATAAGCCAATTATGCTGGCGGGCGGGCTGGGTAATATCCGTGAAGGTCATATTGAAAAGCAGGATATTCCTGAAGGCACTCCTATTGTTGTATTGGGTGGCCCCGCCATGCTAATTGGCCTGGGAGGTGGTGCAGCTTCCTCCATGACCAGTGGCAGTAGTTGTGAAAATCTGGATTTTGCTTCTGTTCAACGGGGTAATCCCGAGATGGAACGGCGCTGTCAGGAAGTGATAGACAGGTGTGTCGCTCTGGGCGATGAGACGCCTATTTTGTCGATTCATGATGTCGGTGCGGGTGGTTTGTCCAATGCTGTGCCAGAAATTATAAATGATGCGGGGAAGGGAGGGCATTTTGAGTTACGCAAGGTGCCGAATGATGAACAGAGCATGTCGCCTATGGAGATCTGGTGTAATGAGGCACAGGAGCGCTATGTTCTGGCTATCGCTGCGGACAAGCTGGATGTTTTTGAGAGGATCTGTGAGCGTGAACGTGCAGTGTATGCCGTGATCGGTGCTGCTACAGATGAGCAGGAGCTCATAGTTTCGGACAGTTTGTTTAATAACAACCCCATTCACATACCTATGGATGTCCTGTTTGGAAAGGCACCCAAATTGCTGCGGGATGTTCACCATAAAACATTTCATAAGCCAGAAATAGAGATGAGCAATATTCCTTTGGCAGAGGCTGTTGAGCGTGTCTTACGGCTACCGGCCGTGGCTTCCAAGTCATTCCTTATTACCATAGGTGATCGCACGGTCACTGGAATGGTTACGCGCGACCAGATGGTAGGTCCCTGGCAGGTTCCTGTTGCAGATGTAGCAGTAACTTGTGCAGATTATGAAGATTATGCAGGAGAAGCCATGGCACTGGGTGAGCGTACACCGATTGCTCTGGTCAATGCCGCTGCTTCCGGGCGTATGGCGATTGGTGAAGCTATTACCAATATTGCAGCCAGCAGAATTGACAGTCTTTCGGATATTCGCTTGTCTGCCAACTGGATGGCAGCAGCAGGCCACGAAGGAGAGGATGCCCTGCTATTTGAAACAGTCAGGGCAGTGGGTGAAGAAATGTGCCCAGAGCTGGGTATTGCCATTCCTGTAGGTAAGGACTCATTATCAATGAAGACTGTCTGGGAGCAAGCAGGGCAGGCTCGTGAAATGACAGCACCGCTTTCCCTGATTATCACCGCTTTTGGTCGGGTGAGGGATGTGCGAAAGACATTGACACCACAACTAAGAACAGATCAGGGTGATTCGGATCTTGTTCTGATTGACCTGGGAAAAGGCAAGAATCGTATGGCTGCTTCGGCATTTGCCCAGGTTACCGCCCAGGTTGGTCATCATGCACCGGATATCAAGGATTTTCATAGTTTAAAGGCTTTTTTCAAGGTTGTTCAGGCGTTGAACAATGATGATATGATCCTGGCCTATCATGACCGCTCTGATGGAGGGTTGCTGGCGACATTGTGTGAAATGGCGTTTGCTGCTCATGTGGGAGTGGACGTCAAACTGGATGATATTGCTCATGATCCCCTGAGTGCCTTGTTTACAGAAGAGTTGGGTGTCGTGCTTCAAACTCGCCATAATGAAACAGAAGAGGTGTTATCAGTACTGCGTGAAGCTGGTCTGGGCAGACATTCACATGTTATAGGATGTTTGCGCGATGATGACCAGCTGGTCTTTAGCTGGGGAGGTGAACAATGGTACTCTGCTCCCAGAGTGACTTTGCAGCGCTACTGGTCAGAGACCAGTTACCAGATGCAGGCACTACGGGATAATGCAGTCTGTGCACAGCAGGAGTTTGCCTTGCTGGATGATACGCAGGACCCTGGTATCCCGCTACATCTGACGTTTGACCCTGCTGAAAATGTGAGCACACCCTATGTTAACCTGACCCGGCCCTCTGTTGCGATATTACGTGAGCAGGGTATCAACGGACAAACGGAAATGGCGGCTGCTTTTGACCGGGCAGGGTTTAAAGCCATTGATGTGCACATGACCGATATTATTGCGGGGAGACTTAATCTGAAGGCTTTTTCTGGTTTGATTGCCTGTGGTGGTTTTTCTTATGGTGATGTACTGGGAGCAGGGGGTGGCTGGGCAAAAACGATTTTGCAGAATCGTCGCAGTAAAGACGAGTTTTCAGCCTTTTTCCAGCGTGATGACGTTTTTGGGCTGGGAGTATGTAATGGTTGTCAGATGTTTTCGCAACTCACAGACCTGATTCCAGGTGCAGCACATTGGCCGCGCTTTCACCGTAATTTATCGGAGCAATTTGAAGCCCGTTTTTCCACAGTAGAGGTTGTTGAGTCACCCTCTGTCCTGTTACAGGGTATGCAGGGTTCCCTGTTGCCCATCGCGGTCGCGCATGGTGAAGGCCGAACTGTTTTTGCGGCGGGGCAAAAAGAAGAAACGACTCAACGAGGGCTGGTCAGTCTGCGTTATGTGGATCACTATGGTCATGCAACGGAGCGTTACCCCTTGAATCCAAACGGCTCTGAGGATGGAATCACAGGCTTAACGACTGTAGATGGCAGATTTACCATTATGATGCCACATCCAGAGCGGCTATTTAGAAGTGTGCAATACTCCTGGCGGCCCGATAATTGGGGTGAAGATGGCCCCTGGATGCGAATGTTTGGAAATGCCCGAGTCTTCGTGAGCTGATTACTGTACTAGCTGTAGCTGTTGGATCAAGGGTGTTCCAGGTTCAAGTGGGTACCAAAAAGAATCAGGCAACAGCGATTGCTACTTTAGTGACGTCCGCATGGCGCTGGACTCCCTGTAAAATAAATTCACCAAGTTGCTGGTCGGTGGCGGTTATTTTGATGCACAGGCCCTGCTGTGTCGCAGAAAGGCTTGCTTTCTCCATGACATGAAATGTATCCAGGTAGTGTATAAACCGGGGAGATTTTTTTGCATCAATATCAATATGTATAGTGAAGCCATGCAGAGAAGGGTTGGATAGCCTGTCTTGTTGTAGTGTGACAGGTGTGTGGTTAAGCGTCGTTGCAGTCATAGTTTTTATGCTTTGTCATCAGTTATCATTAGTTTATTAGATAATAATGATAAGCATAACATATCGCAGCTTGCCCTATTCTGAACATCTACTTAATCGAAGTCCCTGACCGGGATAACTCATTGTGTCGTTATGACTGTCGTATGGAAGGCCAATGAAAAAAGAGAGTACTTGCCTGTAAGTTGGAAGTACTCAGGTAGATACTATACTGCTTAAGGAGCCTCTGATTAAGTCCGGTCAATTTCCTGTGAGATGAAATTCGTCAGTTTTTTGATAGAGACGTTAGCAATAGTCATCCTATTGGTCACTTTTATAGCGAAAAAATGGCGATATTTCAGCCTCAGGAAAACGACTGGGACTTGATCAGAGTCTCCTTAATGAGCTTGTATTTTTCCAAGCTCATCCAGTATGGATAAAACTAACGAACGTCCTTGTTGAGCCATTCCTTTACAGAGTTTATCCGGGTTGCGTTCTCCATCCAGAATAGTTTTCATGATTCCCCCCAGGCGTCGCATATCGCCTCCTGCACTGCTCATTTGTTCTGCCATATTTGATAGCAGGACAAGCGCTTGAGCATTACCTGTTGCGGCCTCATGGATCATGTGTGCTATTCCGGGTGCAGCCATCGTAGGGTCACCAGTGACTGCATCATCAGGTAATGTTGCAGGGTTCTGGATCCCATCCAGTATGGCGTGGATAATAACTCTATCCTCGTCATCCAGGTTTCCCAGATTGTTTCGATTACGTTCACCGGAAAGAATTTTCCGAATGGCGGCGACAAGATCAGTCCATCCATTTTTGGCACTGATCATAAGAACTTCATCCAGCTTTGGCTTGAGTTCTGTTTGTTGTAACGTATCTGCAACTAATCGGATCAGGCTGGAATGCGTCTGAATGATTTGTTGCTCGCGATCTGGAAAGGATGTTTGCATGTGTCTTATCGATAAAGTAGCTGGCTCACATTAAGCCATGACGTTTGAGTTTAGAGCGTAATGTAGCACGGTTAATACCAAGACAGATAGCAGCTCTTGACTGATTGCCATGTGTACGTTCCATAATCACCTGGAGCAGGGGTTTTTCCACTTCATCAAGAATCTGACGGTAGAGGTTGGTTGGATCCTGGTCGCCCAGAGTTGTTAGATAGTCTCTAGAGACAGTCGCGACGGTATCAGAGAGCTGTGATGCCAGGTTGTCTGATAATGATATATGATTATTCATAATGTTACCTTCCTGTATTAGGGGCTTTGTTGGGGGGATTTACAAGTACCTCTGCAAGCAGTTGTACCTGGGATTCTGAAGTTGTTGCTCCAAAAAGGGTCTTCTTTTTGTTGGCAGGAAAAGCTAGACGATCGAGATACCACCCGATGTGTTTGCGTGCGAGCTTCACGCCTATTGTCGTGCCGAACAAGTGATGAATTTGCTTAATATGCTCAAGGATGACCTGGGCTTTTTGGAAAAAAGACAGGTCTTCAGGCAAGGTACCTGTTTCTAACAAGGTGTTGTAACGGTGAAATATCCAGGGTTGTCCCTGTGTGACTCGTCCGAGCATGAGTGCATCAACACCGGTATAGCTTAGTACAAAGTTGAGATCCCGGGAGTCACGCAGGTCACCGTTGGCAATCACCGGAATACTGACTGCCTGTTTTACGCGGCGAATGGTTTCATATTCAGCGTAGCCTGAGTAGCCATCCTGGCGGGTTCTACCGTGGATGGACAAGGCTGATATTTGGTTGTCTTCAGCGATTTTGGCAATTTCCAGTGCATTCTTATGTTTTCTTGACCAGCCTGTACGCATTTTCAAGGTGACCGGGACATTAAGAGTTGCTGCTGTTCGGGTTACAGCTCGAATAATGGCTCTGGCTGTTTCCGGATCCTGCATAAGTGCGGAACCGGCGGCTTTATTACAGACTTTTTTTGCAGGGCAACCAAAATTTATGTCAATAATTTGCGCTCCTTTGGTGATGCTCAGCTGGGTGGCTTCGGCCATTAGCTTTGGATCAGTTCCTGCAATTTGTACGCTACGAGGTTCACTTTCATTGGGCTGTGGCAAGCGGTACAGTGACTTTTTGGAGTCCCAAAGCGTAATATCAGAAGTTAGCATTTCTGAAGTTGCCAGTCCGGCACCAAAGCGTCGGCAAAGGCTGCGAAATGGTGGGTCGGTAATGCCCGCCATGGGGGCCAGTAGCAATTTGCTGGGTAATGTGTAAGAGCCTATTTGCATGATGGGTCACAAAAAATTAAACTGGAAAGTGACGGCATCCTTGCCAGGGTCCTTTATTTTCATTCTGAAATAAAGTGTTTCATTGGGAAGAAACAGTTTCTTGTCGGCTCTGTTTTTGGGGGTATATTCCTCCGGCCGGAAGCGGCGTAGTGCAATGGTATTCGTGTCTTTATCGAGAAAACTCACTTCGACTAATGGTAAGGGCTGCCCATAGGAGGCTTTATTTCTCATGGTGGCAGTAATAATCAGTGAGCCGGGTTCATTGGGGTGTGCATAGACATTATGAGAAATAATTTCAATCTGTGTGGGGTCACGTTTTGGTGTGATGCTACACCCCAAAAACTGGCAAGCGGAACGAGTAATGCCTGCCGTTGCTGGTTGATGAGCCAACCAGTCGCGAGAGACATACAAGGTTTGTAGTAACAGCAGGGTGACCAGTCCAATACCGGACCATAGCATGTATTTTCTTGCTCGATCCTGGGTTGGGGTTGTGGATTGGGGCTTGTGTGTATAGGCTTTTGTCGGCACATTTGCCTGGGGATGTGTCGGGCTACTCTCAGAGGGTATTGGCGCGGAGGATGTCTTGTTGGCTATGGCCTCTTCGGGCGTTGTGGTTTGTTCGAGCTCGCCCGGTAGTGTACTACTTAGTGAATTCATGGCATTAAATGTATGACCACACTCACCACAGCGCAACTGACCATGCGCGGTAGTGATTTCTTTCATGCTGACGCGAAATATGGCTTCGCAATGTGGGCATTGTGTATACATTAGTGGCTCTGTCCTAAGACGCTGGCAAATACGTTTCGTTGACACCCGAAAGTGTCATTTTTATGTCTTTTCTCAAACTGAAAATGACGTAATGTAAGTTAAGGAATGCTGAATGATTGGACACCATTCCCAATGGTTATATCAGAGGGGTTAAACCCGATTAAATTTAAACTCCCCGGTATATTGATAGTTATTTTAGCAATTTAAGTGGCTAAAAAATGACAGTCTATCAGTTAAATCTATGGGCTGGTCGGGAATTGTCCATCTGTCCCCTATATAGGCAGGTTTGTGTTTTTTTATGGTAACTGCTCAGCGTAATTAAAACAGCTTACTATCTTGCGTATCATTACACTGAGTAATTACTCACTTTTTATGTTTATAAACAGGGTGTGTTTATATTTCGGATGCCTGTTACTCTTAGCCAGTCTTGCTGTGTGTCAATAGTGAGTTTGTCAAACCAGGGTGAATAGGCATCCAGTATTTCGTGTTTTTGCTGATGTAGAATGCCTGACAGCACGATACGCCCCTGTGGTTTTATCCGCTGAGCCAGATCAGGCGCCAGCTCAACGAGTGGTCCAGAAAGAATATTAGCCAGGATTAGATCTACAGGAGCCTTGGGCAGGTTTTCAGGCAGGCAGGTATAAATTGATTCATTGTTAATATGGTTGGTGCACATGTTGTTTTGGGTGGCTGTTAATGCCTGTTGGTCTATATCGGTTGCGATCATGGTATGGGCTCCCAGCTTGATTGCAGCAATAGCCAGTACTCCTGAACCACAGCCATAATCAATACCTGTAAGTGCTCTGGGTGGGTGTTGATCCAGCCATTCCAGGCAAAGTGCCGTTGTGGGATGAGTTCCGGTGCCGAAGGCGAGCCCGGGATCTAGAAGAATCTGTGTGCTGTTATCGTCAGGGCGTTCGTGGTGGGTTGGGTAGATCCATAAGTTTTCCCCAAACTTCATGGGATGATAATTGTCCATCCAGCTGCGCTCCCATTGTTGTTCTTCGAGTATTTCGGTATGGAGCTGACAGTGTCCAGGGTGCTGTTGACTGATTAGCTGAATGAGAGGGGATAGCTTCTTATCGGTCTCAAACAGGCCGATAATCACCAGTTCATCCCATAGCGGGCTTTCTCCAGGGAGAGGCTCTAGAATTGGGGAGTCTTTGGCATCCTGATAGGTTACAGAAACTGCACCATTTTCTTCCATGAGCTGGCTAATGGCAGCTTCGTGCTGTTTTGATGTCTGACAGAATAGCTGTTGCCAACTCATGGATAACTATTTTGACCAGAATCAGGAAGAGGAGTCTTCAAGCATATGCTCCAGGTGATGGATGTTGGCACCACCTTGCTGGAATTCGGGATCATCGAGTATTTTTAGATGTAGTGGAATATTGGTCTTAATGCCTTCAATGATCATTTCGGTCAATGCCCCCCGCATGCGTGCTATGGCTGTTTCCCGGTTTTCACCATGTGTAATGAGTTTTCCAATCATGGAGTCATAATTGGGTGGTACGGTGTAATCCGCATAAATATGGGAGTCGACCCGGACACCCAGTCCACCAGGAACATGGTAGCGTGTTATCTTCCCTGGCGAAGGCAGGAAAGTGACTGGATCTTCGGCATTTATCCGGCACTCTATGGCGTGTCCCCGAGGCTGGATAGTGTTGGGAATATCCAGCACTTCACCTGCAGCTATTTTTATTTGCTGCTTGACCAGGTCGATACCCGTAATTTGCTCTGTCACGGTATGTTCTACCTGTAGACGGGTATTCATTTCAATAAAATAAAACTCCCCGTTTTCATAAAGAAATTCGAAAGTGCCTGCGCCATGGTAATCAATAGATTTGCAGGCATCAGCCAGGGTTTTACCCAGTTTTTCTCGTTCTTCAACAGGTAGTCCGGGCGCGGGGGCTTCCTCAACGACCTTTTGATGGCGTCGTTGCATGGAGCAATCACGTTCACATAAATGGATGGCATTGCCGTGCTTGTCAGAGAGTACCTGGAATTCAATATGTCGGGGAGTGGTTAAAAACTTCTCCATATATAGAGTGTCGTTACCAAATGCGGCTTTTGCTTCTGTCTGTGTCAGGCGGATTGACTCCATCAGGTCGGCCTCCCGCTGGATAACACGCATGCCACGACCACCACCACCACTGGTTGCTTTGATAATAACGGGATAGCCTATATCCAGTGCCATTTTTTTGACATCGGCTTCTGCTTCCGGAATCGCACCATCAGAGCCTGGAACGCAGGGAACTCTGGCCTTGATCATGGCTTCTTTTGCGGAGATTTTATCTCCCATCAGGCGAATGGTTTCTGCCTTTGGGCCAATAAAGATAAAACCGCTGGATTCGACTCGTTCGGCAAAGTCTGCATTTTCGGATAAAAAACCATAGCCAGGGTGAATGGCATCTGCATTCGTGAGTTCAGCAGCACTAATAATGGCAGGAATATTCAGATAGCTTTCGGGTGATGGTGCCGGGCCAATACAGACCGACTCGTCCGCAAGTCTTACATGTTTCAGGTCACGGTCAGCTGTAGAATGTATAGCAACCGTTTTAATGCCCATTTCTCTACAGGCACGTAATACACGAAGGGCGATCTCTCCGCGATTTGCAATCAGGACTTTCTTTATCATCAGTTTTTTTCCGGCACAATATTTTTATTCAATAATGATCAAAGGCTGACCAAACTCGACAGGCTGTTCATTTTCAACCAAAATGGCCTTGACGACTCCAGCCTTGTCAGATTCGATCTGGTTGAGCATTTTCATGGCTTCGATAATGCAAAGCGTTGTACCCGCTGTTACGGTATCCCCTACTTCAACGAATGGGGTTCCACCGGGAGATGATGAACGGTAAAAGGTACCTACCATCGGTGAGATGATTGGGTGACCACTGGGCACGTCGTTTTCCGGCTCTGTTGCTGTGGTGGCAGGGGCCGGTCCTGGGCTGGTTGCTGGTGTGGGGGCAGGGGCAGCAGGCATCATGGCGGGTTGCATCATGGGTGCAACAGCAGAGGCTTTGGATATGCGTACCGACTCTTCTCCTTCCTTGATTTCGATTTCTGCGATGTCGCTGTTTTCAATGAGATCGATCAGTTTTTTTACTTTTCTTACATCCATCTTTATTCCTGTCTTTTAAGTTGTTACGGTAGCCACCATAAACGGCTTCCTGTTATTCCACCAGCAAATTATGCAGTGGACATTCGATTTTTAAGTATCTCCACAGCTGCTTGTAATGCCAGGTCATACCCTTTTACTCCCAACCCTAGAATGACACCTTCGGCGATATCCGAGAAAAAGGAATGATGACGAAATGCCTCACGTTGATGAATATTCGACAAGTGGATTTCGATGAAAGGGATAGTGACTCCCAGCAAGGCATCACGTATGGCGATACTGGTGTGGGTAAAAGCACCGGGGTTAATGAGGATAAAGTGGATACCTTCACCTCGGGCGGCATGGATTCGGTCAATAATTGCGTGTTCCGCATTATGCTGGAAACAGAAGAGTTGCTGCTGCTGGAGGCTGGCTTGCTGTTGCAAGTGGTTCTCAATATCTGCCAGAGTATGGGTTCCATATTTATCTGGCTCACGTGTTCCCAGTAGATTCAGATTAGGGCCATTAATAAGCAGGATATTTGACATGCAGTCATCTCGTTCGAGTTGTTTCTATCGGTTACTGTGAGTTTACAACAGTTCGCAGCAAGAAAGCGATGGTTCGCGGATTTTACACATGAAACAATTGGTATGCTAGTGCACTGACCACTAGATAATCCTAAAAACTTCAGTTAAGTGCTATTTGGGGAGACTCTGATCAAGTCGTGAGCGGTTTCCTCGAAGCTATAATCGCCCATTTTTTGCTTAAAAATCCCCCTGATAGAATAACGATTAGCTCCATTTTTAAGCAAAAAATGAATAATTCTATCAATCGGGAAATTCCACTCAGGCTTAATCTGAGTTTCCTTGGGAGCATTAACAGCTTAAAAGTATAGAAAAAGTACTTTCTTATTTATTCACCAGAAGAGTGAAGCGTTGCTACGAGGCAGATTGCACGTCTGTGATGGCACATAGCTGTGTTGTAACTGATTCAAAAGGGATGGACAATCCCTTGTTTTGTTACGTAAACCGGCACAATACGACACCCTTTGAGCCTGTTCAACTGAGGGTTCCAGGTTAAACCCAGTGTTTTTAGATAGGAGTCTGAATTTGTTGACCCGATGTGGATTCAGGCAAGGAGAAGACAAACAGGCCAGCGCATTTTACCACGTTGGCCTGTTATTAATAACGGTATATTGCAATGCGATTTTTGTGCTACGGCATGCATATACCAAAAGGTATAAAGATTATTTTCTGCGTCGTTGCTGATAGCGCTGCAATGCTTCGCGAGTATCTGCGTTGATGACACCAGTAATGGGGCCTTTATAGTATCCCTTTGCTTTCAGCTTGCGCTGCAGGGCATGGATATTGATATCTGATGTACGATGTGATCCCTGGCAGCTATACCGATGTGTGTGTGGACGGTTGCCATTGGGATGGTTGTGTCTGATCGTGTTGGTACATTTGTTTGCGGGGTGAGTGTGTCCACTAACCGTCCGAGGAGGGGGGGTGACTTTGGTGGTAGTAGCAGCAGGGGTGGGCGGCGTTGCTACAGGCTCTACTTTGGGGGCAGCACACTCTGGACATTCTTTGCTGACCTGCTGTGAAGAGCCCGCAGTTTGTTGTGAAGAACCCGCGACTTGCTGCGAAGAACCTGCGACTTGTGATGAGTCGCCGGATACCTGCTGTTGGCTACATCCTCCAAGAAGGAGAGCCAGGGCTATTCCAGTACCTGCAAGAGAAAGTTTGTTGAAATTATTCATATTGACCTCTTTTAATCTGTTGTTGTGAGTGAATAAATAAAAGTGTGTAGAATACGTTAATGCCTAAGCATATCTCATATTAAAGCTGCCGATGTGTGGGTTTGACTGGGTAGCCCATGGCACTCCTGAAAATGAGGAGATTAGCATTATGTACAAAGACACATCCTGAGTGTCATTGTGATCATTAAGTGGCTAGTATATTTACTTTGTTGCTTTTTTGCAACTCTCCCTGAGAAGCCATTGTTTCAAAAGATATTATGAGAAAAAGACGATCATGAAACTGCGTGTTGAACAACTCTCTTCCTTCCTGACTGGCACAACAAAGCAGCTATTTTTTCTATCCGGTGATGAGCCGTTACAAATGATGGAGGCAGCCGACCAGATTCGCCAGCAGGCCAGGTCTCAGGGCTTTGAGGAGCGGGAAATACTGTCTTTTGACGGTGGTAATACGGCTGGCACAAGCTGGTCTGCATTGAGTGCAGCAGGCATTGAGCTTTCCTTGTTCAGTCAGAAGAAAATGCTGGATGTCCGTTTGTGTGGTTGTCAACCGGGAGCCAGTGGTAGTAAATCCATCCGCGAATATATTGACAATATGCCCAGTGACCAGTTTTTGTTGTTACAAACCGGAAAACTGGATAAAAACACCAGAAATAGTGCCTGGGTGAAGGCGTTGGATAAGCAGGGTGTCATGATACAGATATGGGAATTGTCGCCGGCACAAACGTTGGCCTGGGTAGCGAAGCGGATGCGTGAACAGGGTCTACAGCCTACCCAGGATGCTGTGAGTTTGCTAACGGAACGTATTGAGGGCAACCTTCTGGCTGCCGACCAGGAAATAAAGAAGCTGCGGTTATTATTTGGGCAGAATGTGATAGATGTGGATCAGGTCATTCAGGTGGTTGCGGATAGCTCTCGCTTTACTGTATTTGATCTGTCAGATGCTGTATTACAGGGTGACTTGAGACGCCTGCACCACGTATTGACTATCTTGCGTGAAGAGGATACACCCTTGCCTTTGATCTTGTGGTCGCTGTCCACCCTGGGGCGACAGCTGTATGCAATGTGTGAGCATATCCGCGGAGGAGGGTCTGAAATGCAAGCCATGAAGGTGGCTGGTTTTATCCCCCGAACCAGGCAAGCTCTTTTTCCGTCAGCATTGAGACGATTGCAGCATGCGGACTGGTCGGCTATCCTACACTCCCTTTTTGCTCTGGAGAAGATGTCAAAGGGGCAGACAGAAGTCCGTATCCGGGATGTGTCGCGAATCTGGGATCAAATGATGGACACGGCAGCCTCCCTAACAGGAAAGCCCTTGTTTGAAGTGAGTGGTTGACTAAGGAGACTCTGAATAAGTCGTGAGCGGTTTTCTCGAAGCTAGAATCGCCCATTTTTTTGCTACAGCTATCAGCTATAAGAGTGGTCAATAAAATGACTACGACCGGACTTAACCAAAGGCTCCTCAAAGGGTATATTGACAGAATGAATATAACAGAATACATACAAATTGTAGGCCAGCAGGCAAGAAAAGCATCAACGGAGCTGGCCAGTGCTGAAGCGGCTCAGAAAAATGCTGCCTTGCATGCCATTGCAGATGCCTTGCTTGATAGCCAGCAGACCTTGCAGGCAGCAAACAGGAAAGATTTGCAGGCAGGCAGGGAAAAGGGTCTGGATGCCGCCATGCTGGATCGTCTGACATTAACGGAGAAAGGTATCGCCGTGATGGCTGAAGGATTACGGCAGATAGCGGCATTGCCAGATCCTGTTGGTAGTATTTCAGACCTGGATCACCGCCCGTCCGGTATTCAGGTTGGTAGAATGCGAGTGCCTTTAGGAGTGATTGGCATTATCTATGAATCACGACCCAATGTAACAGCAGATGCTGCCGGGCTGTGCCTTAAATCGGGTAATGCCGCTATCTTGCGCGGTGGTTCGGAAGCTATCTATTCCAACCAGGCTATTGCAGCCTGTATTCAGCAAGGCTTGAAAACAGTTGAGCTACCCGCTGAATGTATTCAGGTCATTGAAACCACTGACCGTGCTGCGGTGGGTGAATTACTGCGTGCCAAAGACAGTATTGATGTCATTATTCCACGTGGTGGCAAGGGGTTGATTCGCAGGGTAATGGCGGAATCCCAGATCCCTGTACTTAAACACCTGGATGGTATTTGTCATGTCTATATTGATGACAGGGCAAACTTGGAAAAAGCCTCCGAGGTGGCTTTTAATGCCAAAACCCATCGTTATGGGGTTTGCAATGCGATGGAAACATTGCTGGTGGCAGAACGTGTGGCAGAAGACTTTTTGCCACGCATCGCAGAACGCTATGCTGAAGCAGGTGTTGAGTTGCGGTGTTGTGAAAAATCCCGAGCTATTTTGCCTGATTGTAAAGCGGCCAGTGAGGAAGACTGGGGTGAAGAATATCTGGCTCCGGTACTGGCGGTGCGGGTCGTGTCAGAAATGGACGAGGCAATTCGGCATATCAATCATTATGGCTCACATCATACGGATAGCATTATGACCGAAGATTACACCAGAGCCCGGCGGTTTTTGCGTGAAGTGGACTCCAGCTCAGTGATGGTGAATGCATCCACTCGTTTTGCAGATGGCTTTGAATATGGCCTGGGAGCAGAAATTGGCATTAGTACTGACAAACTTCATGCCCGTGGGCCGGTCGGGCTGGAAGGCCTGACTACCCTGAAATATATTGTTCTTGGAGATGGTCATATCCGCTTATGATCGCTGTCATGGGAGGAGCCTTCGACCCTGTTCACTTTGGGCATTTGCGCCCGGCACTGGAAATCGCCGAGGCATTATCACTACAGGCTGTCCGGTTAATACCGGCAGGAGATCCTCCGCTCAAGCAAGCTCCTCAATGTACAGCTGACCATCGTTTGCAGATGCTTCGTCTGGCCACCAGTGCATCCCCTGTTTTTGAGCTGGATAAGCGAGAGGTGGAGCGGGGCGGGGCTTCTTATACGGTCGATACTTTGCGAGAGCTGGCTGGTGAATATCCGCACGAAACCCTGGTCTTTATATTGGGTGCGGATGCTTTTGTACACTTTCAGCGCTGGAAAGACTGGCAAACAATATTACAGCTGGCGCATCTGGTGGTTTCTCACCGTCCGGGGTATCAGCTGGAGCGTACCCAATGGCCTGGTAAGTATTGGGCCGAAACGGCTGAAGATTTTTCTCGCTACCGGGCAGGGAAAATTTTACCCATGGCTGTGACACAACTGGAAATATCATCTACCTTTATACGAGCCTGTATCGCTAAAGGGCAGAATATTCAGTTTTTACTACCTGAGAAGGTGAGAATTTATATTAAGGAGAACCGTTTATATCAGTCATCATGATCGTGTGCCGGGGTATGCCCGGCTGTGATGCAATGAGACAGTACAGGTATTCGTGGAGCGCATAAGGAGACTCTAATCAAGTCCCAATCGTTTTCCCGAGGCTGAAACATCGCTATTTTATTCGCTATTAAAGTGATCAATGCAATGATTATTGCTAACTTTTCTATCAAAAAACTGACGCATTTCATCTCGCAGGAATTTTGACCGGACTTAATCTGGGATTCCTGAAAAAGGATTAAAACTTCCCTGAATACTTGCACACATCTAAATGGCTGGTAACACATTACTAATGAATACTAAACAAATAACCGAACTGGTTCTGACCGCGCTGGATGACATGAAGGCACAAGATGTCCGTGTTATTGATGTCAGCAAAAAATCAACCTTTACAGAAGTCATGCTGATCGCAACGGGCACATCCAGTCGCCATGTAAAAGCGATAGCGGATCATGTTGCACTGGTAGCCAAAAAACAGGGAACTCCTCCCCTGGGTGTAGAGGGTGAACAGGGGTCGGACTGGGTACTGGTGGATCTGGATGACATTGTTGTGCATGTCATGCTGCAACAGACCCGGGATTTTTATAACCTGGAAAAACTCTGGGAAACCGAAGTGGTAAGTGGTGGATGAAACTCCATTTACTCGCTATTGGTACGAAAATGCCGGACTGGGTCAATCGGGGCTATGCAGAATATGCCTGCCGTTTTCGAGGAGGCAAGGTGCAGCTACAGCTCAAGGAAATCGCAGCTACTAAACGCACGAAAAACAGCGATATCAAAGCGCTCTGCAAACAGGAATCCCAAAAGTTGCTGCAACACGTACCGGGTGGATGCCATATTGTCGCACTGGATGTCCGGGGGCAGTCCTGGAGTACGGAAAAGCTTGCGACTCATATGGAGAACTGGATGATGTCAGGAAAAGATATTGCCCTGCTGGTTGGTGGGCCGGAGGGAATGACCAGGGAGTGTGTAAAACAAGCAGATCAAGTGTGGTCCTTGTCTGCACTGACGTTCCCGCATCCGCTGGTACGTGTCATACTGGCAGAGCAGCTTTATCGTGCCTGGACGATTACCGAGAACCATCCCTATCATCGGGCAGGATAAATGCGAATTATCCTGGCCTCCGCTTCACCTCGTCGTAGAGAATTGCTAGATCAGATAGGGGTTCGTTATGATGTCAGGCCAGTCGGTATTGACGAATCCAGCTTGTCGGGTGAGTCAGCAGAAAGCCTGGTACGACGGCTGGCACAGGAGAAAGCCGAAGCCGCCTGGCAGCGCTCTGATAAAAGTCGGCCGGTATTGGGTGCAGATACTCTGGGAGTGCTGGGTTCTCAGTTACTGGTAAAGCCGGAAAATTATGACCATGCCTACCGCATGCTTTCCACTATGTCCGGCAGGGCACATCGAATTTTGTCCGCAGTTGCAATACGGCACCAACACGGACATGATGAGTGCCTGAACGTCAACACGGTGATATTTAAAACGATAAGTGATGCAGAAATTGAAGCCTACTGGGCCACCGGAGAGCCGCAGGACAAGGCTGGTGCCTATGCCATACAGGGCTTGGGTGCAGTTTTTATCAAGCGAATTGAGGGATCGTATTCCGGCGTGATGGGGTTGCCTTTGTATGAGACAGGGGTGTTATTAACCAAAGCAAAGATACAGCTATTATGAATGCAGAATTATTAATAAATGTAACCCCGCAAGAGTCCCGTGTCGCGCTGCTGAACAATGGCATTTTACAAGAGGTACATATTGAAAGAGCATCCCATCAGGGGATTGTTGGAAATATCTACAAAGGAAAGGTAAGCCGTGTACTGCCGGGGATGGAGGCCGCATTTGTTAACATTGGACTGGAGAAAGCCGCTTTCCTGCATGCCTCTGACCTGACCCCAAAATTCAAGAATGTGCTAAGAAGTAATGGTGCTAATGGTGATAGCAAGGACAGCAAGCCACCACGGATTACAGAGCTGTTACATGAAGGGAAAGATATTCTGGTGCAGGTGATAAAAGATCCTCTGGGCACCAAGGGTGCGCGTTTGACCACCTATCTTACCATTCCCTCTCGCTCACTGGTTTTGGTACCTGAAGATCGCTCTTTGGGTGTTTCCAGCAAGATTGAGGATCCGGAGGAACGTGAGCGCCTGAAAACACTGGTAGAAAAGATTCGTGATGAGGAGCAGGGTGACTTCGGTTTTATCATCCGTACCGCAGCAGAAGGCGTCGATGAAGAAGTCTTGCGTGCAGATATGGCTTTTTTGCGGAAGCAGTGGATAAAAATTCAGGAAGTGTCTGCCAGTACGCGCAAGCCCAGGGCGGTCTATTCCGATTTGCCCCTGGTACAAAGAGTCTTGCGTGATATGGTCGGGGAGCCGATGGAAAAGGTACGCATTGATTCGCGTGCAACTTTGTCCAGTGTGCAACAGTTTTGTAAGTTGTATATTCCTGAACTGCTGGATGTGATTGAACATTATCCGGGTGAAAGACCCATTTTTGATATTTATGGTGTTGAAGACGAAATCCACAAGGCGCTGGAGCGCCAGGTGCAGCTTAAGTCAGGGGGCTATCTGATTATTGACCAGACGGAATCCATGACCACGATTGACGTAAACACGGGGCGTTTCGTGGGTCACCGAAATCTGGAAGAAACCATCTTCAAAACCAACCTGGAGGCAGCACAAGCTATTGCCAGGCAGCTACGTTTACGTAACCTGGGTGGTATCATTATTATCGACTTTATTGACATGGTGGATTATGACCACCGTCAACAGGTCTTACAGGCACTGGAGAAAGCATTATCCAGTGACTACGCTAAAACCTACGTGAGTACCGTGTCACAGCTAGGCCTGGTGGAAATGACGCGTAAACGTACCCGGGAAAGCCTGGAGCATGTTTTGTGTGAACCCTGTCCGACCTGTGATGGCAAAGGTTACCTGAAAACAGCACAAACTGTTTGCTATGAGATTTTCCGTGAAATATTGAGAGAAGTCAGACAGTTTGATGCAAAAGAGTTACTGGTGCTGGCATCGCAGGATGTCGTGGATTTGTTACTGGATGAAGAGTCGGACAACCTGGCACAGCTTCAGACGTTTGTAGACAGGAGTATTCGTTTTCAGGTGGAAGCATTGTACACGCAGGAACAGTACGATATCGTATTGATGTGACGATTTGCTCCCCGAGCAGAGCAAGGAAAAAACCAGCAGTCATATCAAACAAGTATGTGGAGATAGATAATAATGGCAAAAATTGCTGCCGTTCAAATGGCATCAGGACCTCATGTGCAGGCCAACCTGATGGAAGCATCCCGGTTAATCAAGGAAGCCGCCATGCAGGGCGCAGGTATGGCGGTGTTGCCTGAAAACTTCGCCATTATGGGGTATAAGGAAACAGATAGTGTTGCTGTCGCAGAAGAGCCCGGCAGGGGTACTATCCAGTCCTTTATGAGTCAGTGTGCCCGGCAAAACAATATCTGGATTGTCGCGGGCACTATTCCTATCCAGTCTGGCGATCCTGGCAAGGCCTTTGCTGCCTCCATCATGTATGACAGTCAGGGGGAGCAGGTTGCTCGCTATGACAAACGTCACTTATTTGATGTGGAAATCTCCGAATCCAGTGAGACATATACCGAGAGTGATACGATTGCAGCAGGTAAAAAAATGGTGGTCACAGAAACGCCCTTTGGTAAAGTGGGTATGGCGGTTTGTTATGATCTGCGTTTCCCGGCCTATTTTCGTAAAATGATGGCAGCCGGTGCAGAAATTTTTGTGTTGCCCTCTGCGTTTACTGAAACCACCGGCAAAGCACACTGGGAAGTGTTACTAAGAGCCAGAGCCATTGAAAACCTGTGCTATGTGATTGCCCCGGCTCAGGGAGGGTATCATGTGAATGGGCGCACTACCTATGGGCATAGCATGGTCATAGATTACTGGGGCAATGTCCGTGAAGAGCTGGGTAGAGGTGCGGGCATTATCCTGATTGAAACAGACCTGAAAGCACAGGCAGTAACCCGCAAGGCATTCCCCGTGCTGGAACACCGTCTGGATGGGTAGGTGGTTACATTCAGTGGCTGGCTGTGACCTCTGAGTACTGACAAATATACCTAACAATATGGAATCCCTATGAATACCAATCCCTTGCATGTGGCGCAAGCTGCTATCCTTGATCCGGCTGGCCTCTCCGAGGCCGACCTGAACAGGGTGTTTGCTACTTTTAACCAAACTTCGATAGACCTGGCGGATATATATTTTCAGTCCTCGCGCACAGAATCCTGGTCGCTGGAGGATAGTATCGTCAAAACCGGTGCTTACAGTATTGAGCAGGGTTTTGGAGTGCGTGCTGTCTCTGGTGAGCAAACAGGTTTTGCCTATTCGGATGAAATTACGCTGGGTGCCCTGTTGGAATCTGCCCGTGCAGCGCGGGCTATCAGCAAGTCTGGAAAAAGCCAGAAAGCAAAAGTCTGGCACAGGCATGATAACCCGCAACGGCTGTATTTACCCAGTGATCCTCTGGCAAGCCTGGTGGACACCGAAAAAATTGCCCTGTTACATCTTGCCGACAAAACTGCCCGTGCTGAAAGTTCGTATGTGCAGCAAGTCATCCCCACCCTGTCAGCCAGTTATGAAGTAATTCTGATTGCAGATAATGAAGGCAGGCTGGTAGCGGATGTGCGCCCACTGGTGCGTATGAATGTTTCGGTGATTGTTGATAAGGGCGGACAACGTGAAAGCGCCAGCTTTGGTGGTGGTGGTCGTTTCGGACTGGACTGGTTTACACGGGAAGGTCGGGCGGAAAGCTATGCGAGAGAAGCGGTGCGCCAGGCACTGGTAAATGTTGAAGCTGTCGCTGCACCGGCAGGCAGTATGGATGTCGTGCTGGGTAATGGCTGGCCAGGCATTTTACTGCATGAAGCGGTTGGGCATGGACTGGAAGGTGACTTTAACCGCAAGGGTACGTCTGCATTTGCCGGTCGTATTGGTGAACAGGTGGCATCCAGGGGGGTGACCGTTGTTGATGATGGCACACTGGAAAACAGGCGTGGTTCATTGAGTGTGGACGATGAAGGTACCCCCACACAATGCACGACACTCATCGAAGATGGCATTTTGAAAGGCTATATGCAGGACAAGTTAAATGCACGCCTGATGAGCGCCGAACCTACCGGCAACGGTCGGCGGCAATCCTACTCCTACCTGCCCATGCCACGCATGACCAATACCTACATGCACGCAGGTGATTATGCTCCCGAAGAAATCATTGCCTCGGTAGACAAAGGCTTATATGCCGTGAGTTTTGGTGGTGGTCAGGTGGATATTACCTCTGGCAAATTTGTTTTCTCATCATCAGAAGCTTATCTGATTGAAAACGGTAAACTTGGCAAACCTGTTAAAGGTGCAACACTGATCGGTGATGGCCCCAGCGCGATGACACGTATCAGCATGATCGGCAATGACCTGCAACTGGACTCCGGCGTAGGCATGTGTGGTAAGGCAGGACAGTCGGTACCCGTGGGTGTCGGGCAGCCAACCTTGCGTATCAATGATCTGACAGTAGGAGGAACAGCCTGATGGAGGAGCGCATGGAAACCGGGCAGGAAGCAACATTGCAGACACTGGCCGAGCGGGTGCTGGAGGAGGCAAAGCAACGGGGTGCAACAGCGGTTGAAGTCAATACTCACAGCGGTGAAGGGCTATCTGTTGAAGTACGTCTTGCAGAAGTCGATACACTGGAATACCACCGCGATCAGGGTATGGGGCTCACTGTGTACTATGGACAGAAGAAAGGCCATGCCAGTACCGCTGACCTGTCTGAAAAAGCGGTGCTGGAGACCGTTGAAGCTGCCTGCCGTATTGCCAAATACACAGCTGAGGATGACTATGCAGGGCTGGCTGATGCTGAACTAATGGCAACTGAATTCCCCGATCTGGACTTGTATCACCCCTGGGGTATAACTGCCGATGAAGCGATAGCGCTGGCGCGTACCTGTGAAAATGCCGCACGGGACTACAGCCCCCTGATCACCAATGCGGACGGCACTGGTGTAACCACCTATCGTGGCTTTAGCGTTTATGCCAATACACACGGGTTTATGGGTACTAACCGTGGTTCACGGCACAGTATTTCCTGCGGTATGGTGGCGCAGGAAGGTGATTCCATGCAGCGTGATTACTGGTACTCCACTGCCCGCCTGAGCGAGCAACTTGAAACCCCGGAGGCTATTGGAAAAAAGGCCGCAGAACGCACTGTGAAACGGCTACATGGCCAGCCTGTCAGTACGACCACCGCGCCCGTACTGTACTTGCCGCAAATAGCGCGTAGTTTGATCAGCCACTTCACATCGGCGATCAGTGGCAGCGCACAATACAATAAGGCAAGCTTTTTCCTGGATGCCCTGGGCGAAAAAGTTTTCCCGGAATTTGTACGCCTGTATGAGCAGCCTTTTATTCCTCAGGCACTGGGAAGCGCCTGCTTTGATAAAGAAGGTGTGGCACTCAAAAACAAAGACCTGGTGGCAGGTGGCATAATCCAGAGTTACCTGCTAGGCAGCTACTCCGCCAGAAAACTGGGTATGCAAAGCACCGGTAATGCAGGCGGTACACACAATCTGACACTGGAAAGCACCGGGCAAAGCCTCGAAGCATTGCTTAAAGAAATGGGAACAGGGCTGCTGGTTTCCGAGTTGATTGGTAATAGCGTCAACGGTATCACGGGAGACTATTCACGTGGAGCCTCCGGTTTCTGGGTAGAAAATGGTGAAATTCAGTATCCGGTAGAGGAGGTCACGATTGCGGGAAACCTGAAAGATATGTACCAGGGCATCGTTGCCATTGGCAATGATGTGGATTATCAGGGAAGTACCCGTACAGGCTCGATTTTGATTGAAGCAATGACCATAGCAGGGAAATAGCAGGAAAAGCTGGTTTTACGGTATGTGATAAATACGAAAATGCTCGGCTCAGGGTTGGCTCCCATCTGGCTTGCTGTTAGTCTGCCTTCTTGCCTGATAAGCAGGGTAATATTTCGCAAACCTCTTTTATTGGCGACATCCAGGAGCGCTTCCCGGGCATTGTTGATGATGTTCAGACTGGCTCCTTTCTCAATGAGTAATTGATAATTAAGGCTAATCACTCTGGCGAGGATAAATCCTTGAGAACAAGTCATCATGACGCGTCATATGAATGTTCTATCAAATTTACCCCGGTGAAAAATACAGGAGTTGTTATTTTGCTCTCAGCAAGCTCACTCCTAGCAATACCAGCAACAACCCCACTACTTGCTCCCAGCCAAATGGTTCGCCCAGTACCTTCACAGCCAGAATGATAGTGATCACCGGACCAAGGGTTCCGGTGATACTGGTGCGGGTTGCACCAATACGGTGAATGGCTTCGCTGGTAAAGAAACTGGGGATGACAGTACAGAACAGGGCAAGCATGAATGCCAGTGCCCAGAGCTTTTTGGAAACCAGCAGGTCTGTGGCGTTATGCGTCGCAAAGAATTGCACGAGGACAAAGAGCAGTGAAGCGATCATGGCGATACTGGTAAAAATCAGACTACCCAGGCGGGTAATATGGGTTTTACTGAAGATCACGTAAAACGCAAAGCTCAAGGCTGCACCTGCGACCAGTAGTGTTCCCTGTGCAGTGTGCGCCTGGGTGGAATAGGTCGTAGCTTCGGTGGCAAATAAAAAGCTGATACCCAGATAGCTTAAAAGCAGAGAGAGTATGGTATTCAGGGTGATTTTTTCCCTGAAAAAGAACCAGCTTAGCAGGGCAACCATAATGGGGTAGGTAAACAGGGTGAGGCGCTCCAGCTGGGCAGAGATGAAGGTCAGCCCTGCAAAGTCCAGATAGGATGCCAGATAGTAGCCAAGAAATCCCAGGCCAGCTATTTGCAGGATATTTTCATACGATAATTTCGCCGCCTTGCCAGGCCGGGTTTTGATGGCATATAACAAGATAAAGAGATAAAACGGTAGCGCGATTAACATACGCAGGGTGAGTAGTGTGGTGGCATCAATATCTTCCTGAAAGGCCAGTTTAATAAAAATGGATTTAAGGGAGAACAGTGCTGTCCCGGTAATGGCAAACAGGATGCCGGAGCGAAACTGGACGTGCTCAGAAGAGGCAGGTGTGGAAATAGGGCGGGTCATGCGGATTCCTTGTGCTTTTAGTCGTGCTGCGGGAATCCAGTCATAGGCTGTGGGAGTGGTTCCCGCAGCCGTGTTTTTTAGAGAATAAGAGGGCGTCTGGCTGCGTTCAGGGCGCTGGCTCGCCAGAGTTTGAGTAGAAGAATGTTCTTTACGGGGTACATGAACACAGTGTAACAGAGTTTTTCAGGACAGACACTCGACAGCACGATAGAATCCCTGTTTTATGACTAAAAATAGCTTTGATGATGACCGATAAAATTCACCGTTTCCTGCTTGAAAACCTGAATATTCGTGGCGAATGGTTGCAACTCGAATCTTCCTGGCAAGCTATTTGCCGGACTGCCGATTATCCCGGAGCAGTGCAAGGTGTGCTGGGTGAGGCACTGGCAGCTGTTGGTTTGCTGGCAGAGTCGTTAAAATTTAAAGGTTCACTGGTGATGCAGATTCAGGGTACATATCCGGTTACTATGCTGGTAGTACAGGCAAGTTCAGAGGGAGCCTTGCGGGGTATTGCTCATTGGCAGGGTGAGATTATTGAGAATGCTCCTTTTAGCGAGCTGTTCGGTACTGGCACAATGGTGATAACAGTTGAAAACACGCCCAAACCAGGACAGCAACAAGGTGAGCGCTATCAAAGCCTGGTGTCGTTACAGGGCACATCACTGGCGGACTGTATGGGAGGTTATTTTGCCCAGTCTGAGCAGTTGTATACACGTTTATGGCTGGCGGTTAGTGAGCAACGTGTAGCGGGGCTGATGTTGCAAAGTTTGCCGGGGGGGTGCGACGAAGCGGCTGAAGACAGGGAGAGTAACTGGCAGCATGCGACAGCTTTAGCTGGAACTTTGACGGATGACGAGTTGCTGGGGCTGGATGCGAAGACGTTGTTATATCGGCTGTACCATAAAGAAGAGTTGCGTTTGTATGCTGCCAAACCGTTACGCTTTGAATGTAACTGTTCGCAGCAGAAAATAGAAAAAGCCGTGTTCTCACTGGGCAAAAAAGAAGTTCAAGAAATTCTTGCTGAGCAGGGTAAGGTCAGTGTTGATTGTGAGTTTTGCAATCAGCATTATGAGTTAGATCAGGTTGATATAGAAAACGTCTTTTCTCGTGAAGGCGGGCTTGATTCTTCTGGAAATCCGACATTACATTAAGGAGCCTCTGAATAAGTCGTGGGCGGTTTTCTCGAAGCTAGAATCGCCCATTTTTTGCTTAAAAATCTCCCTAATAGAGTGACGATTAGCTCCATTTATAAGCAAAAACTGAACAATTCTATCAATCGAGAAATTCCACTCAGACTTAATCAGAGGCTCCTTAAGGGGGGGGCTGATCAAGTCCCAATCGTTTCCCTGAGGCTGAAACTTCGCTACGCTTCCTGTTTTCAGGCTTTAATACCTAATTGCCCAAGCAGTGCTGTCAGGTCTCCGGCTGAAATATCCGTGCCTTCCTGCGCTAAGGCATCGGAAAGTTCCTGTGGGCTAAACAGGTCAAAAACATTGGCTAGTAGTCCACTGTTTTCAGCAAGCAATGTTTGTAACTCGGTATCGGCATTGCTACCTGTTGTTGTAGGCGTATTAGCAGATGGTGAGGAATTTTCCGCAGCAGGGGTATTGGTTGAAGAGGGTATTTCTGGTGGTATTGTCCCCGCGGTTGAGGTGTTTGATGCCGCATCTGTAATGCCGGAATCAGGGCCTAATAAACCAAGTTGTTCAAGTAGTAGGGAAATTTCATCAGCAGAAACCTGTGTACCCTCGGAGCTTAGCATTTGAGCCAGCTCGTCCAGGCTAAATACCTGTAGCAGGTCGTTTAACTGGCCTGCATCCAGACCATTTAACAGGGACTGGATATCTGCATTGCTTGTGTTGTCTGTTGGGTTGTCTGCATTGGTACTGGATGTTTGTGTTTCATCAGTGCTATTGCTGCCTGTTGCTGTATTCACCGAAGGGGTATCAGATGAGGTCTCCGCTGCCGTGCTAGAGGTGTCAGCGGCGTTTGTCTCAGCCTCTGTTCCACTGCTAATAAGGCCAAGTTGCGTTAATAGTAGTGATAACTCACTGGCAGATACTTGCGTACCTTCCGAGCTTAGCATTTGAGCCAGCTCATCCAGACTAAAGATTTGCAGCAGGTCATTGAGCTGGCTGGTATCGAAGCCATCCAGCAGAGTCTGGATATTTGCTGCTGTTGCATCTATTGTGTCTGTATCCGTACCTGTATCCGTAGATGTGGTCATCATGTCTGCGGAAGGGATATTTGTAGTTGCTGGAGAACCATCAGCAGGCATAGCGCTGTCCATGCTACTGCTATCTGTTGCAAGTCCTAGTTGTGTCAGTAGCTGCATAAGCTCACCGGATGAAACCTGAGTTCCCTCATCGCTTAGCATTTGAGCCAGGTCGTCCAGACTGAACATCTGTAATAAGTTAGCCAGCTGGCCACTATCCAGGCTATCCAGAATAGCCTGAGCCTGGACAGTACCGTTATCATCGGTGGTAATGGGGTTTGCCCCATCTCCAATACCATTATTGGGTTCAACGGGTATCGGTGTATCATTTATGGGCATGTCCCTGTCCGAGTCCATGCCTGTTTCAGTCGTATTATCAGTGTCGGTTGTGAGGCCTAACTGAGCCAGTAGCTGCATGAGTTCATCGGCTGAGACTGTCGTGCCTTCGTCACTCAACATCTGAGCCAGTTCATCCAGACTAAAGGCTTGCAGCAGGTCATTTAACTGATTGTGATCAAAGTCGTCCAGCAAAGACGGGATAGTATCTGAGTCTGTTGTGTCACCAGAAATCGGCTTGGTATCCAGGGTGATTTCGATACGGTCTTCCATCATGGTTACCGGGGGCATCATGGGGGCGTTGTCCCTGTTCCCTGATGATAGTTGCTGTAGTAGTTGGTTTAGCATGTCTTCCAGTCCAGTTAAACCATTGAGGTCAGAGCTGGACGGGCTGTTTAAGCCGAGTGACTGTAATACTCCATTCAAATCAAATCCGGAGATATCATTCTGGAAATTTAAGGGGTCGGTTGCACCCGGCAGGTTCCCTGGTTCACCCTGATTGAGTATACCCATCTGTTCCAGCAGGCTGTTAATCTGTTGGTCAACTGAGTTGTTACCATTAACCGTGCCAAAGCCGGGACATGCGTGTCGGTGCTCCTGTCCCTGTCTTTCTGCCTGAAGGCTCTGGCTCTGCTGGTTTACCATCCGGCTCATTTGTTGGCGAACATACTGTCTGCGGTTGCCGCCATGGTTGCCGCGACGGCGTGATGCGAAGTGCTCGTGAAAAGCATTGGACATTGTATTGCCAGCACGTTTTGAGTGAGAGCGATGGCTGTTGCTGCTGGCACGTGTCCATGTGTCACTGTGATAGTTATTTTGTATAGATGTCATAATGTCTCCATGCTCTGGCTTAATGCCGTCGTTTGATAAATATATCGCTGGAAGTCGCTAATACTGAGCCTGGGGTTGGCCGCTTTATGCTTGGTGTTAATACGATCATCCTTGAATGTATATTTTGGCAGTCAGGGTGTGATTGTTGCGCTTTTAATAACAATTAACCAACCTAACGATGTATCGTCTGTTGTGTGTATTTATTACCTGTTATGCACTACGCCCCTGATTCTGCGTTTCCAGTGTCTTTTATAGCTATCAGGGTAGCTTTAGCTATCTATGCAGGGATGGGAGAATGCATATTTCCGATTAGTGGCCAAAGCTATCTTCTAAGAAATGGTAAATAAAGGTAAATAAAAGAGTCAATAAAGTGTAAAGAAGGATAAAAAACACGCAGAATATATTGCTTTTTATGGCATTTGAGGCAGAACATTCAGGGTTTGTAGGCATAGATCCAGAGCCGTCTTTGCTGCGTGAGCATGGTATTTTACGGATAAGGCATGTAATATCAGCCTCTCGACGACTATCACTATATGCTACTTATGAATTCTGATTATCTTGATTTTGAACAACCGATTGCTGAGTTGGAAGCCAAAATTGAAGAGCTTCGCTATGTCGATAGTTCGGATGTCAATATCGGGGAAGAAATTGCCCGCCTGGAAACCAAAGTGGACTCGCTCACCAGGTCGATATTTAGCAAGCTCACAGCCTGGCAGGTATCGCAGTTAGCCAGACACCCGGGACGACCTTACACGACGGATTTAATTGATAATCTATTTACAGACTTTCAGGAATTGCACGGTGATCGTGCCTACGGTGATGATCCGGCGATTGTGACAGGCGTTGCCCGTTTCGAGGGGCGCCCCGTGATGGTCATTGGCCACCAGAAAGGCCGTGATACGAAGCAAAAAGTATACCGGAATTTTGGTATGCCAAGACCAGAAGGTTATCGAAAAGCCTTGCGGTTGATGAAGCTGGCAGAAAAATTTCATTTGCCGATTTTGACCTTTATCGATACACCAGGTGCCTACCCGGGGATCGGTGCTGAAGAGCGAGGGCAGAGTGAGGCCATTGCCAGAAACCTTTTTGAGATGTCAAAACTGCGTACACCGGTTATTGCGACTGTGGTTGGTGAAGGGGGGTCAGGAGGTGCTCTGGCGATTGCAGTGGCGGATCGGGTAATGATGCTGGAATATGCAACTTATTCAGTTATTTCCCCGGAAGGTTGTGCGTCGATTTTATGGAAAGATGCGAGTAAAGCTTCAGATGCCGCGGATGCACTGGGTATTACCTCAGCCCGGTTGAGAAAGCTGGGTCTGATTGACCAGATTATTCCTGAACCCTTAGGGGGTGCACACCGGGATTTCGATGCGGCTTGTGCCAATATACGTGAAGCTCTGGTGAGCAGCTTGCGTGATTTGAAAGCCTTGAATATGGATAAGCTGCTGGAGCGTCGCCACAAGCGCTTAATGGCTTATGGCAAGTTTGAAGAGTAGTGAGTGACTCTGTTTTAAGCGCTGATACCTTTGCCCGACAATTTTTTTCAACAGCGTCGCCATCAGGGAAATATTTAATTGCCTACAGTGGCGGTCTGGATTCACACGTCTTGCTCCATCTGTTTGCTACGCTGCAATCCCGTCATGCTGGTCTTTCGGTGCGATCAATCTATATAGATCACGGTTTGCAGCCGGCATCGACAGACTGGGCAGCGCATTGTCAGTCTATTGCAAAAGCATTAAATTGTGAGCACCAGACCCTGTCGGTACAGCTTCCCCCTACCGAAGGTCAAAGTCTGGAAGCAGTGGCGCGTACTGTACGTTACCGGGCTCTGGCGGGGCATTTGCAGGAAGATGAAAAATTATTAACGGCTCATCACCAGAATGATCAGGCCGAGACGGTCTTGTTGCAGCTATTACGAGGTGGTGGGCTGGATGGTCTGGCTGCCATGCCGGCGACACGCAGCATTGCAGCAACGTACCATCTACGTCCTTTACTGACGTATTCCCGGGCTATGCTGGAAGCCTATGCACAGCGTTTTCAGCTGGCGTATATTACAGACCCGACGAATAGCGAAAGCCGTTTTGACCGCAATTTTTTACGTAATGAGGTGATTCCTCTGCTACAGCAGCGCTGGCCACGAATGGATGTAACCCTGGCGCGTGTTGCAAGGGTACAGGCAGAGGCCGGGAGCTTGCTATCATCTTATATTGAAGATGAAATGACAACGTTAACGGGCTCTCGTGAGGGCACCCTTTCCCGTCACTCGGTGAATCAGTTACCGGTGGTGAAGCGCAAGGCCGTCATTCGGCACTGGGTGAAAAAATCAGGCTTCACTGTGCCTTCAGAAAAGCAGTTGCAGCATCTGCTAGAGGATGTGTTTCAAAGCGTTTTGTCTGCAACCCCACGGGTACACTGGTCAGGAGTTGAAGTTAGGCGTTATCGGGATGATGTATATATCCAGCCCCCTTTGCCAGTGGTGACAGCTTTAGAAAAAACGGTTTGCATTCCCTGGGATTTGCATCATCCATTGCAGATACCGGGAGGTAGAGGCGTGTTGCAGCCCGATGACCTGGGCGAGTTGAAAAAGGTTTTACTGGAACGCGCTGTTCCTGTTACTGTCCGCTTTCGGTGCGGAGGCGAGAGGCTGCGGCCACAGCATCGAAAACACATGCTGACGTTAAAGAATCTGTTGCAGGAAAAGGGTATCCCGCCCTGGCAACGAGCACGTCTACCGCTAATTTATGCTAATGAGCAATTAATTTGTGTGCCTGGTGTGGCACAGATAGCTCCTTCTGACCTGATCTTATGAAAATGATAGAAAGACTGTTTGAAAAATTTCTCTGGAACAGCCGCCTGCTTGTTATTGCAGCTGTGATTGCCAGTCTGGCGGCTGCAGTTGCCATGATGTATATGGCAACCATCGATGCCTGGCAGATGATTACTCACTTACATGAGTACAGTGCCTTGTCGGGTGAAGCCAAGGAAATGTTTCGTACGAATATGATCACGCATGTGGTAGAAATTATTGATGGTTATTTGCTGGCAACGGTGTTGATAATTTTTTCACTGGGTTTGTACGAATTGTTTATTAGCAAGATAGATGATGCAGAACACTTGGCAACCGCATCCAAAATATTGGTGATTCACAGCCTGGATGATCTCAAGAACCGGTTGGCCAAGGTGGTTCTGATGATTCTGATTGTGAAATTTTTTGAATACAGTAATGAGATGGCGTTTAATACAGCACTGGATTTGTTGTACCTGGCAGGTGGTATCGCCTTTCTGGGGCTGGCGCTATATCTATCTCATGCAGCTGAATCGCCGGGCAATAATAAGCATTAGTATTGGTAGTGTTACTTGCGGCAAATAGGGGTTAGTGTTACGTTCCCATCCAACTATGTATATTGAGGATTTTACCCATGAGCGTTGAAATAGCAGACCCTGCTGATACCCAGGAAGACGAAGCCCTGCTGAATTTTACTGATGCGGCAGCTGCAAAAGTCAAGTCTTTGATCGAAGAAGAAGACAACGATAATCTGAAACTACGTGTTTTTGTCAGTGGAGGCGGGTGCTCGGGTTTCCAGTACGGGTTTACCTTTGCCGAAACGATAGATGAAGGCGATACCGTTGTGGAGAAAGGTGGTGTGAGTCTTCTGGTGGATCCCATGAGTTTCCAATATCTGGTGGGGGCTGAAATAGACTACACTGAAGGGCTGGAAGGTGCACAGTTTGTGATTCGTAACCCGAATGCCACAACAACCTGTGGCTGTGGCTCTTCCTTTGATGTCTAGGAGCCTCCCAGGAGCCCGCCGGACTTGACCGTTTGAAGCGAAATTCGACCAGACTAAAGCAGGGGCTCCCTAACGAAAGAGGCGTGATGGCTCTTTTCTGTGCGTTTTGATCGTTTGCTGGTAACAGAGTCAGCCTGGAAAAAGGTAGTCGTATGGCTACCTTTTTATTTTCTTGTATATAACTTATCTGTGCAAACTCTCATATGCCCATGACCTGTCATATCGTTATCCCTGCCCGCTATAGCTCTAGCCGACTCCCCGGCAAGCCACTCAAGATGATTGCTGGAAAAACCATGATAGAACGGGTCTATCAGCAGGCAAAAAAAGCTGCCATACAAAGCATCTATGTGGCAACAGACGATACACGGATCCAGCGGGTTGTGGAGGGTTTTGGTGGGCAAGTGATCCTGACACGCGAGGATCACCTTTCAGGGACAGACAGACTGGCGGAAGTCTGTACCCTGCAGGGCTGGCCGGATGATGATATTGTGATTAACTTGCAAGGTGATGAGCCGTTAATGCCGCCGGAAGTGATTCGCTTTATCGCAGACCTGGCAGCGAATACAGATGCCGAGATATCAACTCTGGCAACACCGATCCACCAGATTGAAGACTTGATGAACCCCAATATTGTTAAAGTGGTTCTGGATGCAGATTACAAAGCGCATTATTTCAGTCGTGCACCCATCCCCTGGGATCGGGATCACTTTCACTGGTTCTCTGTAGGGGAAACGCCTGCTCCAGACTTTTCATCGGGTCAGCACTATCGCCATTTAGGGATGTATGCCTATAGAGTGTGTACACTAAAGCTTATTCCCACGCTACCCCCGTGTGGACTGGAACGCGTAGAATCACTGGAGCAGTTACGCCCCCTGTATCATGGAATTAATATTCAGGTTGGCATTATTGAAAACGCACCTGATCACGGTATTGATACCGAAGAGGATCTCTTGAGAGTGAATGCGTTATTTTCAGACACTTCCTGAGCGGTTTGCTGCAAAGGTTGAAGTAACAGGGCAATATTCCACAAGTTAGGTAAATACTCCAGTGCCACTCGCATGGATTTGTCATTGGGACGTTGTTTGCTGGTTATAAACAAATGGTGGTAGAAAGCTGCAAAACCGATAGTCTTCTTATTATTCGCCGGGGTTTGCTGCATAGCCTGTAACAGGTTTTTCACATTACCAGCTCCCCAGTTAAACGCTGTGACGGCAAATAGCCAGGCATCTGCTTCCGGGAAGTTGGCTACATGGCGGAAATAGAAATAATAGCGTCGCAGGTGAATTAAAGCGGCCTCTGTACTTAACGCGGGGTTGCTCCGAATCTCGTCAGGATGTGAATTTCTTAAGCCCTCCGAAGCTTCGTCCAGTGTTTTAATTTCGGCAACCACTTCACTGACCATCTGCCAATAACCGTAATCTGAAGACGGTTTCCCCCGGGTAGGGTGCCAGCCCGATTCCAGATAGGGGATAAGAAATACAAAGCCAGGAACATCATCTCGCCCCAGGTGCCGAAAGAAAGGGGTAGAGCGTCTGTAAGCACTTTGGTATTTATTCTCCTGGCCTTCTTGTTGCCAGAAAATATTGTGCTTGACGTTCTTTACAACATACTCGAAGTCTTGCATGGCGGTATCATCCAGGGCTTCCTGCAAATAGCGCTCCAGGCTTTGAAAGTTTGTATGTTGTGCGGTAGCAGCAGGTGCCAGGAAAGGGAGCGTAAGCAGGATCAAGAGGCAGTGATAGCAGTAGCGCAAAATCATGGAGTGACTACCCCATCTGTTTTTTCAAAAAACAGGATAACAGCACAATACGAGTGCCATTGACCCTGCCTTCAATGTGTTCAGGGTTTGGCGTTAATGAAATATTGCGTACCACGGTGCCTCGCTTTGCAGTGAAACGGGCGCCCTTAACAGCTAAATCTTTGATAATAATTACATTGTCACCGTTATTGAGTACGGCACCATTGCTATCTCGTGTTAGTTCCTGCTCGTCTTCTGAAACAAGGTCGGTTTCAGCCTCTGCCCAGTGTTGTACGGACTCTTCCAGGTAGAGTATGTCCAGTAACTCCTGTGACCAGGCTTCACTACGCAGACGGTTAAGTAGGCGCCAGGCCAGAACCTGTACAGCGGGCTCCTGACTCCACATGGTTTCATTCAGGCAGTGCCAATGATGGGGAGTCATTTTTTCCGGGTCTTCAATTTGCTCACGGCAGGTAGCACATACCAGTACACAATGTTCTGTAGAGATCATATTGACCGGTGGGACTTCGTAGACACCAAGATGGCTGTCTGAGTGGCAGAGTTCACACCTGGAATCTGCCCGTTGCCTGAGTGCTTGTTCGATATTCATTGGCTTTCTCGTTGTTGTATTCGCACTATTATCCCATAAATCTCATGCAAAAAGACCTTTTGTAAAAGATAGGATAGGTAAGTACTTGTATACAGGCGTTATATCAGTGCAAGTTCAGGAGGTGTTCATTAAATGAGGAGTACGGTAATAAAGGATAGTTATTGCGCTGGCTTTAATTAATCTTAGTCACCGCCACTAGCTATTATTTAAGGAGACCCTGATTAAGTCATAACTCGTTTTTCTGAGACTAGAATCCGTCCATTTATTGCTTAAAAATATCACAATAGAGCGACTATTATCTCCATTTTTAAGCAAAAACTGAACAATTCTATCGGTTGAGAAACTCCATTCAGGCTTAATTAGAGGCTCCATAATGGGGCTTTCACACAAATATAATACCAGGTAAGGGGGGGTAAATGAGGCTATTTCCTTTGGCACTATTACTCATGATTGGCATTTTGGTGACATCAACGATTCTTTTTGCAGAACCTGTTGATATTCAGGTGCAACGTTACAAAGATACGACACAAAAAAAGTATGCTTATGCGGGCAAACTCTACTGGGATCAGCGGCGACGTAAATGGCAAAAGAAGATTGTTGTTTATAACGGTGCCCCGTTTCCTGCAAAAACACATCCGGTTTGGGAGTATGTTCTGAATTTGAAAACACCCCGTTATTATGGCGTGACTGGCAAGGATGAAAAATATAAGAACTTTTATCTGGAAGCGAACTGTATTGGGAGTACCCCCCTTGCAGATGACCAGCAGTGGGTAATTAACTTTGATCATACTTCAACAGGGCGCTACAGCGATGCCGCTTTTCGCAAGGATTGGCACTGTCCGGATTGGCAAATGGGGAAGAACCTGGTTAATGTGGTTGATGGCAAAGGCGCTTATTATGGGAAAGGTTTGCGTATCCACTACCCCAGAGGGATATCTGGCTGTTACAGCCCCAAACATTGTGTGAACTGGAAACCAGAGCTAGGTAAACGTTTTAAGAAACTGTATTACGGTTACCGGTTTAAGTTTCCACAGGGTTTTCGTTTTGTTAAAGGTGGAAAATTACCCGGTATTGGTGGTGGAGACTCCAATACCAATGGTGCCATACCGAATGGGGCAGACGGCTGGAGTGTCAGAATGATGTGGGATAAAGAAGGTAAGCTGGTTCAGTATGTCTATCATCCGGATCAACCAGGAAAGTATGGTGATGTGATGCCCCTGGCAATGCAGCAACCTGTTACACTGGGGAGGTGGCATACCGTGCAAACTATGGTTCTCCTCAATCAGCCAGGTGAAAAAAATGGTGTGATCAAGACCTGGCTGGATGGCAAGCTAGTGCTTGACCGGCAGGGGATGCGTTTTCGTAATGTGGACAGGCTGGAAATAGATCGTCTGCTATTTGCCTCCTTTTATGGTGGAAGTGGGCCTTACTGGGCACCACGACAGGATCAATATGCCTTCATAGACGATGTTCGGCTCTCTCCCCGGCCTGTATTTTATAAAAATGACACCTTGATTGCCGAGCAAAATCATCAACCTGCCAATACTTCAGAGGCTACGTCAGTGGGACAGGCAGAAAACCGGCATAAGACTTAGGGGGCCTCTGATTAAGTCGTGAGCGGTTTTCTCGAAGCTAGAATCGCCCCTTTTTTGCTCTACTGTATTCGTCGCTGGAGTACGGTTCTCTTTCGGGGAAAGGGGCTTCCTGCTCCTCTTTGTCTACACGAACCCAAGAAGATAAAGCCAATGATAATTTAGGTAGGTCATCCTTTGAAAACTTGGTATTCTTACGCTCTTGTGACCGCAAGCCAGCGGTTTTACTGATTTCTTGATGGAAAAAAAGTAAGTGACTGACTATAAGAAAACCTTGAATCTGCCCGCAACAAAATTTCCGATGCGAGGTAACCTGGCGCAAAAAGAGCCAGAAATGCTGAAAGCCTGGGATGAGGCAGGTTTGTATGCCAGGCTACGCGAACATTGTGCCGGGCGTCCAAACTTCACCCTGCATGATGGCCCTCCCTATGCTAATGGCAACATCCATATTGGGCATGCAGTCAACAAGATTCTCAAAGATATTATTATTAAATGTAAAACCTTAAGCGGCTTTGATGCACCTTACACTCCTGGTTGGGATTGTCACGGCCTGCCTATTGAGCTCAAGGTAGAGGAGAAGGTGGGTAAAGTTGGTGTCAAGGTCGATGCTGCCCGCTTTCGTGAACTTTGTCGCCAATACGCTAACAGTCAGGTTGAATTACAGAAAGCGGATTTCAAGCGCCTGGGTGTACTGGGGGAATGGGATAACCCTTATCTTACCATGGACTTTCAGACGGAGGCCGATATTGTCCGCTCGCTCGGTCGGATTGTCGCCAATGGACACTTGCGTAAGGGTGAAAAACCGGTGCACTGGTGTGTAGACTGTGGTTCTGCCCTGGCAGAGGCAGAAGTAGAATACCAGGATAAAACCTCTTATGCCATTGATGTGCGTTTTACTGTTACCGATGAAAATGCGTTGGCGGCACGTTGTGGTGCTTTGCCCGGTGAAGGGGAGATTTCAGTCGTTATCTGGACAACCACACCCTGGACATTACCTGCAAACCAGGCTGTTGCTGTACATGAGACCCTGAATTATGTACTGGTACAGGTAGCCGGAGAACGCCTGATTCTGGCAGAAGCCCTCTATCGGGATGTATTAAAGCGTGCTGAGATCGCTGAACATGAGGTATTGATGACCTGCCAGGGGAGTGAACTGGAAGGTTTGCAACTGCAACACCCGTTTTATGAACGCAGGGTTCCAGTTATTCTGGGCGAGCATGTGACAACGGATGCCGGTACAGGTTGTGTGCACACCGCCCCTGGCCATGGACAAGAAGATTTCGTGGTTGGTCTGAAATATGATCTTCCCATTGATAATCCGGTAGGTAGTGATGGTCATTTTTTACCGAATACCCTCTTGTTTGCGGGTGAGTCAGTGCAGGATGCGAATCCACATGTGCTGGAAGTATTGCAGCAACATGGCAGGTTGCTGTGTCAAAACAAGCTCTATCACAGTTATCCTCATTGCTGGCGGCATAAGACACCCTTGATTTTCAGAGCCACTCCACAATGGTTTATCAGCATGGATCAAACAGGTCTGCGGCAACGGGTTCTGGATGCGATTGATACGGTTGCATGGCTGCCAGACTGGGGTAAAGCCCGTATTAGGGGAATGGTGGAAAGTAGTCCGGACTGGTGTATTTCACGACAGCGTACCTGGGGTGTGCCAATTACCCTGTTTGTCCACCAGGAAACAGGCGAGTTACACCCGGATACCACCGCATTATTTGAGAAAATTGCCGGAAAAATTGATAAAGAAGGTGTGGAAGCCTGGTTCAAGCTGGATTCAGCCGAGCTGCTGGGTGAAGATGCTCCGTATTATGACAAAGTGACCGATACACTGGATGTCTGGTTTGATTCTGGCGTGACACATGCCTCTGTTCTTGAGCGCAGAGCCACGTTGAGTTTGCCGGCAGATTTGTACCTGGAAGGCTCAGATCAACATCGTGGCTGGTTTCAGTCTTCCCTGAAAACCGCGATTGCCATGCGTGGAGACGCACCCTACAAGACAGTTTTGACACATGGTTTTACGGTAGATGCCAATGGCGAAAAAATGTCAAAGTCCAAAGGGAACGTCATTGCCCCACAAAGTATTAACAAAAAACTGGGGGCTGACATCTTGCGCTTGTGGGTAGCTTCCAGCGACTACAGTCGGGAAATGACCGTTTCGGATGAGATTATCAAGCGTACAGCCGATGCCTACCGTCGGATACGGAATACGGCACGTTACTTGCTGGCGAACTTGAGTGATTTTAATCCCGCGACCGACCAGGTAGTCTATGATGAAATGCTGTCACTGGATCAATGGGCGCTTGACCGGGCTTTCAAAACACAACAAAAGTTGCTGGTAGCCTATGACAGTTACCAGTTTCACATTGCCTATCAGGAGATTTTGCACTTCTGCTCGATTGAAATGAGCAGTTTGTTTCTGGACATAACCAAAGACCGGCAATACACCATGCCGGCAAACAGCCGACCACGACGTTCGGCACAAACCGCTGCATTTCATATTTTGCAGGCCATGGTGCGCTGGCTGGCACCTATAACCAGTTTCACGGCAGAGGAAATCTGGAGCTATTTGCCCGGTGAAAAGACAGATTATGTGCTGTTTTCCCAGTGGTATACAGCGTTACGTGAGCTGGATGATAACGTACATATCAGTGCCAGTGACTGGCAACAAATATTTATTGTGCGTGAAGCCGTTAGCAAGCAGTTGGAAAAACTCCGGGTCGATGATGAAATTGGTTCATCGCTGGATGCAGAAGTCAGTATTTACTGTCAGGGGGAATGGTGTCAGGTACTGGGCAAACTCGAGAATGAGTTACGGTTTGTGCTGATTACCTCCGGTGCAACCGTTATCGAGACGGATACACCACCAGAAACCGCCAGCGCCGTGGACGGTGAGTCTGGCTTGTGGATCAAGGCAGAGGTTGCCCTGCATGAAAAATGTATCCGCTGCTGGCATCATCGTGAAAATGTTGGATTGAATAAGACTCATCCCGAACTTTGTCAGCGCTGCGTGGATAATGTAGAAGGTGATGGCGAGGTACGTGACTATGCTTAGATGGACGTGGGTTTCTGCTATCGTTATTTTTATGGATCAGTTGACCAAGTGGATGGCTGAAGATGCTCTGACAGAAGGGTTGCCGGTTAGAATATTTTCTTTTCTGAATATGACCTTGCGTTACAACGAAGGTGCTGCTTTTAGTATAGGCGCTGACCAGGGAGGCTGGCAGCGCTGGTTTTTTGCGGTGCTCGCACTGGTGGTTAGCCTGTTTATCCTGAACTGGTTGCGTACCCTGCCAAAAAATGAAAAATGGACAGCGATTGGCTTATCACTAGTGTTGGGTGGTGCTATTGGTAATCTGATTGACCGTGTGATGAGTGGCAAGGTGACGGATTTTATTGATTTTCATTTTCCCATCCCTTACCTCAACCCTGATTATCATTTTGCAACCTTTAACGTAGCAGATATTGGTATTACTATGGGTGCTGCGTTACTGATTATCATGAGTTTATTTAGCGCTAACAAGGACTAAACCGGATATGAAACTAACTCCCCGGATTATTGTAACTCCCCGTCCCAGTATGACACTTTCGGTACCAGAGGGGGTTTCCCGTGTAGAATTTTTTAATAGCCCTGCTAACCTGAAAAACCTGGCAGAAGAAAATGGCCTGTTCAGAACGCCTGAAGATTTATTGATGTACCGGAAGCTGGTAGGACACAGTTCAGAGTTTGATACATCCGTGATGCTGGATGTCTCCAGAAGAATACTGGATCCTCTGGGCAGGCCGGTGCGCCGTGATCAGATGAAACGACAGCAAAAGAAAGTTTGGCAGCAGATGACACAAATAATCTGTGACTACATGTTGGAGACATATCCTGATCCGGAAAAGCACCTGGTATTGTGTGGAGAGGCGAGCCTGGACTCAACCTGGCCGCTGAATAAGCCCGGTGTTCCCAGTATTCGCATGATACACAATCATTTTATGGTTTTTCCCATGGACGAGATAGCGGCTGCTGAAGAGGCGAACCCGAATGATCCGAATCTGACCGATAGTGGGCATAATACACTGTTCCTGAGGCAGCTCAGTGGTGTCTATGAGCAGTTTCTGGATGTGCTGGATTTGCAGATACTGCGACCCATGAGTGCCGGTGACGGATCCTTAAAGCTGACCGGTTATCCACAAGGCTTACCATCATGGGAGGTGCCAGGGGGGCAGGAAAAACTGAAGGATCAATATTTCTGGTATGAATACGAACAGGTTTTGCTTGGTTTTCTGGACTTTTACCAGACCTTCTTCTCGCTTGTCTCCAACGGAGAGGAGACTATCCCCCCGGCTGCGACATTCCCCACGCAGATTCGTGATGTGCTGTTAAGTAACCCTGTTTTTATTCGTGTCGCCCGGGATCTGCGCGAGCAGGTTATTCAGGATCCGAAATTTGCTAATGATATTCGCTGGAGGCCTGCTTACAAACAGATTCTGTATCGTGATGATCAGGGCAAATTGATTGTGACAATTTCACAAAATTCGGTGGGTAATGCCATTACCGAATTACTGGGCATTGTCGTTAACCGGGTCGAAGACCCGGAAGCCTACGCAAAGATCGAGCCAGGCCTGGTCGGACGATTGCTGGAGGTAAGGGATCGTCTACAGGCAGCCAACATAGGAGAATCACTTTCCGCTCCCTGCTGGCCTAACGGTGAATACAAACCCCGGCCTATTTGAGAAGACTTAATCAGAGGCTCCTTAGGGAGACTCTGATCAAGTCCCAGTCGTTTTCCTGAGGCTGAAATATCGCCATTTTTCCGCTATAAAAGTGACCAATAGAATGACTATTGCTAACTTTTCTATCAAAAAACTGACGAATTTCATCTCACAGGAAATTCGACCAGACTTAATCA
>WFWY01000109.1 GCA_015490895.1 Thiotrichaceae bacterium | reverse complement strand
GACTTAATCAGGGCTTCCTTAAGGAGCCTCTGATTAAGTCCGGTCGAATTTCCTGTGAGATGAAATTCGTCAGTTTTTTGATAGAAAAGTTAGTAATAGTCATTCTATTGGTCACTTTTATAGCGAAAAAATGGCAATATTTCAGCCTCAGGAAAACGACTGGGACTTGATCAGAGGCTCCTTAAATAGCTGATGCTATTTAACGATTTCAATCAGTTCACGAGTGTCCGCACCGGAAAAATATAGTATTTTGACTCCGCACGAACAACTCAAACCAGCGAAGTGTTATTTTTTCTCAGTATCGTTTTCTGCTTTTTGGGTACCTTTTTGTTCTGACTGCTCTGAACTTTTCTCCACCAGTTGCTTAATGGAGTCATTAAGCTTGCTATACAAACGCTCAACCACATTACCACCCCTGGCTTCTTTTTTCAGAGCCTTGATTTGTTCCGACAAATCCTTATAAAGCACTGAATGCTTATCTGCATAGCCCAGAGCAACAGCCAGCTGTAACTGTTCTTCAGCAGCATCCAGCAGGAGCAATGCCCTGTCTTTACCTTTCTCCTTGTCCAGCTCTGAGGCTGCCTTGACCATGGACTGCACCCGAATCAGTGACAGAGGGATAATAGCCCGCTTCTCAACCAGCGTGGTTAAAGCCGTTGCCAACGTGCTTAATGCCGCTTTTTTTTGGCCTTCGACCAGCATCCTGGTCGCCAGCTTGATGGCAGCTGGATAGGTTGTCATCGGCAAACTGACTTCACGCGTTTCGATATCATCACGTAGTGGTTGTAAAATGGCTCTGGCTGCCTGTACCTTTGAGTCTTTCAGAAATTTCTGAGCCACTTCAATCTGCGCCTTGACTGCTGCCGGTGTGGTAATCAGCTCTGTCACTTTGACGCCTGCATCAATAGGCACCAAACCAAGATCAGGGTTGGCAGCCAGCGCAATGTCGAATTTTCCGGTCGCAGCTTCCAGCTCTTTTAAAGCTTGTTTGTCTTTATCTTCTGCAATGAACTGGGTCGCCTTAGCAACATGCTTAAAACCTTCACTGATGCCTTTATCGATATCATGAAGCAAGTCATGCTGACTTTTCTTGTGTGCCTTGATTGCATCTTTATTCGCCTGGGTTTGCGCTTCACCGATAACCTTGCTACCCGTTTTGGATGGCAAGTCCTGTAATTTACCGGTTTGTGTTTCTGCTAGCACTGCTGGACTAACAGCGAGTGTACTTGCCAGTAAAGCTGACAGTAGAAAGGTATATTTGACCTGGTTTGTTGTTTTCATCGTTACTCTCCTTTATTTTACTCTATTTTAATTAAATCAATGGTTTGTGTTAGAAAATGATCATGGTCATCCCACAGGAACAGGTTTCCATTCCCCGGGCTTTAACACTTTGGTAAAAACCGGGGTGAGAACCACCCCGGATAGACACATCAGGGTGCCTATTTCACTTCTTCAAACTCGGCATCGACGACATCATCCTCATCGTTGTTATGCGCGGCCGGTTGTTCTGCCTGCTGTTGTGCCGATGCAGCAGAAGCCGATGCAGTGGCTTGCATAAAGGCACTGGATGCCTCTTGCAACGCCTGTGCCTTACTGTCGATAGCAGACTTGTCATTAGCCTTGATTGCTTCTTTAGCCGCCTCAATGGCAGACTGTAACGCCTGCTTTTCAGTATCAGGCGCATTATCACCTGCCTCCTTGAGTGACTTTTCTGCCAGGTGAACCAGCTGGTCCGCCTGGTTTCTCGCATCAATCAGCTCACGCTGCTTGCGGTCTTCTTCAGCATGTAGCTCCGCATCTCTTACCATTTGCTCGACCTCGTCTTCGGATAAACCACTGGACGCCTTGATCTCAATGGCCTGCTCCTTGCCAGTGACCTTGTCTTTCGCCGATACTTTCAAAATACCATTCGCATCAATATCAAAGGCCACTTCAATTTGTGGGACACCACGAGGGGCAGGTGGAATATCCGTCAGATTAAACTGACCCAGCGACTTGTTATGCTGTGCCAGTTCACGTTCACCTTGCAGCACATGCACGGTCACTGATGTCTGGTTATCTTCCGCTGTCGAAAAGGTTTCTGACGCCCTGGTTGGAATCGTTGTATTCTTCTCGATCAAGCGGGTCATCACACCACCCATGGTTTCGATACCCAGTGACAGCGGGGTAACATCCAGTAATAACACGTCTTTCACATCACCGGATAAAACAGCTGCCTGTATCGCTGCACCCAGAGCAACCGCTTCATCCGGATTGACATCCTTGCGAGGCTCCTTGCCCAGGAAGTTCCTGACCGTTTCCTGCACCTTTGGCATCCGCGTCTGGCCACCCACCAGGATGACATCATCAATATCTGATGTGGATAAACCCGCATCTTTTAACGCCTGCTCACAAGGCTTTATTGTCCGCTGAATCAGGTCTTCAACCAGCGATTCCAGCTTGGCGCGAGTCACCTTGATATTCAGGTGTTTGGGGCCAGAGGCATCCGCTGTTATATAGGGCAGGTTTACTTCTGTTTGCAGGGTAGATGACAATTCCACCTTGGCGTTTTCAGCGGCCTCCTTGAGACGCTGCAAGGCCAGTGGGTCATTATAAATATCCACACCAGACTCTTTTTTGAACGTCTCCGCCAAAAAATCCATCAAGCGCATATCGAAGTCCTCTCCACCCAGGAAAGTGTCTCCATTGGTGGAAAGTACCTCGAACTGCTTCTCCCCCTCAACATCGGCTATTTCTATAATAGAGACATCAAAGGTACCGCCGCCCAGGTCATATACCACAACTTTCTGGTCTTCCTTGCCAGATTTGTCGATACCATAAGCCAGTGCAGCGGCCGTAGGCTCATTAATAATACGCTTGACATCCAGACCGGCAATCTTCCCGGCATCCTTGGTTGCCTGACGCTGTGAATCGTTAAAGTAGGCCGGTACAGTGATAACCGCTTCTGTCACTGTTTCACCCAGAAAGGCTTCCGCATCTTTTTTCAGCTTGCGTAACACACGTGCAGAAATCTCGGATGGCGACAGCTTCTTGCCTCCCACTTCCACCCATGCATCACCGTTATCGGCTTTTATTATTTTGTAGGGCACCAGCTCAATGTCTTTTTGAACAGCTTCTTCATCATAGTGACGCCCAATTAAACGCTTGATTGCAAAAAGTGTTTTTTCCGGGTTGGTCACTGCCTGGCGTTTCGCTGGCTGACCCACCAACACCTCATCTTCAGTGTAAGCAACAATGGAAGGCGTCGTACGCTCACCTTCTGCATTCTCAATCACCTTTGCCTTGTCACCTTCCAAAACGGCGACACAGGAGTTGGTGGTACCTAAATCTATTCCTATTACCTTAGCCATAATACTTGTCTCCTATTCTCTATAAATTCATCAGATGCAGATCCGGGATCTGCCTGGATTCGCCATCAGGCTGGGCATTAAAAAGCTGTGCCATAATGTGGATCAACGTCATCTATCAAACGGGGGAGTTGTGCCAGCAAATGCACGGTAAAAATTGGCCCAAAGGGAAACAACCGGTATAAATGCTTTTTACCGCCCCTGGCCTTAAAAGCCTTGAGCAAGATCCGATAAACCCGATACGCCTTGATAGCTTCTTTGGTACTTAACTGACCGTATTGGCATGTTGTTTCATTGATTGCATCAAGCTCGTGCTGACAGTCTTCATCAGAATCACAGTCGATATACTTCCAGTATTCCTTGTGATTGACATATTTCGGGCTCTTGGTATCACAACAAAAGGCATAAAAATCAAACAGAAAATTAATCACTTCCCAGTGCTCATCTGTCAATGCAATATTGACGTCTTCCGCATTCTCCTTAACACGCGTGACCAATTCTTCACGAGGCGTATCTTTCACAATATCAGCAGGTGGATACTCCGCAGGGGGTAATACCACCGGTGCCAGCTTCTCCAGTAAAACATCCAGGTCTTCCTGCATAGTCATCTCTCTATCCTCTTTTATCTGTTTGTGAAATGGTTGTCGCTGCCTGACAGCGCTCAATCGTGTCGGCTACTTTAAAGGAGAATTGAACAAGAAAATGTCAGCTGGGTGACGGTTTGGGAGAATGATGAAATGCTGCCACTTCATGAGTTTTTTCTCTCTGAGACTTTTTACGCAAAGATCTCTCTATCCCGGAAAATTCACAAATTATGCTCCATCTCGCTTGTCTATTGATTCCACAAGGGATATTTCTTCAGTCACCCGTCATCACTGATACGGGACTCCTTCAGAAATTCCCTTGTGAAACCAATATCCTGCGTGATATTAGAGCATATTCATGAAATTCCCGGGCTATAAAACCCCAAAAGTGTCAGCGAGGTGACAGAAAAAGAATCAGGTCTACCCCACAATAAAACCATCCGCTGAAGATACGGTCTGTACCAAAAAAGATGCCAGCCGGTCACTTGAAAAAGTCAGGCTGAACGTCATTTTTAACAGTAGCTATCACAGCCAATTTCTGAAAAGGAGGTAATGAATATGATTTCAGATATGTTACGTTTTGCGCCTTTAGCACTTGAAGGTCTGGACGATTTATTAACAACAGAACCCGCATTCACCCTGATGCGTAACCGCCTGCATACCTATCCACAAATTAACATGGGTGTGACAGACAACAGCGTGGAGGTTTACCTGTTCGTACCGGGCATGGACGCAGAGTCACTGGATGTGTCACTTGAAAAAAACCTGCTCAGTGTCAGTGCGGAACGAAAAGATGGTGTCACCAATGACGACGACACCATGAGCCGTCGGGAACGCTTCTCTGGTCGTTTTAAGCGGGTTATTACTTTGCCCGAAGATGTTGATCCGGACAAAACCGAAGCGGTCTACCGCCATGGTGTCCTACATATCAGTGTAGCCAAACGCGAAGAAGCGTTACCACGTAAAATCCAGGTGAATGTGTAAGGAGGTATTAAGATGACTGAGAAAACTGATACAGCTGTTAGCAAAGTTGAAACACAGGCGCCTGCGACGCAGGCAACCGCTGCAGAGGAAGCCGGTAAACAGGTACGTGTGATGCGCCCGGCTGCGGATATCCATGAAACAAAAGAAGGTGCCACAATTCTGATCGACCTTCCCGGTGTCAGCCATGACACGCTGGATATTGATGTGGACAAAAATGTGTTGACGGTAAAAGGTGATATCACTCTGGATACACCTGACAACCTGACACCTACCTATATGGATGTGCATGCAGGAGGCTATCATCGGCAATTCACGCTAAGCGCCGAACTGGATAGCAGCCAAATCGATGCACAGTTAAAAGACGGTGTTCTGAAGCTGGCCATTCCCCGCTCAGAAAAGCACAAGCCTCGCAAGATTGAGGTCAAGGCAGCGTAATGCGTGCATTCTCCGTAGCAGGCCGGTTGACTCTGCTCCGGAGAACAGCGGTGTTCGTTTAACTATTTGACAAAAAGGAGGTTAAATATGATTAGTTTAGATGATGTATCAAAAACATTTAACCGCACCTGGGAATCAGTGAGCCAGGGCTGGAATCATCTGGTTCATCGTGCCAGCAATGCATTGACACACTTTCATAGCAAGGAAGCCGATGACAACCCGGCGGGTGTTACCCGCTGGGGGCTGCTCAGTGCTGATATTTTCGATGATAATGACAAGGTTGTTATCACCCTGGAAACTCCTGGAATGGCAGAAGATGATTTTGACATCAGCATTATTGACAACATACTGTATATCAAGGGTGAGAAACATTTTTCCCGCGAAGCAACCAAGGGCGGCTATACCGTAAAAGAACGCGCCTATGGTCACTTCGAAAGAGTGCTACCCCTGGGGTATGAAGTCGACCCTGATAGTGCAAATGCATCTTACAAGCGCGGTGTATTGCGTATCGAGGTTAATAAATCAGAAAAACACCAGCGTCGTCAAATACAGGTATCATAAGGCTGTCATGGTCTTGTGTCACTTGCAGGGTAGCGACTTATCCAACACCAGGAGCCTGTCCGAGAATTAAGAAGCGACTGCAAATCCCATGAGCATCCTAATCTGAGCTTATAATGCTCCTGTGATTTTCGCTACGCTTCTATTCTCGGACAGGCTCCTGACTCTGGTTGGAGCATGGACATGCTTACAATCAGGGCTTCCTGTCAATTAAGGATTTACTATGAGTGATAAAATTCAAGTGGTTTGCCCCCATTGTTCGGCAATCAACCGGATACCTTCGGCACGCCTGGCTGACAAGCCACGATGTGGAAAATGCAAAAATACACTGTTTACGGGACAGCCCATTGCGTTAAACGATCAAAATTTCACCAAGGTCATCAACAAAAGTGACTTGCCCGTTATTGTTGATTTTTGGGCGGACTGGTGTGGCCCCTGCAAAATGATGGCACCTGCCTTCGCAGAAGCCGCTTCACTGCTGGAACCAAACTACATCCTGGCAAAACTCAATACCGAACTGGCGCAGCAAACCGCCGCACAATTCGGTATTCGTAGCATTCCCAGCATTCTGATGTTCAAAAAAGGACAGGAAGTAGCACGACAAGCCGGTGCCCTGAATACACAGCAAATCGTACAATGGGCCAGATCCCGGTAATCAGCCTGTCCCTGGCTCGATTTGCGTGTACTATTAGCCTGAACACGTCTGAAAACGAATAGAGAAACCGTATGGAATATAAAGACTATTACGACATCTTAGGCCTCAAAAAGGATGCCTCCCAGGATGAAATCAAACGCGCCTACCGCAAGCTGGCACGTAAATATCACCCGGATGTCAGTAAGGAAAGCGATGCTGAACAGCGCTTTAAGGAAGTGGGTGAAGCGTATGAAGTCTTGAAAGATCCGGAAAAACGGGAAGCCTACGACCAGCTTGGTAGTCAGTGGAAAGCCGGACAAAGTGGCTTCAAGCCCCCGCCTGACTGGGAACAAAACTTTGATTTTGGAGGCGGCGGCTATACCCAGGGTAATGCTCATGACTTCAGCAGTTTCTTTGAAGACCTGTTTGGTGGTGGCAAAGCCTCGGGTGGTGGCACGCATTATTATCACTCCACTGGCACAAGTGGCGGTGGATTTCGATCCAAAGGGGAAAATGTACGTGCCAGAGTCATGATAGATCTGGAAGATTCACTCAATGGCGCCACTCGCTCCTTCACGCTGCAGATGCCGGAAGTCAATGAACAGGGGCAGGTTGTCAACAAGCAACGCACCCTGAAAGTAAAAATCCCCAAAGGTATAAAAGAAGGTCAAACCATACGCCTGGGCAAGCAGGGCAATCCGGGTATGGGAGGTGGTGAACGTGGTGATTTATTACTGGAAGTCGGGTTTAATCCCCACCGCCTCTATACCGTTGAAGGCAAGGATCTCTACCTGAATGTACCCGTTGCTCCCTGGGAAGCAACATTAGGTGCTACCCTGCAGGTACCTACGCCGGATGGAAAAAAAGTGGGGATGAAAGTTCCGCCAGATTCCCAGCAAGGACGCAAGTTACGCCTCAAAGGCAAAGGCCTGCCGGGTAAAAATGCTGGTGACTTTTATGTCGTGCTACAAATCGTTCTACCTCCTTCATCCGACCCCAAGGTAAAGGCGCTGAACGAAAAAATGCGTGACGAAATTGATTTTAACCCACGTAGCTATCTATTCTAGGAGGTTCCAGACATGAGTACGAAAAAAATAGCAATAGTGTCCGGACATATTCTTGAAGAAGAAGCGACATTAACTCTGGCAGAACTGTGCTGGAGATGCCAGACCCCTGCCGAAACCATTATCAAACTGATCAATCACGGCGTTATCACACCTCAGGAGGGCACCAGCAGCCACCAATGGCGCTTTCATCGCAGCACCCTGATTCGTGCCGACAAAGCCTTGCGCCTGAAACGGGATTTAGGGGTAAATTACGCCGGAGCAGCCCTGGCACTGGAGTTGCTGGATGAACTTGAAGACCTGCGTACACAGTTGAAACGCTTCATGGACGTTTAGGAGCTTATCCGAAAATAGGAAGTGTAGCGAAAATCACAGGAACATTATAAGAAGCTCAGATTATGATACTCATGGGATTTGCAGTAGCTTCCTGGTTTTCGGGCAGCCTCCTAAGCACCAGCAAGGGCAGGTTCCTCAGGGTAAAGCCGTCTGCGAATCACTTGATAATCCGCACGTGATGCTGTCAACCACCCCAGCCGGAGCAGCAGATCAATATTAACCAGGTTACAGTTGTCTTTAAACTCTGTTGTATTTTCGGTCAGTGTGGCAACTTCTGCGAGAGGCAACAAACGAAATTCATCCACTTCACCATCCATATTTTGTGGCTCGAATGTTTCAGGCAACCATAAATCAAAGATGAAAACTGTCGAGCGATCTACGCCACGCTCGACCTCCTGCTGATAACTGACCTGGCTGACCTGCTGCATTTCCTGCGCCAGCAGTACAGGGATGTTGGCCTCCTCCGCCGCCTCCTTAAGCATATTTTCTTTTAGACCCAGCCCTACCGGTTGCCCTCCAGCTACTATCTGATCCAGCATGCCGGGGAAAAACGGCTTGTCCCTGGCTCTGACTGCCACCCAGACATAAACCCCATCCGCTTTTTGTACCAGGCCATTTAAGTGCACCCCATAGGAAGCTGTGCCAAAAAACAGGGTTGCAGCACGCTCAATTTCCAACATACCTTGCTCACCATACAGATGGTTGACAGGGTAGTTTTCATTCACCCAGGTATCTATAACCCCCTGCTCATGCAGCGCCTGGATAACCGCTGCCAGCTGATCGGTGCGCTGCTGATAGGTTCGCAGGTCAGGGTGTAATACTACCTGCTGATTTGTCAGTAAAAACAAATCCGGCCAGCCCTCATGTAATCGCTCTGCAAATGACGGCCTTATCCAGCCATAGACCTCCCCCTCTATTATCCAGGGAAAATAACGCTCCGATGTCCAGCTATGACAGGTTTTAATTCGATCTAAATAGCTCATCGCAGGATAATAACAGCTATGAAAGTGTTTTATCTACAGCGTTTATCCAGGACACTTAGCTACGGCACGCTGTTGTAATAATAGCCTATTCGCTATCCTGCATTGACAGGGTCTGTGTCGTATCCACTATTTTTGCACAGGCTATTTCATCCGCACTCAGAGGTTGCCACTGTGCAAGCTGGTTCTCAAGCACCGACAAGTTCGCATCCGATACATCCTGCTCCCTGTTTAGAATTCTCTGTCGTAAAACATCCGCAGGAGCCATTACCTGAACAATCTGGTAAGGCACTGCAAGCTGCCCTGCACACTGCTGGAACAACCTGCGTTGTTCTTCTTGTAAAAAAGCAGCATCAACAATAACAGGGTATCCGGCGCGTAAGACCTGTGTGGCCAGTTTTAGGAGTTCCGCATAAGTCTGGCTGCTGGCAGCGGGAGAGTAGAAACCTTTATCAATACCCGTGGAAATGTTTTCAAGACTGGGTTTGTTAAACAGGCGCTTACGCTCTACATCCGAGCGGATGCGTATAGCACCTGTTTTCTGGGCAAGCTCACTGGAAACGGTACTTTTCCCGGAGGCAGAAACACCGCGCATAATAGTGAGTACCGGCGACGGTGTTTGTATGATTTCACTGGCCAGGTGAAGATAAGAGCTCAGTTCGCGCCGGGTTTGCTGTTTTTCTTCTGATGTGAGGTCTGCCTGTTGCAGACGCAGAGCATTGACCTTGGCACGTACCATGGCGCGATAACACCGATAAAAGCGTAGCAATGATAATCCGGCATAGTCTCCCGTGATCTCAAGATAATGGTTCAAAAAGCGATTCGCCAGTTCAGGAGCCTGCCTGTCCTGCAAGTCCATCACCAGAAAAGCGATGTCGCTAATCACATCAATCCAGCGTAATTCAGCATTGAATTCAATACAGTCAAAGGCTAAAGGCTTATGGTCTAACCAAAGCATATTACGCAGATGCAAATCACCATGACATTCACGTACCCATCCTTGCTGTTTGCGCTGTCTAATCTGCTCACGCAGCCTATTAAACGTGGTTTCACTCCAGTGTTGAAGGGATGTTATGGTGCGATCATGAACACCCTCTGGAAGGTTTTCCCGAATTAGAGCCATATTTTCAGCCACTGGGTGATAAACCGTTTCTGGCTCACCATAAGGGGAGGTATTGTCTGCTACCGCGGCATGGGCATGAAAATCGGCCACCAGACGAGCAATGGCATCCATGTGATCTTGTTGCAGCTTGCCAGCAGCGAGGCGTTCATCCAGGTGCGCTGACTGTGGAAATTGCACCATTTTCACCGCATATTCAAAGGCATTACTGGCCTGCTTGTGCATGATAACGGGCTGCTCGACACTGCCTGTTATGGCAACCACATCCAGATAGATTGCAGCGGCCATGCGCTGATTCAGGCGTAATTCCTGTTCACAATCACGTTTTCTGTTTTCCAGTGTGGAAAAGTTCAGAAAACCATAATTCACCGGCTTTTTGATTTTGTAGGCAATTTCTCCCGTCAGGATAATCCAGGAAATATGCGTTTCAACCAGTCTGATATTATCAACCGGGTGATCATAAACTGCGGGATCAAGAAGAGACGAAAGGGTAAAAGACATAGTTCCTCTGTAGCTATTTAGCGTCATCCGTAACTGCCAGGTTGCCCTCTATCGCCAATGAGGCGCAATAAAGACTGTCATTTTAATGACAGTGAGGCGTGTACTTCTGTTTTATCGTATTGACATAGGCGCGGACTATTAGTTATTAGCTCCTCGCAATGTAGTGCCAATAATGGGGAATCCATATTAAAAAGATTCCCGATGGTGAGTTTATGCAAAATTCCTGTAGTTGTATTGCCATTGTAGCCAAACAGTCGGAAGTCGCTGGAGCAATAGAATTATTATACCGGCTTGATATTGACACGACACAGATAACCGTCATCAACAAACAATCGCAGCAGAAGCGTGTTGATACCTTACTGTTATCATCCAGTGTCCCCGAAGGTAGCCGCTATTGTTATCAATGTATGATTGATGCTGGATTAAAACTTCTCGTCATCCAGGGTAGCCCTACCCTGGTAGAAAATGCCGCTGCTTTACTGGAGACATTGCATGATATTGATATTTCAATTCATCTGGATATACCACAAAACTCTACTGAAAAAAGATGATGGATCTACAAACGCAGTATCATGAAGCATCCCGCTCCCTGACGCTCACTCTGACCGGGGATTGGCAGCAGTCAGGCGCACCCCGAATCCATGCCCTCCTGTCACAGGTTCCCACCCAGAATATTTCTGCCATCACCTGCGATGCTACACAAGCCAGTCGACTCGATATCTCCGCAGCCTGGCTTATCTTCAAACACATGCAACAATGGGAGCAAGCCGGCATCGCCATCCAGTTTTCACACTTCCCGAAGGAATATTTTGCCTATTTCAGACAGCTCCCGCCGGATGATACTGCCACCCAGCCACTTCAGCCTTCAGCCATATGGCAGCCGCTACAGGAAAAAGTAAGCTGGCTGGGTTACCTGTTAACCGATAGCCTAACGCAATTACGCTCGGCCATTAGCTTCTTCGGCTATACCTTGAGCGTTACAGGACGAGGTTTGCTACAACCACGCCGTTTGCGTATCCCTTCCATTTTTTATCATGTTTTTACCACGGGACTACAGGCCATACCGATTATTGTGTTACTGGCTTGCCTGATTAGCATTGTCATTACCTATCAGGGAGGCTCGGAGTTAAAAAACCTGGGTGCATCCATCTATACCGTAGACCTGGTTGCCGTCTCAATTTTGAGAGAGCTGGGTGTTCTGCTGACAGCGATTATGGTAGCGGGACGCTCCAGCAGTGCATTTGCAGCAGAAATAGGTATTATGAAAACCAATCAGGAAATTGACGCGCTCAAGGTAGCCGGGCTTAATCCTTACGAGATTCTGGTTGTTCCACGCATACTTGCCCTGCTCATCGCACTCCCTCTGCTCACCTTGCTCGCTGATATTCTGGCGTTAGCCATGGCAGCCTTGATTTCTACCTGGAGTCTGGATATTTCTACTGATCAGTTTGTCACCCGTCTGCAGCAAAATATTGAAGTAAGAACTTTTCTCGCAGGCATAATCAAGGCACCTTTTTTTGCAACCGTGATCGCGATCACTGGCACCTGGAACGGAATGCAGGTTGATGGTTCTGCAGAAAGCCTGGGGAAGCATACTACCGCTGCCGTTGTGCAGGCAATTTTCATTGTCCTGTTTCTGGATGCGGTGTTTTCCATATTTTACTACTCTATTGGTTTCTAGCATATGCGTACAAACGCCCCTCTTATTTCCATCAAGCAACTGGTCAACCAGTTTGGCTCCCAGTGCGTACATGATCACCTTGACCTGGATATACATAATCATGAAATTCTGGGTATTGTGGGAGGCTCTGGCAGTGGCAAGTCTGTCTTGCTCAGAAGCATACTGGGTCTACAACGCCCCTATTCAGGGGAGATTTTCTTTAACGGGGAAAATCTGTTACAGATTAGCACCGAACACTTTTCCCGGATCAAGCACCACTGGGGTGTACTGTTTCAGCGCGGTGCCCTGTTCTCATCATTGTCTGTTGCAGATAATATCATGCTACCCATGAAGGAATTCTCGCCATTAAGCCCCCTTGAACAGAAAGAACTGATGTACATTAAACTCAATATGGTTGGCCTTGAAAGCCAGGTGGCCGGGAAGTACCCCTCCCAGTTATCAGGCGGCATGATCAAACGTGTAGCGCTGGCACGGGCATTGGCTCTAGATCCCATTTTGTTATTTCTGGATGAACCTACTTCCGGGCTGGATCCTATTTCAGCCGCAGAGTTTGATGAACTGATTGTCTCGCTACACACCAACCTGGACTTAACTGTCGTTATGGTAACGCATGATATGGACAGCCTGTTTACAATTTGTGATCGTGTTGCCGTATTGGTGGATAAGAACATGGTCGTCGGGACACTACCTGAGATCATGGAAACCCCTCATCCCTGGATACAGCAGTACTTTGGCGGTGTACGTGCCCTGGCACGATCAGTACCTCACCATCAGTCTGCTCCTGCCACACCCCATAAACCAACGGGACAGACAAATGGATAAGAATGCCCATTATCTAATGGTTGGCTTATTTGTCATCCTGGCAACCATCGCAGGAATTTTCTTTGCAGGCTGGCTTTATAACGACAGTTCGGATCATCAAACACGCCGCTACGAGATTCATTTCTCCGAATCTGTCGATGGTCTTAATGCCGGTAATGAAGTCCGCTATATGGGCATCAAGGTGGGGCAAGTTGAAGCAACCTACCTGATACCCGAAGAGCCTGGCAAAGTCAGGGTCATCATACGTATTGAAGAAACTACACCCGTTTTCAGTAATACAGTGGCCACACTGCGTACCCAGGGTGTGACCGGGCTATCCTATATTAACCTGGTCGCTCGCCAGGCCTCGAAAACACAACCGGTCACCCGTGACTTACCGATAAATACTCAAAGTGAACTACCCATTATCCACTCTGCGCCTTCCGAATTCGGGGGGTTGATCCAGGCATTGCCAAAACTGCACAGTGACCTGAATACATTGATTAATAATGCTAACCTGGCACTGAGCCAGCAGAACCTGAAAAGCTTTTCCTCCATCCTGGAACATATTGATCAGCTCGCAATAAACGCCAACAAGGTTTTTAGTGAGCGTAATGTGAAGCACCTCTCCACCTTGCTGGAAAACCTGGATCAGGCCGCAGCGGCAGCCCCACAACTGGTTGCAGATCTGCGCCAAACCAGTGAAAAACTCAATCACCTGGTGAGTAATATGGATGACCTTGTTGGTCAAAATAAAGCGGGGATTAAGACCAGCGTGGAAGCACTACATCGCACTCTGAATAATGTTTCTGTCATGACGCGACGTTACAGCCAGCTGGCGGAACAGCTCAGGCAAATGACCGCAACCAATGAAGCGTCTGTAAGTGAGCTGTTTGCGACAGGGGGCTCCGACCTGAAACAGTTATTGATAGAATCCAGAAGAACGGCGACCGCCATTCGTCGCCTAAGTGAAAAACTGGAACAGAACCCCTCCCAAATTCTTTACGAGCCTGAAACACAGGGTGTGGAAATACCCTATTAACCCGGTGATCAACTGACCCGGATTATAATTATAAAAGCTGTCGATACCGAGAATACATTATGAAAACCTTTACCCTGTTGTTACTGCTTCTCATATCCCTGACAGGCTGCTCTCTCCCTCTTAAAAGTGAACAGCCACAGGCACGAACCTTCCGTTTGTCTCCCACAATCCCAACCCCCACTCAACCGGCTCTGAAAGCTCACTTGTATTTGCCACCTGTCAGTGTTACTCCGGGGCTGGACAGTCGGCACATCGTACTTCTGAGATCACCCTATGAACAAGACTTCATTGCAAACAGCCAGTGGCCGGATGAACTGCCGACCTACCTGCATGCCATCCTGACCGATGCGCTCTCCGCCAGCCATTCTTTTTCCAGTGTCAGCGACACGCAGGTGAATAGCCAGAATACCTATAAGCTGTTACTAAAATTCTCTGCATTTCAGACAGAACGACCCTCAGACCAGCCCGATAGCGCTATCGCCAAAGTAGCTATGGAGGCTTTCCTGGTGCGTTCCAGAGATCAGAAGCTGGTCATGCAACGGCGCTATCAGGCCAGCAAGTACGTGAATAAAATACGGGTAACCACGCTGGTTCAAGCTTTGAATCAGGTGCTCGGTGAGGTATTGGAAAATTTGCTGAATGATCTCTTAGCCCAGCCAACAGTTAGTTACGGTAAATCACTCTGACGAGTGATAATGAGGATAGTGAAAGCTAATAGAGGCTAACTAATTAAGTCTGACCAGAGTTTCTGAGAGGTGAAACGTGTCCTTTTCTACCAAAAAAATAACGGAAAGAGAAAAGGAGGTTTTAACCTGAACCCGTACCATAATGAATACCGGTTCAGGGAACCTGAAAAGCGCTCACTAAAAGCGGCTGCTCCAGCCTAAACTCCAACGGTATTTTTCGTCGTTTGAGATACCTGTTAACTTCTGGTAAACAGGGTAAGAAACATTCGCATAAACACTTTGGTTCTGGTTGATTTTGAAATTAATGCCCGGCGAGAGGTACACGACATCACCACCACTATTTTTCTTGACCTTGTCGTTTTCTATATCTTGATCAAAAAATATACCATTTAATTCAACCACAGGAACAACCCTACTATGATGTCCATAACTGGTAGCGACATCAAACTGCCATGAGTTACCTGATCTGAACTGTTTGGCGCCTTCTGTACCAAACCGGTAAATGACATCGGCATTGACCGCAAAGGCTTCTGAAAAATGGCCACTATAAGCCAGACCGCCTTGAAAGGTAATCGCACCACTACCTGGCTGGTTATGCGTGCCGATTATCTCTCCCGCATCTGTTCTGTTGGTAATTTTACCCGTAGGCAGAATCACACCAAAAACAGATGCCCACTGGTTATCACCATCGTTATAGAAACGATACCGGCCTGTAACCAACATATCACCAAAGCCGGGAGACTCTGCTGTAGGTGATATACAAGCAGTACTTAAGTTGGTTGCTGTGCCAGTATTACCAGGATCAAAACAGGCATTCGCAGTTTCATCACCATTATCTTTAAACCCCTTGAAGTTATTATATTGGAGCATGAGGTTAATATCTGTGTTCTCAGTGACAGGAAAACCCAATGAGAGAAAATACGCATCTTCACTGGAGTGCATATGAACGTCTTCGCCCTGTGCCTTAAAATCAACCAACTGCTGGTCACTAAAAGTTTCATAGCGACGTGCATCCCAGCGTAGGCTGATCACTTTATCCGTGAGAATAGATGCGCCAACAGTATTAATACTTCCTGCCCCACTCCCTCGAATGGATTCACCATGAGCGTGAGCTGACGAGATACTGCCAGTGATTAGAGAAATGTATACAACAGATAAAGAGAGTAATGCTACCTTACCTGGCTTTAGCGATTTGTACGAAAACATATAATAGACTTCCTTATGTCTGATTTATCATCATTACTGATGATAGGGGGTAATATCCAGCATCGTATTTATGGCTATGATCAATAAATTGACAATGGTGAAACGATGCTGTCATTGTCTTGAGGGAGCCCTTTTTTGCAATACGCAATCAAGGCAGTAAGTTCACCATTGGGTCATTTCGGCGGGATGTTAGCACTGCATACAGGCACTGTCAAAGTGGCCCCTGGAACACTAAAACAGCACCGAATCGTAAAAAAACCTACAGACACTCCTGGCAAACAAAGTAAGACATGCCCCCCCTGACTGCCACTAACACAGCACACAAATACCATCGTAATTTATTGAAATATAATTGGTAGTTATGGAAGTCGCGCCGTTACTCTTTTTCAAGCCCATGCCAGATCAGGATTCTGCACAGTCCCGTAGCAAGGTTACGGGTTCTGCTCAGGTGCTTCTGTTTTTTGTGCAACCAGCAGGCCAGGTGAACCTGCCTCACTGACAATATCCATAATGGCCTGTCCTACGCCTTGAACCACTTTTGCCATACGCACATAGTCCAGATGCTCTGCGGTATCCGCTTCTGTATGATAAACCGGGTTTCTGTCTGCTGCGGTATCACTGATCAGCACCGCAGGAAAGCCCTGCTCCCAGTAGCTGGTATTATCAGAGACACCGACTGAGGCAACAATTTCAGGCGCATTCAGTGAACGTACCGGCAAATCGGTTTTGCGGAAACTTTTCTTTACTTTTCTAACGGCCAGAATATCCTGCAAGCGCCCGGTAATACGAATAAAGTCTCCCGATGAGGGATAAAAATGGTGCATAAATGTATAAGGATAACGCTGGGAGTTGGGCTGCTCTGAAAAATAACCAATACTGTCCAGCGACATCATCATGACCACCTGCTTGCGTTGTTTTTTCAGCTGTTGTGCATGATGATAGCTACCCATATCCCTGGTGCCAAAGTACTTCCCTTCAGACAATGCATAAGCCACAAGCTGTATGCGAATAGGGAGTTCCTGCCGGGATAATAGCCGTGCCAGCTCTATCAGGCCGGCAACACCACTGGCATTGCCATCCGCACCAGGCATCCCGTCCAGAGAATCATAATGGGCACCGACTACCAGCACATCCCGGGTATCCGGCCCAAACGTTACAATAACATTATTGACTGTGCCAATAGCCGTTTTAAAGGGCTGATAATACGCCTTGCCATAGGCTTTAAACTGCTTGTGGATATACCGCGCGGGTGGACGCAAGTTATCAAATTCAGCCATGCGAGGGGCGTGTGTCAGTCGCTCGACATGACGCTGCAAGCGACTCGTATCGGCCATTTCAAATTCTGAAACTTCAAAAGTAGGAAGTACCGGGCTGGTTAATACAAACCATATGAGCAGGCTCGCCAAAAACAGGGCAACAAACCACTCAACCATTTTCCGGATAAAGGGGGCTAACATAAACACTCTATTCGACACTCATTTGCGGATATGCTGAAGACAGATCTTGTTATGATCAAAAGGAACTCACCAATATAATGTGATCCGTGTACTACAAGCTTTCCTGACTTATGATCTCTCACCAGCTTCACCGGCAGCAGATGCTCCTCTATACATACACAGGGGTGATGTTAATACAGAAGCGACCGGCAATATTCACAATCAACTTAAAAAATATCTACTATCTATCGGTAATAATAGCCTATATTTATAAGAATTGGGAAATAAACGAGGTTACAATGAAGCACTATCAAACGATACTCGCCTGCATAGATTTATCGACGATAAGCGAAGCGGTCATTATACGTGCCAATGAACTCGCCAGCTTTTACCAGTCACAGCTGATTATTCTCTATGTCAATCCTGATATACCGGCTTTTCACGAGCCTTTTGGCGAACCCCCATCCCTCCTGCTTGATGCAAAATTGCGCCAGCAACTGGAAGAACGCGCCCGGCAGGAATTACAGACTATTGTACAACAGGCTGGCATATCAGAGCTGGTGCCTGTTGAAATGATACATGGTCACCCTAAAGCCGTTATTCTTGAATATGCCCGGAAACATCTTGCTGACCTGATTGTTATGGGGCGTCATCGTCGCCCAGCCATCCTTGACCTGCTGGGCTCTACAGCGAATGCTGTCTTGCACAAGGCAAAGGCTGATGTGCTTCTGGTAACACTCTCCGAACAGGAAACCCAATAGAGTGGAACCCAGCCGCTACCCCTTATGAATATCCTGTTAACTGGTGCAAGTGGTTTTATTGGTCGGCACCTGCTGGGCGCTTTGCTGAATTCAGGCCACCATGTAATTGCCTGCGCCCGACACCCTGCACGCCTGAGACTTCAGTCTACTGCCATTCACTATCTCCCCCTGGACTTCACCCGAGCTTGTACCGTAGAAAACTGGCTACCCCATTTACAACACGTTGATATAGTGATCAATGCTGTAGGTATCATTCAGGAGTCGGGCAAACAGACATTCACAGCACTACACAGGGACGCACCGGCAGCGCTATTTGAAGCCAGCACCCGGGCAGGTGTCAAACAAGTGATACAAATCTCGGCACTGGCAGCAGATAATGCCCCCCTGAGCGCTTATCACCGAAGTAAATACGCTGCGGATATGGTACTCAGCCAGCAAGCACTGGACTGGTTTATTTTCAGACCATCAATAGTCTACGGGGAGGGTGCAAAAAGTATGGCGCTATTCAGTGCCATCGCCAGTTTGCCCGTACTCCCTGTCATTAATGCAGGCCAACAGTCACTACAGCCTGTCGCTATTGATGATCTGGTCGCTGCTATATTACGCTGCCTTGAGCCTGATACTGATGTGCGCCCTGCAAAAATTATCGCTGCAGTCGGTGCCAGCCCTGTCACCTACATCTCGCTACTGCAACAGTTACGTCACTGGCTTGGCAAGGCACAGGCACCGGTTTTATCGATATCACTTGCACTGGCTCTGCCACTAAGCCGGTTAGGAAAATGGCTGGGGGAAGCTACTATTAACCCTGCAACACTGCACATGCTTGAGGCTGGCAATACCGCACCTGTCAAGGATTTTCAGCAACACCTGGGGAGAAGGCCACAAGCACTGGATGAATATTTAATCCGCCACCCTGCCAGCCAGGCACAACGCTGGTACAGCCGACTCTATTTTTTGCGCCCCCTGTTACGCTGGAGTCTGGCTATCCTGTGGATATGGACCGGCATAGTTTCTGCTTTCCTGTACCCACAGGCTGCCAGTTATGCCTTGTTGCAGACAACGGGTATTTCCGGAGTACTGTTGCCCGTCATGCTTTACGGCGCAGCCCTGCTGGATCTGCTTTCAGGCCTGGCCTTGCTGTTACAAAAAGCCATTCATGCGGTACTGTACCTGCAAATAGCCCTGATTGTCTTATATACTATGGTGATAACACTGGCACTACCAGAATACTGGTTTCATCCTTACGGCCCGGTGAGCAAAAACCTGCCCCTGCTTATCGCCACGCTGATCATGCTGGCTATGGAGGATAATGCATGACAACCTATCTCATCCTGAAAAGTCTGCATATCCTGAGTGCTTTCCTGCTCTTTGGTACCGGACTGGGCAGTGCTTTTTACAAATATATGGCAGATCGCCGTGGCAATATTGAAGCGATTGCCATCACCAACCGGCATGTTGTCCTGGCTGACTGGCTGTTCACCACCCCCAGCGTCATCTTTCAACCCATCAGCGGCATACTACTGGCCAATCTGCTAAAGATACCTTTATCGACACCATGGCTTGCCACCGCCATTGCCCTGTATATCCTGGCGGGGCTGTGCTGGCTTCCGGTTGTCGTCTTGCAAATACGGATGCGGACACTCTCTGAGCAGGCCGTACATGAGCAGGCGAATCTGCCCAGCCGTTACTATCAGTATGCCCGTTTCTGGTTCTGGCTGGGGGTGCCTGCTTTTCTGGCTATGTTTGCCGTGGTTTTTCTGATGGTCTTTCGTAGCGTCTTCTGGAGCTGATATGAATATTCTAAAGCAGGCCTTACAGCAGGACTGGGACAGGTTGCACCCGTTTTTACGTAAGCATTATAGTCTTCGTACCGGTACGCCAGCCTCCGATGTATTAACTGGAGTCATGGAGATTGATTTTCCAGCCTGGGTTCAGCCTTTATTACTTGGCGGCAAACTTTTTGGCGCCCTGATTAACCGGCGGGGCAGTCATATTCAGGCAACTGTAAAAAAATACACAACCGCCGATAGTCCCTATTTATTCTGGCACCGGAGTCTTCTGTTTGCTGATGGTTTTACTGCACATTTTTCATCCAGAATGCACATGCTACATGACCATGAAATCATAGAATATGTGCGTTATGGCCTGGGCTTGCGCCTGACACTTTCTGTAACAGATGAAGGGGCATTGCAGATGACCAGCAATGGCTACCTATGGAATCTGGGGGTGATTACCTTGCCCTTACCAGACTGGCTATTTCTTGGCACTGCCGAGATTAGTGAACGCCCTCTGGCAGATCAGCGCTTTCAACTGGATTTTACCCTGCAACATCCGCTCTGGGGGCAAACCTATCGCTATAGTGGCATTTTTACTGATATCGGAACTGACGCATGAAAGGGAAACAGGGAAGCGGAGACTATCAACCGGTTGACTGTGGTTTTCACAGTGAGCTGGAGTTGGCTATCATGCATGACAGGCGGCTCACTATTCGCTGGCAACAGGCTGATGGAGCAGCACAACAGCAAAGCCTCAAACCCATCGACCTGATCACTCGTCAACATCAGGAGTTTCTGGTATACGAGGATGAAGCCGGGCAACGTGATGAGATTCGTCTGGATAACCTGCTACAAGTGGTTAGCTTATAGCAGGAGCAGGAATAACTACACGCTCAGGCTGGGTGGTGTGCCAGAAAGGCGAGTATTTCTGCTTCAATATTTTCTTTGTCAACAACTACATCCTGCGTAATCGGTTTGTCAAACAAAGCCTGAATAGACTCTGGAATCGCAATGTCCGCTGCCCTGGCAATCGCCGCCAGTGCATCACTATCGCGCGCTCCCTGCTCTCCGGTTAAAGCACTGGCAATGGTGGGTGAAAACTTGGTCCATTCAGCTGTTGAATAAGCAATGGTTTTTAAGGGCTTTTCCCGCGCTGTTTCATAGGCCTTGAAACAGGTGGCAGTATGAGGATCCATCAGGTAGCCAGTGGCAAAAACTTGCTTGATATAGTCCTTGCCTTCTTCATCCGTACAAAAATCAGCAGCGAAATACCGCTGTAATTCCTGCAACTCCGTTGCCGTTAATGCGTAATGCCGTTCATTACTCAGTTGCAACATTAGCGCTTTGGCACGACGGGCACCAAACAGGGCAAACAATATACGTTCAATATTGGACGAAATCAGGATATCCATTGCCGGGGAGGTCGTGGCAATCAGGGAGGAATGACGCAGGTCATAGTGACCCGTTTTTATAAGCTGGGTAAGAATATTGTTCTGGTTGGATGCTATCAGTATTTTCTCTACCGGCAACCCCATCTGCATGGCATAAAAGCCACCCAATGCATTACCAAAATTACCACTGGGGACATCCAGATAGATCATCTCACCCAGGCTAATTTCGCCCTGGCGAACCAGCTCCAGATAACTATGGATATGATAAATCAACTGGAAGATAATACGCCCGAAATTCACAGAGTTGGCTGCTGAAAGGTGAATATCTTTTTCTCGTAGCGTGGCCTTGAATGCTGCTGAACTCAAGAGCGACTTTAGTGCGTGCTGGGCATCATCAAAATTACCGTGAATGCCAATGACTTTCAGGTTGTCTGCCGATTCTGTCACCATTTGCAGGCGTTGCACGTCAGAGGTGCCGCCATCCGGGTACAAGCAGGCTACTTTCACATTCGCCCTGTTCTTGAAGGTCTCCAGAGCAGCAGGGCCGGTATCGCCACTGGTCGCCGTTAGAATCAGATACTCCTCATCACGCTGCTGTGCCAGTGAGGAAAGCACCACACCAAACGGCTGCAAGGCCATGTCTTTAAAGGCACGCGTAGCACCATGGTACAGTTCACTGACATACAGGTCATCACGTACCTTAACCACTGGAACCGGATTTTCCGGGTCATCAAACAATGTATAACGATCCAGCGCCGCGGTAATAACGTCCTCATCTATATCAACCTGGAATGCAGCCAGAACTGCCCTGGCAAGTATCTGGTAGCTGGAGTCTTTATGCTGCTGTAAAAAATCATCGCCAAGATCCGGGAGCTGTTCCGGGACATAAATCCCCCCAAATGAACACAGTGGCTCAAGAATGGCGGAAGAAAAACTGACCGCGGAAGGCCGTATGCCGTCATTACCACGCGACTCTATAAACTGCATTGGATTATCCCTGCTGATAACAAAAGGCAGCGATTATAACGCCTAAAATGCCTGGCGTCTGCCCTCCACTGGCAAATGAAGACTACACCACACTGCCAAAGGATTCATCCACGCTGCCCGCCGGGGACGCTATACCGGCAAGCGCACAGCCCTGAGCAACAGGCCCACCCGGTAGTAACCGGTAAAGATATTTCAAACCACCCTGCAAATGAAACTTTTCATCCAGTGCATCGGTTAGCTCCCGACGATTTATGGCATCATTCTTGGCGAAATATTCCTGTAAGGCCTGTACAACCTCCCAGTGTTCATCAGTCAGTTGAACCCCCATTTTTGCCGCTTTCTGTTCAGTCTCTTCGACCGACCAGTCATGTGGCGCGTTTGGAAAATCTTTTGTTTGCATTAATAACTCCTTACTATCCTGATTGTCAGGTACCCATTAAAGATAGGAAAGTTATCGGCAGAATTCCAGAATACCCCGGGAGAAAGTGATTCTGTTCTATACTTAGCAGACAAACTCCAAGGGGGATATACATTGTGCCAGAACCCAGCAAACAAACACCACCTCAACCCGGCTACATTCAGGGCAAACTCATCCTCCTCACCCGTTCTGTAGGTCAGTTTTTTGAGGGTATTGCCTGGCTGACGGAAAAAGTCATCGGTATCTTGCGCCTACTTGCTATTTCCACCTTGTTTATGGTGGTGCTTTTCGTAGTTTATCGTGCCATACAAAGCTCTGATGTCATTGATGTCAAGCCTGTTTCTGTACCCAGATCCATGTTGGATGAACATGCTGAAGCGGGACGCATTGTTTCCAATGTGCTGAAAAGTTACCTGAAGCAGGAAGAATATAAGTACGTTTCCGCTATCAATGGTCGTATCATTGAGTCCTCAACCAGCTTTGACTCATCTATTGCCGATCAGCAGCTAACCTCGGGGGGCGATATAAAGATTCCACAGACAGGGATTTCCATTAATGATGTCGTGGAGTTCATTTCCAGCCTTTTCGGCAAGCAAAGTATTTCCGGTTCCGTCTATGAAGACTCGGAAAAGTTATATTTACAACTGGTTCTCAAAGACCGGGTACTCACCTTCGATGCCCCTCTGGTAGCGGGAAAAAGCCGCCTGGTGTTGCTGGAAGAAATGCTGCGGCAACAAAGTACCAAAAAAATCCTCAGCGTCGCCTTTGAAAATTACAATTTGTACTATTACTGCAATGGTGAGGTCAACACCATCGAAAGGCACCGTGGGCACTATAAAAAATGGTTTGACTATTGCAAAACGGTAAAGGATCTGGATTCGGAGGAAAAAATCCTTGCGCTGCAACGCCAGCTCAACCGTTATGACCCAAAAGCTGTTCGTAAAGAAGATCAGCTGGCAGTCCACACACTGACACAAATCAACCGTATTATTGACAATAAACTGCAACTGGTACAGCAGGCCAAGACTGATGCCATAACACGCCCACCACAAGCTTCTGCTACGCTCCAGCCCTCGGCACCTGCTACCGTCACCGCTACAGAGCCGGTTACCAGCCGGGTTGTTGAGCGCGCAGCCCCCCTGGTATCAGAACCTTCTGTACCCGTTGCCGAAACAAAATCGCCCTCGCTGATCAACGAACTTAGAAATACATGCGAGGAACCTGCCAATCCACAAAAATCCAGCCGCAAGGAAGCTGACGGAATGCTACTCTACAAGCTCGGACTCTATGAAGACGCTATCAGCAAATACCGGGAAGCCATCCAGGCTGACTGCAACAATGCCAAAGCCTGGGCAAGCCTGGGAATGCTATACACCTCAGCCGAAGACAAGGCCTATCAGGATGCCGAAAAAGCCATTGCCCTGCTAACACAGGCCGGGCACCTGAACCACCGGGCTGGCTGGATACAGCATCAGCTATGCATTGCAGAAACCTTCTTCAATGGTATCAATACAATGCCGAGCACAAACATGGAAAGCGCCCTGACAGAGGTACTCAACAAGGAAAGCTGTCAACAGGCACGTCTACTGGAACCTGCCAATGCGGTGCTTTATGACAAGCTGTTTTATCTGGCATTAGCAGACCACTATTACCAAAATGACAAGCCAGAGCAGGCTTTTACTCTCTATATAAAAAGCTTGCAAATAGATAAACGCGCAGATTGCCACATGGATACGGTCATTGAACGACTAAAACGCTTCACCAGCAATGACAAGCCGGTTCGTGCCGAGCAGGAAGTTTGTGGCGTTCTGAAGCAGGCATACTTTATAGAGGAGAAGCCGGATGGCTGCCAGGCGAACCTGAAACGAATAAAATCACAATGCCCCTGACAGCACAACGTTTGGCTGATGGATTGGATATTCTCCTCACAGATGTTTATGATTGTGACCTTATACCCGAATGGTGTATACATACGTTTACGAAACACGGTATGTTGATTGAGAGCGATCGTTGCACGACACGGGATCTCCCGGGAAGTTAGTATTCCCGAACACGCTCCCCGGTATCTTCACAACAAGAAAAGCGAAACCATCATGCAAAAAAGAACCACTGCAAAAGACTTTTTTCTGTTTAGCTTGTTACTCCTTATTATTGTTCTGATTATCCTGGCGATGTATCAACGCGACAGGGAGTGGATCAAACTTTCCAGGCTGGAACGTACCCTGTCCGAGCAGTCCCGCGATATTAGCAGCTTGCGTAGCTCCTTGATGGCCATGCAAAAAAAACTGGGAACGATTAACTGGCAACCTGCCACCGCCGGGACAGCATCAGGCAACGCTACCACAACAGAGGTTTCCCCGGTATTTAAACGGGCCTGGAAAGCAACCCAGCAGCCAGACTATGCCCAAGGTGACTGGAATGTCAATGCGTTTAGTTCCTCCCTGAAAACCATTTCTCCTCTGGTCTCCACCGATGTCTATGCTTCCAGTGTACAGCGCTATGTGCTGGAAAGTTTGCTGGCTCGTGACCCCGACACGCTGGAGTGGAATGGCCTACTGGCTAAAAGCTGGACAATCAGTGACGATGGCCTGGTCATCACGTTTAAACTGCGTGATGACATCACCTTTGCAGACGGAGAACCCATGGATGCCTCAGATGTGGTCTTCACTTTTGACTTCCTTATGAATGAAAAGATTCAGGCTCCACGCCAACGCGCTTACTATGAGAAGATAAAAAGTGTCAAGGCCAAAGGCGCGTATGAGGTTGAGTTTACTTATAAAGAACCTTATTTCGAGGCTCTGGTACTCGCTGGAACCATGGATATCCTCGCCGAGCATTTTTATGCACCCTATCTGGAAGACCCCCAGGCATTTAATGAGTCCAAGGGACTACTCTTTGGTAGCGGCCCCTATCGCCTTGCTGACGCCAGGGGCTGGACACCCGATCAGGGCGGTATAGAGCTGCTTAGAAACTCACGCTACTGGGGTGATGTACAGCCGTCTTTTGATCGTATTATCTGGAAAATCATCCAGAATTCCAGCGCAGAGTTAACCACCTTCAGAAACGGGGATATTGATGCTTATGGTGCCCGCCCCATTGAATACGAAAAGCTGAAAAATGATCCACACATCATGGAAAAGAGTCAAAATTTCGACTATATGCGTCCTATTGCCGGCTATTCCTATATCGGCTGGAACCAGGAAAGGAATGGCAAGGCCACCCTGTTTGCTGATCAGCGTGTCCGCCAGGCCATGACCTATCTGACTGACCGAAAGCGTATTATCGAGGATATTTTCCTGGGCCACGCAGAACCTGCTATCAGCCCCTTCAGTCCACGCAGCAAGCAGCACAAGAAAGACCTGCTGCCCAGAGAATTTAATCTTGACAAGGCCAAAACCTTGCTCCGGGAAGCCGGCTTTGAAGACCGCGATGGTAATGGTGTACTGGAAGATGAAAACGGCAATCCTTTTGCCTTCGAACTTATCTATTTTCAGGACAGCGAGGATACCAAGCGCATGGTCTTGCTGCTAAAAGACCTCTATGCCAAAGCTGGAGTGAAGCTCATCCCCAGCCCACAGGAATGGCCCGTGATGCTGGATCTTCTTGACAAGAAAAACTTTGATGCCATTACGCTAGGCTGGAGTAGTGGTGTCGAAACTGATATTTACCAAATGTTCCATAGCTCTCAGGCCAAAACCAATGGCGATAACTTCATCAGTTATAAAAATCCGGAACTGGATCGACTGATTGATGAAGCCAGACGCACTGTAGATGAAGCCCAGCGCATGCCCATCTGGCAAGCGACAGAAGCCGTGATGTATGATGACCAGCCTTATACCTTCCTGGTACGACGCAAGAGCTTATTGTTTATCGACAAGCGCATACACAACCTGGAAATGACCCGGCTGGGGCTTAATATCGGTAAGGATATTTATCCCAAAGAGCAGTACGTTCCCAAAGCCTTGCAGAAATACACCCAGTAAGCGCCCTGTTGATGCTCACCTATCTTATACGCCGCCTGTTATTGATGATTCCCACCTTGCTGGGAATCACAGTGCTGGTCTTTGCAGTTATGGCGGCTTCTCCCGGCGGTATCACTGCCCAGACGCTAGCACATGGCATGGATATGAAGCCCGCCGAGCGTAAAGCCCTGGAGGATTATTACAACAAGCGATATGGCCTGGATGACCCACCTCCCATACAGTATTTACGCTGGCTAAACAATGTTTCACCCATAGGCTTTGTGCTGAATGACAACGGTCATTATGAGAGTTTTTCATTCACCAAGGGCTCGGATCTGGGACAAAGCTTTAACTATGGTCGCCCGGTTGGTGAACTGATCAGGGAACGCCTGCCCATTACCCTGCTATTGAATGTCATTACCCTGCCTCTGGTTTATATTATAGCCATTGTCATTGGCGTAAAGGCTGCAACTGACCGGGGCGGACGCTTTGATGTCGCCTCCAGTGTTACCCTGCTGGGGTTATGGTCCATTCCAACCATGCTGGCTGGCGTGTTAATGATCGGCTTTTTTGCCAATAGCCAGCATTGGCAATGGTTTCCTACTGCAGGGCTTAGTGAACGCGAGGCACTGGACATGCCTTTTCTCCCTACCGGCTTGTCCTTCCTGTCAGTACTGAAGCTGTTTTTCAGCATGGCTGTCATGACCGTGCTCATGGTCACCATAGCACGTTGGCACCAGCCAGCCGTACGTGCTGCCATTGCAGCAGCAACAGGCCTGGCACTGGGAGGGTGGATGGCAATGGCACACCCTGAAACCCTGCTGATCAATCAAATTCTGCTCCCCCTTCTGGGCGCTTGCATTCTGGCGTTACTGGCCTGGACAGACTTCCCTGTTTTTCGTATTGGCGGGCTCGGGTTGCTGGGTGCAGGACTGGGCCTGATGCTGGCACTCAAAAGTATCGACGAGCCTGTTGTGCGGGGCTTTTTAATAGACAGGCTCTGGCACCTGGTTCTCCCGGTCATCGCTCTCTCCTATGGTAGTTTTGCCTTTCTGGCCAAACTGACTCGTACCTCGATACTGGAGAACCTCCAGGCAGATTATGCCCGTACCGCTCGTGCCAAAGGCGTCCCGGAAGAAGAAGTACTCTGGAGGCATGTCTTCCGCAATAGCCTGATGCCGCTCATTACGGTATCTGCGGGACTGTTGCCTGGCTTGTTGGCAGGCTCTATTATTGTGGAATCCATTTTCAGCATCGATGGTATGGGCAAGCTGGCTATTGACGCAGTTAAAGGCAGGGATCGTGAACTAATGCTGTCAATCACACTGATCAGTGGCTTACTGACCCTGGTTGGCTACCTGATTGCTGATTTCCTCTATACCCTCGTTGATCCACGGGTGAGCTATGAGTAAGCCTAACAACCTGAAAAAAAGCAGAGAAACCTTCACCCGGCGCATTTTGCGCCAGTCTTTCTCGGGAACCGGCGCAAAAATTGGTC
>WFWY01000108.1 GCA_015490895.1 Thiotrichaceae bacterium | reverse complement strand
GGTCAGATATCCAGACGATATTGTCTTCTACCTGATGTACCACCAGGTCTCCATAGGAATGGTGGGAACCTGCATTGTAGATGTCAAAGGTCTTGCCACCTGTTGTAATGCTTTGCCTGGAATAAAGATCTTCATTAATCAGGATATCCGGCGCGACGGGTGTAAAACCCTGCATGTCGGAGGCAATAAAAGTCTTGCGATAAGCGACAGAGTGCTCGATACGGTCTGACTCGATGTACTTCATGGTACCCTGATGTCCAATGACTGTGACGCCACCCAGCTCCCGGAAGGCAATAGCACCGTAGGCATGATCCGGGTGATTATGGGTAACGATCAGGTATTTGATGGGCTTGCGGGTGATGCTGCGAATGGTGGCAATCATGCGTTTACCCAGTTTGGGCGTGCCTAGCGAGTCAATCACCACCACGCTGTCCGCAGTAATAACAAACCCAGCGTTACCATTAAACCCACGGTTATTCTCATCGACTTCGGCAATATTCCCGTAAAAAAGGTAAGTGTCTGGCGCAACCTGATAGTAATGCAAGGGCTGGGTTGCGGAGACAGATTCTTCAATGGCAATACTGGGGATGTCATCCGTGTCGATAGCGGTAGGTGGGTAATAGACCTTGCCGGGCTCTGTCCCAAAGGCATGATCCACTTCTTCACGGGTAAAGGTTTCCGTGTGTGTGTCGTCATCATCTATCGCTGTTTGATCCGGATTTGTCTGTGTAGCAGCTTCGTCTTTTGATGGGGGGCTAGTATGCTCAGCTGTATCTGCCTTGTTGTCACGGTTGGTATCGGAAAGTGACAGGCCATAATACAGTGCAGCGGCCAGTATGAGTAACAAGATAGCGGGAATAAACTTGTTCATGGAAAAATCCTGATTTCGCTCTTATAAAGGAATAAGTATACTATCTCGCCTACGGTCTAACACTCAGGAACACTTATGGGAATCCATAAAAATGCTCTTTTTTCCCAATATTATTTTTGCGGGATACATGTTTTGGCAAGGCTTCTTGTACCACTCTGTTATCGTCTGTTTCTCCGTATAATTCGCGTATCTTTAGTACAGAAAACGGTAAGCTCAACCCCTGATTTTAGAGGCTCCCTATATGGATATTAGCGAATACCGCCGTGAATATATGCGTGATGGTCTTAGCCGAAAGCACCTGGATAGTGATCCCTATCAGCAGTTTGAACACTGGTTTAAGCAGGCCTGTGAAGTCGATGTGGTTGATGCTAATGCGATGAGTCTGGCAACGGTATCTGCAACAGGCAAGCCAACGCTGCGAACGGTATTACTAAAAACATTTGATGAGCGTGGCTTTGTCTTTTATACCAATCTTTCCAGCCAGAAAGCGCAACAAATAGAGGCGAACCCCAATGTAGCGCTACTATTCCCCTGGACAGAACTGGAGCGCCAGGTAGAAATTACCGGGCGTGCTGAGCGCGTCTCGACCGCAGAGTCTCTCAAATATATTGCAACCCGGCCCAGGGGCAGCCAGTTAGGTGCCTGGGTATCCCGGCAAAGCACTGAAATTCCTTCGCGGCAGACCTTGATTAGTCGCCTGAAAAAGCTGAGTGAACGGTTTGCCGGTGGCGAGATTCCCAGGCCAGACTTTTGGGGTGGCTTTCGGGTTGTTCCTGAAACTATCGAGTTCTGGCAAGGTCGGGAAAATCGTTTGCATGATCGCTTTGAGTATTATCGCGAACAAGGTCACTGGCAAATTCGGCGTCTTGCACCCTGAACTCTGATATAAGGACACAGGGTTATAGAAACTTCTTTATTGCCCGGTATTTGGGTGCTTGCGATGCAGGCTGGTTAATATGTTCCTTGATACCCCAGCTGCCATAAGCCTGATAGGTACGGGGCGAGGAAAAGATGACAAACAGGCTGCCACCTGTGACCTGATTCCAGCTATTTAAGAACTCGGTATACATCTGCTCCATAGGCCAGGCACGATTGGCACCAATATAATAGCGAGTGGGAGCCTGTTTGGTAGAGCGGTTTTTCGGTGTGTAAAGGTGTTGTCCACCCTCATAGGCAAGCAGTGTTAGTCCATGTTTTTTGACGATGGCCTGCTGTCGTTGAATCATACGACGCACATTGTTGAGAGAATAGGGGTTTTTGTCATCCTTGAGCAGTTTAAAGACACTGGGTACGCTATTGATTTGTGATTCAACCTTGGCATGAGTGAAGAAATACGGCGCAATGGCAACGGCATCAAAGTTTTCTGGCACCCCCGGCATTTGCATAAACATCTCGGTCAATTTTGGGTTGGCGCTCCAGGCACCCAGTACACGTATCAGGCGACCTGAACCACCAAAGACCTGCCGCCAGGTTTTCATGATTTCACTGGCGCGTTTTACATAGTAACGGTGTCCACCATTATGGTCATTCCCCAGCCCCTGTTTGGCTGCCATGCTGCGAACATAACGCGCAGCAGTAAATTGCGGATTCCAGGCTTCATTGGTGTATTCCACATAGACTTTCAGGTTGGGTTTTAGGTGCTGTTTGACGTAATGTGCATAGCGCCTGACCAGGTCATCACTGGCCTGTTCCGGGATATTGAACCAGGCATTGCGGTTGAGCTTGTTAGCCAGTGCAACCATGACTTGCAGCGGTGCCCCGCGACGACCTTCCCGCCCCGCCCAGGTCGCCTCCTGCATCCGTGGCATTTGTCCCCAGGCTTGTAGGGGGTTACGGGTAATACCAGACATGTTCATAAAGCGTATGGTGTCAAAATCCTTCATAAAACGCAGATAGTCCGGGTTAAAGAGGATACGTTCATGATGTGTTTCAAAAGCCTGGTAATTGCCAGGGCACTGGTTGGCATTTTCCACCCGTTTGAAGGGATTGTTTGCACAGATCCCACCCGGCAGTAATACCCGGATATTACGAATATAATCTCTCGCATTGCTTTGCTTGATAATTAGCGTGACCTTAAAGAACTTGTCGGCACCGGGGTTGATAAAAATAATATCTCTGCCAGGGCTGCGAGAAACCACCGTGGCGTCATCGGTATAGTCAATCTTGCCTTGTCCATCATATAAAACGGTATAGTTGCCGGCTGGTAGAGTACCTTCTGGCAGCCAGTGCAGCAGGTTAGTACCTGCCTGTCCACCATTCAGGTTCTTTGGCCAGCCATCACGGTCGTACTGAATATTGCCATGGGTGAGCCTGGCATTGGCCTCATCGAAGGGAAGTGACTGTTTGAACAGATTGACAAAGGGGACACTGGAGTCAATTTGCAAAACTTCATTTGTATTTATGCCCAAAGGGAGTTTGGCAGCATAGCTGTTGGTATGGATAAGCAGGGTGATGGCGGTGGTAATGAAAAACAGTAACCGGAATGATGGCATGAGAAATATCCTTTTCAGTGTTATGGGTACCTTGTTACAGGCCAATAGTCATCAGCCTGACTTGTTGTGTGATACGCGTGTTTGTGCAAGTTTATGATTGTACTTTTATTATTTAGTTCCTGCGAGTTTCCGGGTGTTTTATTGCCTGTCCAGGGGTAGGCTTTCTGGATACAGGTGGATTTAGATGGAATAAAGATAGCGCTGGTGGCATCTTTAATAGTCAGGAAAGTCGGGAAGTTTGCCCCGTTAATGATGATTGAAGGGATCGTAACCCAAAGGAGTACCCCATGAAAAAGATTATTCTGAGTATAATGAGTGTTGTTGCCGTGTTTACCCTTGTTCTGGGTGGCATTATGAGTGGAGCTACGGCCGGGGGAAAGGGCTATGGCAAGCAAAAAGTGGTTTATCACATTAATTATGATAACCCCGGGAAACAGGCAGGTGCATTGCGTAATATCCAAAACCATATCAATGCCGTAGGTGCAGAAAACCTGGATTTAAAAGTTGTTTTACATGGCAATGGACTGGCTTTGTTGTTGAGCCCGGATTCGCTGGACAAGCTCAAAAAATTTAAGCACGCCAATGCAAACGAACAAATGATTGCCAGGATAGATGGCTTAAAAAGTCAGGGTGTCCAGTTTAATGTTTGCAATAACACGGTAAAGGGTCGAAAAGTCAGCTTGAGTGATGACCTGCACGATGTGGAGGAAGCAGATATTGTCCCTAGTGGTGTAGCAGAACTGGCCAAATTGCAACAGCAAGGTTATGCCTATATCAAACCTTAGGAGGCTTAAACTGTGTATAGGTGATAAGACGTAAAGGGCTGTAGGTTGGCGCTGACGAAGGAAGCCCAACGAACCATGCCATGTTGAGTTTCGCGTCTCAGCGTCAACCTGCTATTTGAGCTCCCGGCAGCTTATGGCGAGCAAAGTGGCGCAGCTGTCACCGGGTCTCCCACCCTGATAATGCCGGGCTGGATAACACGTGCTGTAATGCCGCCATGTCCTCGTACAGCATTGTAGCCACCCGCTCCAAAGGTTGTTTCCATGAAAGAGCAGGGGTGACATAAACCCGTATATTCCAGCACCGCATCACCCACTCGAAAGGTTTTGTCTTTCAGAGCAAGCAGGTTTAGACCACTGACGCTGATATTGCGCCGTAGTTGCTCTGGCAGGATCATTTTTTGACCCAGCAAGGAGGCGATAACGGCCAGATGCTCGGTCTGAATCAGGGTAACCTGGCGCTTGCCTGAGCGCCCTGCATAACGGTCTCCGGTAAGTCCAGAGCGAATTTGTGCTTTAACTTCGTTGACCGGGACGATGGCGGCACGTCTTGCAGGGCGAACACCGATCCAGTCAACCATGCCTTGCTGAGGCAGGGTTTCAAGCAGTGTTTTTACGGAGTCTGTCATAGCATGTTCAACTTCGGGATTGCTGGATAGACCACATACGGCTGTACTCACCGTTTAACGCCAGCAATGACGAGTGGCTACCACGTTCGATAATTTCACCTTGCTTCAGAACCAGTATTTGATCCGCATGGACAATGGTAGACAGGCGGTGAGCGATGATCAGCGTCGTGTGTTGAGCCGAGATACTTTGCAATGTTTCCTGTATGGCTTGCTCAGTGGCACTGTCCAGTGAAGAGGTTGCTTCATCAAAAATCAGGATGGCGGGTTGCTTGAGCAAGGCACGGGCGATGGCAACACGCTGTTTTTCACCACCTGAAAGTTTCAGTCCACGCTCGCCGACCACGGTATCCCAGCCCTTTGGGAGCGATTCAATAAAGTCTTTGATGCAGGCCATTTCCGCTGCCTTTTCAACCTGTTCCCGGCTGGCATCCAGGTTGCCATAATGCAGGTTGTAATAAATAGTGTCATTAAACAGGATGGTATCCTGCGGGACGATACCAATCGCTTGTCGCAGGCTTTGCTGTGTGACGTGGGCAATATTTTGCTGATCAATGAGAATTTCCCCGCTCTGGATATCGTAAAAACGAAAGAGCAGGCGTGAAAGCGTTGATTTGCCGGCACCACTATGTCCGACAATAGCGACAGTCTGGTCAGGTTTCACCGTAAAGCTGAGGTTCTTGAGTATCGGGCGCTCCGGCTGGTAGGAAAAACAGACCTGCTTGAATTCGACCTCGCCCGCAGTCACCTGCAAGGGCTGGGCTGCTTCGGCATCTACAATTTCCGGCTTTTTCTCCAGTAATTTAAAAACCAGATCCATGTCTGCCAGAGTGTATTTAATCTGCCGGTAGATAATGCCCAATGCGCCCAGCGGGATAAAGAGTTGCAGCATAAAGGCGTTTACCATAACCAGGTCACCGATGCTCATTTCACCCTGTATGACGCTATGTGCGGCAAAAAACATAATAATGGTAACACCAATGGCAATAATAGATGCCTGCCCAAAGTTTAGCATCGACATGGTAGACTGGCTCTTGACGGCAACCGATTCCCATTGCGCCAGGGTGTTGTCAATGCGTTCCAGCTCACGTTCTTCATTGGTAAAGTATTTAACTGTTTCATAGTTGATCAGGCTGTCAATGGCATGTGTATTGGCTTCGGAGTCCAGGCGGTTCATTTCATGGCGAAATTCCATGCGCCACTCGGTAATCATAAAGGTAAAGAGCATATAGGCTACAACCGTACCGAATGTAATCAGGGTAAAAACAAGCGCGTACTGGCTCAGCAGCACCGCCGCGACCAGGGTAAATTCAACCAGTATCGGGATGATACTAAACACCATGAAATTCATAATGGTGCCAACAGAGCGGGTGCCGCGTTCCAGATCCCGGCTAATGGCACCGGTTTTACGATCCAGGTGAAACCGCAGGGACAAGTCATGCAGGTGAGACAGAACCCGCAGGGACAGGCGTCGCATGGCATGATAGCGTACCTTGGCAAAGACTGTATCTCGTAACTCATTGAACAGGGAACTGGATAAACGCAATGCGCCGTAGGCGAGTAACAGGGCTACGGGTAGAACGAGCAGTTGTTCTTTATGTCCCTCCAGAAAGTCCACAATCGCTTTTAGTGCGATGGGTACGCCGACATTTGCCACCTTTGAAAGTACCAGACAGGTCAGCGCAAACAGGGCGCGACCACGATAATCCATCAGGTAAGGAAGGATAGAGCGCAGGTTTTGTAAATCCCGCCGGTTGCTATGGATGTTGCTTGTAGGGCTAATAGAGTGCATGGGGTGGGATTATGGGGGGGAAAGCCAGTACACCGCAAGTTTACCCATGATTTACAGGTAGCCCGGGTTGTCCAGTACGAACTGGAAATGGGGCTTTAGCGATGGTGTGGCCTGTTTGCGTAACAGTTTCAGATCAGTTCACGGGAAATTTGTAATATGCCTGGTTCAGGTATTCACCAATCAAGGTCATGTCTTCATCAAACAATTGCAGGCCGAGGTTGGTATTACAGAGGCGAACCTGGCTTTGCAGGCGCTCATAAGAGTCCACTTTGCGGTCAGTGCGCTGATAAAGAGACGCATCATGTTTAACCATATGACAACCCGCACATTTTTCTTCATGGAGTGGTTTGCCATCATGTGGCTGGGTAGCATCCGCTGTCTGAACACTTGCGGCTGAAGGGGTATGTGATGGGTTGTCTGAAGCTGCTTGTTGCTCATCCTGACAGGCGTATAAGAACAGGAGAGTCGTCAGTAATAACAGGTATCGTATCATCATGATGTCGCTATGCTCCTTGTAGGGTGAATGATGACTATAATCCAGCAATTCTCTGCTGACCAGTTAACTCAGGGATGATACAAGAAGAAAAGGGGAGTTAGAATTTTTTTATCGTCTCCTGGAGGCTGATACAGGTGTTTTTGATAGTAGCAGGGTATGTCTGGATGCAGTTTATGTTAGTACCGGTGCTGGTGGTGATTCGGAAGAGTCTTTATGTAGAGGTATGGGAGCAGAATGAACACCACATTTTCCGATGACAATGGTATCTTTTCCGTTGCGCTTGGCCTGGTACATGGCATCATCGGCAGATTTCATCAACATGGCGGGATACACGATATCCTGCTTGCTGTCTGTATTTTGCTGCAGTGGCAGGCAACTGGAAATACCGATGCTCACGGTTAGGTGCTGGTTGGTTTTTGTGGGGTGTTTGATATCAAGGCGGTTTACACTGGTTTGCAGACGTTTGGCGACGGTCATGGCACCGTCACTTTGGGCATCGGGTAGCAGAATGGCGAATTCTTCCCCGCCAACCCTGGCTGCAATATCGCCGGGGCGTTTGGCGTTTTCCTGTATCGCCCGGGCAATTTTTTTCAAGCAGCGATCACCGGCAACATGGCCAAAGGTATCGTTATAGAGCTTGAAATCATCCACATCGATAATAAGCAGTGATAAGGGTCTTTGCTCACGGGTACTGCGTCGCCACTCTTTTTTAAAGGCTCCGTCGAAAGCACGTCGGTTAGCCAGTTGTGTGATTTGATCTGTATCCGCCTGAGTTTGCAGGGCTTGTTGGGTTTCCTGCAACTGTATAATGACCTGATTCAGGTAGTTGGAGGCAAAAATAATCGTTATCGCCAATGCAATCAGGCTGATGCTCAGCATCAGGTATTGTGTGTGGGTAAAGTTGATACCGATACTGAACGTCAAGGGTGCCAGTATACTAATGAATTGTGCAAAAAAAGCGGCTTTTGAAGCCAGTAAAAGAGGAATGGTTGAGATGAGAATAGCGACCAGCAAAATCAGCAGGGTCGTTTGCACCACAGGAACCTGGGTGAACAGAAAAATGCCAGCTGCCCCCCACAATGAGCTCATAAAAGTAGTCAGCAGAATGTATTTGCCAACCCAGGACTTTACACTGGAGGAGTCGACGGTTTCAGGTTTGATTTCCGTTGCATTATGTCCAAGTCGTACAAAACCGGTGATGGTTAATACCCCCAGCCACAGGAACAGGGTTTGGCGGTCAGTTGATCTTGAAGAAAGCAGAGAAAACAACAAGGTCAAGGCCAATATCATATGGATCCAGAATGACTGAATATTATGTTTTTTCAGGCGGTTGATGTGCTCTCTGGGGAAGTCATCAGATATCGTATTTGCAAGACTCTTAAATTTCATAGACTACCTGTTAACGTGGCAGGTATTACTGAAGGAGATTCAGAACAAGTCATGATTCGTTTTTCTGAGGCTAGAATCCGCCAGGTTTTCGCTATAAAAGTGGCTAATAGAATGACTATTGCTAACTTTTCTGTCAAAAAACTGACGAATTTCATCTCACAGGAAAATCGACCGGACTTAATCAGAGGCTCTTAAAGCAGGGATGCAAAGATACGTCTGACAGCAGGACATCCGTATAACCCCTTCCCCCCACAGTAAAAAATTACCCATAAGTATAGTCTATTGTTGCATAGTTGTTCTTCAAATCAAATGTATTATGACGGTTGGAGGATCGTTACGGAACTATCAGACTGTTTGACACGTTGCATTTACAGTTAAATGATAGAAATCTGACTATACTTAATCAGAGGTTCCTTAAATCAGAGGTTCCTTAAATCAGAGTCTCCAGGGAGCCTTTAATCAGGTTCCTTGAAAAAGCCGGAGCAGTTATGGTCATTTCTTGTCTCGAAGTTCACCGTTTAAAAGGGCTGATGAACGAAATTTCATGCCAAACGTAATGCACGGAGAACTTCCACGTACAAAGCCAGCAGGAATATTAACGCAATGACGCAAGTAACACGCATACTTCTTTTATCTGCCAACCCCAAAGATACGGATCAGTTGCGTCTGAATGAAGAGTTTCGTGAAATCAGGGAAGGGCTTAACCTCAGTGAAAACCGAAATCTGTTTGATATTCGTCAGGGAGGTGCGACGCGTGCCAAAGATTTGCGGCGCTTAATCTTCAAATTTAACCCTCACATTGTGCACTTTAGCGGCCATTCTTCTACGGATGGCATCTTTCTGGAAAGTGATTCGGGGCGGTATAACCCGGTGACAGGCTATGCGCTGGCTAATTTGTTTGCCCTGTTTGCCGATACGGTCAGATGCGTTATTTTAAATGCCTGTTACTCACGAGAGCAGGCGCTTGAAATTGTTCAGCAAATTCCTTATGTGGTGGGGATGAGCACACGTATTCGGGATGATTCGGCTATGCAGTTCGCCATTGGTTTTTATGATGCGATTGGTGCTGGACGGGGGATTGAAGATGCCTATAAATTTGGCTGCAATGCTATCCAGCTGGAAGGTGGAAATCAGCTCGGAGGAGCAGATCGGAGCCTGATACTGCCTGTCAATACAGAGGGTGATCTGGAAAAATATGCAAACCTTGATGAAGCCGACAAGCCGGTGTTACTGACTCGTGTCAGAGAAGTTAGCGGGATGAATATCAGGGTAGATGCTGGCACTAATAGTCCGTCACAAGCCGCTCCTGTGACCGAAAGCGTCGAAATAGCAGCACACGAAGAGAAAGCGGTTTCGTCGCAATCGGTAATGACGGGCGGGGAGACAGCTTCACAAGCCTCCAATCGCAGATTACCCTGGATGGTAGCTACCCTGGTGGCTGTATTACTACTGGGTGTTGTCTTATGGGATTATTCCAGACGAGAGCTGGGGAATCAGCAGTCTGCTTCGGGGTCTGTGCCGGCAGCTGCTGATGTGAGCACTGAGGCAGATGATGCAGCCGAAAAGAGTATCCGGGAAAAGACGACCAGGCTAAACGCAGAGCAGGAGAATGCACAAAGGGAGCAGAGCAGGCGGGAAACAGCCTTGCAGCAGCATATTCACAAAAAAGAAGCACAGCAAACTGAAAAAGCAAGTAGCCGGCAGCAGACAGAGGAAAAATCACAGCTGGATAGAGAGGAGAAATTACGGGCACTTGAAAAGAAACTTCAAAAAGCTGAGAAAAGGCGCCAGGAAGCCCAGAAAAGGGCTGCTGCACTAAAACGTGAAGCCCTGAAGCAGCAGCAGGCAGAGCAGGAAGCAAATGC
>WFWY01000107.1 GCA_015490895.1 Thiotrichaceae bacterium | reverse complement strand
GATTCATTTCTATGAAGTTGCTTATCAGGTTGTTGACGACTGTTGCTGAAAGCTCAGGGTCTTCAGAATCAAAGGAAACGGCCACTAGAAAAGACTTTCCCATTGGAGTGATATTAAGGCGCTGGATAAACGACTGTTCCAGAGGAGATTTCGAAGGTCGTGTTAGAGGAGCTTCCATGGTGTCCTGTGGCGTGTTTTGAGTTCCCCGCAGTATTTTTTTCAGCTGTTCCAGTTGTTCGGAGAAAAAAGGTTTTTCCAAAGTTTTCGGAGGTGTGGATGCTTGTGCAACGGTATCCAGGTCAAGGCTATCAATGACTTTGCGAGCCAGGGATTTACTTTTTAGCAGTTTAAGTTGGGTGCGGAAGTATTGTTCGGCCTTTGTTGTCCCGCCGCCTGTACTGACATCAAAGTTAAGGAGCTGTTTCTCTTCGGGATCTATTTTAAGTATGGCTTGTGCTCTATATAAAGGTACTGTTGATAAAGTGATCAGAAAACTGATGAGTGTTCCCAGCAGGGTGAGAGAAATAATAAACCCTTTGCGTTCAAACAGCGTATTGAGCAAGTCACGAAGATCGGTTTCTTTTTTCTGATAATCCGCTGAATCATGGCTTTTGCTGGTTTGGGATGGGTGCTCAGCACCAGGGGAGATAGCAGAACTATCTAATTCAATAATTTGTGTGCTTTTTTGTGAATTCATTTGACACTCTGTTACTTTATTGCTTTGATGCCCGGAACGTCAGCAATATCATGGACTTACGAGATTTTCTCTCCCTGCTCCTGGGGTTTGCAGGTGAGGTGGCCCTCATGGCGGACGTTATTTTACTCTTTTTAAAGCAATTAGGCTAACAAATAAAAATAATAGTACGGGGAAAAAAGCGCTGACCAGCGGTGGAAAATTGTAAACAATCCCGACCTCGTTTAAAACGCGGTTGATTAAGAAAAAGATAATTCCTACGGTAATGCCGATAAATAAGCGTTGCCCTGCTCCAGCACTGCGTTGTGATGTAAACAGGAAAGGCATGGACAGTATGAGCATAACGAGTGCAGATAACGGGATTGAAAAGTGTTTCCAGAAAGCCAGTTTAAACTTGTTAGCACTAAGACCATTGCTTTCCTGGTGGTGTATGAGTCGGGTGAGTTGTGTTGAGGAAAGCTGTTCCGGGTTAGCAACGGTTACTTTGAGTACATCCGGGTTAACAAGAATGGATGTTTGAGCGCTGTCAACGTGATCCCTAAGAATTTCTCCGTTGGAAAAGCGGTATGTCACCACATTGTATAGCGTCCAGTAGTTGTTGAGAAATTCTGCACGTTCAATCGTTGTCAGGTCTTTCAGGTACTTATAGTCTGTACTTACTCGGTAAATGGTAATGTCAGCCAGGTTTTGGCTGGAGAGCACTTTGCCGATTTGTATGAGTTCCTGCTTTTCTTTCACCCACATTCCTCGGTCGGGTGTCAGGGCAATTTTATTACTTCTTTGGACTGCCTTGAAGTTAGCAGCATAGCGGTCGGTTGCGGGGACGACCCATTCTCCCAGAACAAAAGTCACCAGTGCCAGAAATACCCCAAGCTGTAACGTAGCAAAGGTAATCTGATTGATTGAAATACCCGCTGCGCGCATGGCAGTAAACTCCGAGTTGGAAGACAGTTTGCCAAGCCCCAGCAGGGTACCTACCAGAATAGCGGTGGGAAAATATTCATATAGCCGCATTGGCAGTGTGTAAATAATATAGAGAATGGCCTCCGAGGTACCGTAGCCGCTGCCAGCTCCGGTATCTTCAAGCTCATTGATTAGTGAGAAAAAGCTATCCAGTAAGGTGAGGGCGAACCATGCCATAATGATGCCGGCAAGTGCATTTTTCCAGAGGTAGCGGTTAATGATGCTCATGGTGTTATTTTTCTCTGTCCATAACGCCGCTTTAGCATCCAGAGGCCAAGGATGACAAATAAAAGGTGAACCCACCACAATCCTGCCCAGGCAGGAATGGATGCTTTCTCAAGCATGGAAACAGCAACAATTAGCAGGTTAAAATAGATAGCGAACAGAAGTATTCCCAGTGCCAGTTTGCCGAAGCGCCCCTGCCTGGGTGTGGAATAGCTTAATGGAAAAGTGAGAAATGCCATAAGCGGTGTAGCGAAAATAACGGCTAGTCGCCAATGCAGCTCAGCTTTGGCATTCAGAGAGTTTTCCCTGAATAAGTGTGCAGTGGGAGTGGCATCCAGGCTAATACTGGCATTGACGTTTAATGGTGGGACACGTACGCCATGTTCGGCAAAGCGGAATACTTTGAAAACACCCGTATCAAGGGCGCGACCATAGCGGCTTCCATTATTGATTTGCAAGACGCGATCCCCGCTATTTTTGTCGATAAACAGGATGGCTCCTTCGGCTAGCACAATATTTTCTTCATCATCAATTTGTGTATGCATAAAAAAGCGCTTCATAACCACCTGGTCTTCATCCAGGTCTTCTACAAACAGGGTGAAACGACGTTTTCCCTGTCCGGCTTGCATAAACTCACCCACCGGGATACCGGCAGCTTCAGGGCGCTGCTTTACTTCATTTCGGATATCACTATTTACCCCCTCAATCCAGGGTACAACCCATAAGACAAGGATGGCGACAACAGCAGTGAGTGGTATAACAAAGCGGGCAATACCTTTGTAAAATTCCATTGGGCCAACACCCGCTGCATTAAGGGCCTCCATTTCATGGTCTTGATAGAGACGCCCGAAAGCCAGCATCATGCCAATCAGAAGCGCAATGGGTACAAGCTGTAACGCACCACTCATTGAGCCGAGCAAGACCATTTTTCCCAGTACATCCAGTGGCAGATCACCGGTACTGACTTTGGCAAGTAGTTTTACGAAGGTATTGCCGACAATAATCAGGAGCAAGATCAACATGGTCGCGAGAAAAGACCACCTGATTTCTTTGGCAATATAGCGCTGAATAATCATATGCAAGCCTTTGTTTCCCTGGGGCTTGCATAAATATCTTTATCGTCCCGTTTAAAGCGCTTGTGTGTCCACAGATATTGTTCCGGGAACTGCTTAACCTGTGCCTCAATGAGTTGATTAATACGTTGTGTATCTGCTGCGATATCCTTACTTGGAAAATGACTTAACGGGGGTAAAAAGCGTAGCAGATAGCCGGATGTTCCGGTACGGATTGTAAAAAAAGGCACAACGGCAGCTCCGGATATCTGTGCAAAACGGGAGGTAGCTGAGTTAGTTGCTGTAGGGATGCCAAAAAAGGGAACTTCCACGCTGTTTTTGCCACGATAACTTTGATCCTGTGCATACCAAAGTGGAAACCCCGCACGTAGGCTTTTGATCATTTCACGAATATTATTTTTGGGGATTGCCTTACCATACCGTCTGGAGCGAATGGCAGCCACTTGTCTTTCAATGAGTGGGTTTTGATGAGGCCGGTATACGACATGCAGGGTCATATCGGGTTGTAGCATTGTGAGTAGTCTGCCACCCAGTTCCAGGCTGGTGAAATGGGCACTAAGTAGCAGGATACCCTTGCCTTGTTTCAGGGCCTTCAGCAGGTGCTGTTCTCCTTCCGTCTTTAGCAGTGGAGTGAGCTTTTTTTCCGACCCCCACCAGCTGAGTGCAGCTTCAAAAAAACCTTGTGTCAAAGAGATAAAGTGCTGGCGAGCTAGCTGCTGACGCTCGGCAGCTGTTAGCTCGGGGAAAGCCAGGTGGAGGTTGATACAACAGATGTTGCGGCGCTTTTTCAATAGACGAAATAGCAGCCTGCCCAATATATCCCCAAGGCTCATTTGAGCCTGCCATGGTAGCCATGCGATTAGTCGTAAAACAGCGATACCTAGCCATATCAGCCAGTATCGGGGATGAAGATATGCCAAAGGATCAGTCTTCGAGACGATAGAGCGTTCCACAGTACGGACAACGTATTTCGTGGTTTTCAGCGCCTTCAATGGCTAGAAAGACTCGTGGGTGTGCACACCAGATAGCGGACTCATCTGTTGGACAATGAAGGGGTAAGTGACTGCGCTGGATGATGACTTCCCGGGTTGAATTCAGTTTATTCAAATCATCAATGGATTTTGATTCAGTTTGTACCATATGCAACGATCTCTTGGCTATTACCATTAAGTATTTTAGTGGATTACCTTGGCTTGTGCTTCCAGCAGGCCAGTTTCTTGGCAGGCTCCTGGGTTTCTTTATACCACAATGCCATGGACAGGGGTTAACCAGTGTGCGTAACGGGGCTCACGTCCGTGCACAACGTCGAAATATAATGTTTGCAGGCGTTCGGTCAGTGGCCCCCGCGTACCCTCACCAATGGGACGATTGTCCAGTTCGCGAATAGGGGTTATTTCAGCAGCGGTACCACTGAAAAAGGCTTCATCCGCGATATAGATTTCGTCACGTGTGATTCTTTTTTCAATAATTTCTAGCCCAAGATCGTGTGCAAACGCCATCACGGTATTACGAGTAATACCGTTCAGGGCGGAAGTGAGATCCGGTGTATAGATGATTTCATTCTTGATAATAAAAATGTTTTCACCACTGCCTTCAGCGACATAGCCTTCGTTGTCCAGTAGCAGCGCTTCATCGTAGCCATCAGTGAGTGCTTCCTGCAAGGCCAGCATAGAGTTAATATAGTGGCCGTTAGCTTTGGCTTTGCACATGGTGATATTGACATGGTGGCGGGTGAAAGAAGAGGTTTTAATACGAATGCCATTTTTCATATTATCTTTACCCAGGTAAGATCCCCATTCCCACGCAGCAACAACGCCGTGGGTCTTGAGACCATCTGCACGCAGCCCCATGCCTTCAGAGCCGTAAAAAAACATAGGTCGTAAGTAGGCAGAATCCAGTTTGTTTTCCACAATCGCATTAATTTGCGCCTGGTTTATCTCATCTTTACTAAAAGGGACAGGCATCTTCATGATTTTGGCAGAGTCAAACAAGCGATCTGTGTGGTCATGTAAGCGAAAAATAGCTGGCCCCTGATCGGTGTGATAAGCGCGTACCCCTTCAAACACTCCCATTCCATAGTGCAGGGTATGCGTCAGCACGTGAACGTTCGCTTCTCGCCATGGCACCATCTTGCCATCGAACCAGATGAAGCCGTCGCGATCATCCATTGTCATTGGTTTTGTCTCCGCTTAGTATTTTTAATTGACCGGATAGAATACACGCTGTTAGTCGCAATGACCAGACGTGGGTTATACTTCTCTTTTTTGCAGGATGCGGCAGTAAGAAGATGCAGTTTGAATTTACAAAAATGCACGGTCTGGGCAATGACTTTGTGGTTATTGATGCGATTCGTCAGCAAGTGAGCCTGTCTGCTGAACAGATCCGCTTTATCGCAGACCGGCGTTTTGGTGTGGGCTGTGACCAGTTGTTGCTGGTCGAGGCTGCTGATAATCCTGACGTAGACTTCCGTTATCGTATTTATAATGCAGACGGGGGAGAGGTGGAGCAGTGTGGTAACGGTGCTCGATGCTTTGCGCGTTTTGTTTATAACGAAGGGTTAACGAGAAAAACCCATATCCCGGTTAGCACCCACAAGGGGAATATTGTCTTAACACTACAAGATGACGGACAGGTGAAAGTCAATATGGGTATTCCACAATGCTTACCTGGGGATATTCCTTTCATTTCCGAACAGGAGGCAACAGTCTATACTATAGATGTAGAAGGTACCAGGGTAGATGTGGGGGTGGTGTCGGTAGGGAACCCTCATGCTGTTATTTTGGTTGATAATGTTGATACAGCACCTCTTGAGCGTCTTGGGCCTTTAATCGAGAGTCATCCGCGTTTTCCTAACCGGGTGAATGTGGGGTTCATGCAGATCATTGATGAGACACATATTCGCTTGCGTGTGTATGAGAGAGGCGTGGGCGAGACATTGGCATGTGGTACAGGTGCCTGTGCAGCCGTTGTTTCAGGTAAACTGCGTCATTTATTGATAGAGAATGTTATAGTGAGTCTCTCAGGAGGGGAGCTCGTGATTAAGTGGCAGGGAGAGGGTAAACCCGTTTTTATGACCGGGCCAGCAGAAACAGTTTTTAAAGGAAGGATGTCACTATGAGTCGTCATATCGATAAAAATGCCGGGCTTGCTACTGATGGTGCGCCTATGGATGAAGCGGTAATTGCAGAATATCTGAGAACACACCCCGATTTTTTCACCCGCCATGAGCAACTACTGGAAACCATCAGGGTTCCTCATCAAACGGGCGTAGCGGTTTCCCTTATTGAAAAACAGGTGACGTTGCTAAGGTCACAGAAGCAGCAAATGGAAGAACAGCTCAATGGCTTGATTCAGGCTGCTCGAAATAATGAACAGATTGTTAGCCACATTCAGCGTTTTACACTGGAAATGATTTATACGCATTGCCTGGAAGATGTCCTGACAGCCTGCCAGGAAAATATGAACAATCATTTCAAGGCAGACTTTGTAGGCATGCGTGTCCTGGTGGGAGATAAGAGCAGCCCCCACTTTTTGTCGGGGACAGCGCTACGCAGCTTCACCCAGTTATTTAAGAACCGCAAACCGATATGTGGTCGGATTACAGAGAAACAGTGTGCCTATTTGTTTGAAAAGCATAAGGAGCAGGTGAAATCAGCAGTATTGATTCCACTACAGAATACACGTAATCTCGGCATTATTGCCCTGGGCAGTAAGGATGAAACACGCTTTCATCCAGGCATGGGAACGCTCTTTTTAAGCTATATGGGGGAGTTGATTACTGCCTCAATTGATCGCCACCTTGATTAAGAAGCACTCATTCCCTGACCCATTGGCACTTTTCTTAGCTTATCTGACTCATGAAAAGCGCTACTCATCGCATACGATTGAAGCTTACCGGCGAGATATAGGGCAGTTTGATCAGTGGTTAAAACAACAAGGTACGACGAAACTGTCTCTTACAACCGTTGAGCCCTGCCATGTACAACAGTATATGGCCCAGTTGCACCGGCAAAACCTGGGAGCATCCAGCCTGAAGCGCAAATTGTCGAGCTTGAGCTCTTTCTTTAATTATTTGATGCGGCAGCGGAAAATATCAGTTAATCCGGCACTGGATGTTTATACCCCGAAAGCGGTCAGGAAGCTACCGGGAACGCTGGATATTGAGAGGGTAGAGCAGTTGCTCGATATACCGGTCATAACCCCTGTTGAAAAACGTGATAAAGCGATTCTTGAGCTGTTTTATTCATCCGGATTGCGTTTATCTGAACTGGTATCACTTGACAAAATTCACCTGGATCTTTCTGAAGGCTTGTTGCAGGTAAAAGGCAAGGGTGATAAGGAGCGCCGGGTACCAATAGGATCTTTAGCTGTAGTGGCACTTCAGCAATGGCTCGCGGTTCGGGACGAGCTGGCGCACAGTAATGAGCAAGCACTGTTTGTGAGCAACCGGGGAACCCGTATTAGTCCTCGCAATGTGCAGCAACGGGTTAATTACTGGCAGCGGCAAAAAGGACTGGAACAGCATATTCATCCGCACAAGCTTCGACACTCATTTGCCAGTCATTTGCTGGAGTCATCTGGCGACTTGAGAGCTGTTCAGGAGTTATTGGGGCACGCAGACATCAGCACAACGCAGGTGTATACACACCTGGATTATCAGCATCTGGCGAAGATCTATGATAAAGCGCACCCAAGAGCCAGAAAACAGAAAGACTAATCATGTCTGGCTTTATGGCAACTGCTCAATCATGTCTCTTATATAGGCGCCGTCACGTTCTGAGAGAAAATGGTCGCCACCGGTTAGCAAAACGGCAGAATGTCCCCGTAGCGCCCAGACATTATTCATGTTCTGGCTTTTTTTAGGGACCACATAATCAAAGGCATTGAAGCCTGCCTGGTTATTACGGATAATGGATAAATACTGGATGGCGGGGTGCTTCTGGCGGTTTAGCCAATACAGGTAGTTGCCGTGACTTTCTTCTTTCAGGTCAGAAAAAATTGCTTTGGATTTTCTAAAATTTTTCATTCCCATCACTCTCCCCATTTCATTCAGGGGGGTGGTGGCTCCGAGCGCTGCCAGCTGCGCCAGTGGTGTCCCTAAATGCGGAGAGGCAATTGTTATTAAGGCTTTTGTTGGTTGATGTGTTGGCAGCGTCAGCCAGGCTCTGCTAACAACGCCTCCTGCAGAATGTCCAACCAGTATTAGGGCTTCCTGGCGTTGTTTATATAAATGATTTAGATAAAGTCCTAATAGTCCTGCTTGAAGTTCAATTGGTGCATCAGCGGGCAGGTCAACCGTTACGAACACTTTGCCCTTTTTTTTCAAAGTCTGAAGAGGGGGGGTGGTTATAATAAGCTGGGCACTTTTTGCCGTTGAATAGTTACCGGCATATACCCACCCGGCACGCTGCAAGGGGTATGTGGTCTTATTTTTATGCCAACTTGAACTGTCACTCAGGTAACCGTGTATTAATACCAGTGTTTCTGCAAAGGAAGCGGGTGTCATGCAGAAAATGATACATTGGATAATAAATAATCTTTTTAGCATGCTCGGAACCTCTGTTCATAAATCTGTTAAACTTGCCGACTATGAAATCCAGCCATCATTCTAATATGTCTGAAAATGATCTTGTCAAGTTGCTCTGGGTTACCGACAATGATGAAGATCATCAACATATACAAAAAGCTGTCAAGCATGCACTAAGCCACCGTATCCACCAGGAAAAGCTGCCTTATAGTGTCGAGGTGGCTATCGTTCTTAGTGCGTTGGATGTTGATCAAACCACCTTGATAGCAGCAGTATTAAGTGACCGGGATTTCATTGACAGCCTCCCAGATTCTACGCTGGTAATGGAGTATGGCAAGGTTGTTATGACGATAGTGGATAGTGTTCGTTGGTTGAACACTTTTCGAAACTGTGAGAAAGGTGAGACCGCAAGTCCATCTGTACCTGAGCAGGCAGAGCGAATTCGGCGCATGTTTTTGGCAATCGCCAATGATGTTCGAGCGGTACTGATCAAGCTCGCCTGGCGCTTACATCATCTGCGTATTCTGGATAAGGCCAGTTACACCAAACGGCGTTGCGTAGCCCAGGAAACGCTGGATATTTTTGCTCCACTGGCTAATCGGCTGGGGATTAGTCAAATGAAGTGGGAGATGGAAGATCTTTCGTTTCGATACCTTGACCCCTTGACTTATAAACAGATAGCCAAAGCATTGAATGACAGGCGTGTTGAGCGGGAAGCTTATATTGAGTCGTTTGTAGAGGCAATTAAAGCACTGGTCACAGAGATGAATATTGAGGCGGACGTATATGGCAGACCCAAGCATATCTACAGTATTTATAAAAAGATGCAACGCAAAAACGTGGATTGTATTGACCAGCTTTACGATTTGCGTGCGATACGCATTATTACGAATAATACGGGCAACTGTTACAAGTTGTTGGGTGAGATACATGCCCGCTGGAAATATATACGAGATGAATATGATGACTATATAGCTAATAAGAAAGCCAATGGTTATCAGTCATTACATACGGTTGTTTATGGGCCGGAAGGACATACGGTGGAAATCCAGATTCGAACCCATGATATGCATGCCGCTGCCGAGTTGGGAGTGGCTGCTCACTGGCGCTACAAGGAAGGAAGTACACAGGATGCTGCCATGCAGGCAACGATCGCTTCATTGCGTGATTTGTTATCAAGAGATGAGACGGACACGGAATTACTGGAAGATTTTCAGACAGAGATTTTTTCGGACAGGGTTTTTGTGATGACGCCAAAAGGTGATGTTATGGATCTTCCCAGGCAAGCAACCCCTCTGGACTTTGCTTATGCGATCCATACTTCAATCGGGCATCGTTGCCATGGAGCGAAGGTTAATGGGCGGATGGTGCCACTTACTTATCAGTTGCAAAATGCAGATCAGGTTGAAATTCTGACTCGAAAAGAAGAAAGCCCGAGGAGGCGCTGGTTGAACCCCGCTTTGGGGTATTTACAGTCATCCAGGGCAAGAAATGCCGTGCGCCACTGGTTGCGACAGCAGGATCATGAGACGAACAAGAAAGACGGTATGCTCGTACTCGAAAGAGAAGTCAAGCGGTTAGCTATCCGGCATTTTGATATCAAGAAGTTGACAGAGAAGCTGCACTTGCAAAGTCCGGATGAATTGCTTATTTCTCTGGGTAGAGGAGATATCAGTGCACAGCAAATAGCCAATGCACTCATGCCACCTCCCAAAAGGCAGAACGATACAGGTGCATCACTAAACCGGAAAGTGGTTGATCTGGAAGGTATACAGGTCGAGGGTGTGGACAATATTCTGATTAATATTGCGAATTGTTGCAAACCTGTGCCCGGAGATGATATTACGGGTTATATTACTTTGGGAAGAGGAGTTTCAATTCACCGGAGTAGCTGTCCCAATATCAACCCCAACAACCTGACAGAGGAGCAACGATCCAGAGTTGTTGCGGTGAGCTGGGGTGAAGATACGAGTAGTTATTCCGTTGATATTCAGGTTGCTGGCCTGGACAGGCCAGGTTTGCTTAGTGATGCGGCAAATATTCTAGCTAATGAGCGGATTAATATTCTGGATATTGGTATCCAGCATGAAGAAAATACTCTTAAGGCTGTTATTAATCTAACCGTACAAGTAGAGAATACGCAGCAACTGGATACAATACTCATGAAGCTTTCACAGTTACCCAGCGTGCTTGATGTCAAGCGTGCGGGATAATCCAATCCTGTAGTCCGGTTGAGCTGCTGTTGTATATGTAAGCCTGATTCTGGATAGTACGGGGGCTTGTGGCTCTTAATTTGAAAAGACATAAAAAAACCCGGTATTAACCGGGTTTTTTCTACCCTTGCAAGAAGGGTGGTGAGATTATAGGGTCTGGATTACTTGCGGGCACCAGGGCCATTTAGTTCCAGTCCGTTACTCATATAAGCTTCAAAGTACTCCAATGCTTTGTACTCTTTGCTCTGCGCTTTAAAGGGTTTGGCGCGAACCTGTTTGTTACACCCACCATAGCGACGGTGTAATGTACCCAGGTTGCCCCATTTGGAGCGATATACAGGGAAATGGGTCGTATGACCCAATGCGGGGCTTAGCTTGTCTGCACGGATATTCTGCCCGGCATAGTAGACATGGCAGTCTGCACATGCCATG
>WFWY01000106.1 GCA_015490895.1 Thiotrichaceae bacterium | reverse complement strand
GTGCTGAAAACGCTCCTGGTAAGTTTGTCGCAAACGTACCAGATCGCTTAAGTCCACTTCATTGAATGTTGTCAGGATGGCAGCGGTATGTTGCGCCTCTACCAACCTTTCTGCTACTCGCTGGCGCAAGCGTGACATGGGCACACGCTTGTGAGGACGTTCATCCATAGAGCCACTGGCTTCGCTACCGATTTTGTGAGCTGTCGGCTTCTTATCCTTACTCTTACTCACAGGTGCAGCCACAACGGAGGGTTGTGCAGGCTGCCGGTGATCCAGAGCTGCTTCAACATCTTCCCGGGTAATTCTACCCTTCTTGCCACTGGCCTGTATTTCATCGGCATTGATATCATTCTCATACATCACCTTGCGTACGGAAGGACTGGCTGACGCGGATTGATCCAGAGAAGGCGTTTCATTTTCTGCAGGATTCGAGGATGCAGGCGATGGTGCTATGGCAGCTGAATCTGTCGTTTCTGAAGAAGTCAACAGGGCAATCACATCCCCTTCTTGCACAGTAGCTCCCTGTGCTACACGAATATCACTCAGGATACCGTCCTGTGGCGCAGGAACTTCCAGCACTACCTTGTCCGTTTCCAGCTCCAGCAAGGGCTCTTCTGCCTGCACAACATCACCCGGTTTCTTCAACCAGCTGGCAATCGTGGCATCACTCACGGATTCAGGCAACTGGGGCACGCGAATTTCAAGACTCATCGTATATTCCATCCTTAACTGGTGGTTGTGATTGGTCTGGTCAGGCTGACGACACTCACCGTTTTCAGGTTCCGTTGTGTCTCTGGCTGTAAGGCTTCATTAACCAATGCATCCTGCTCTGTTTTATGTGTCTTGAAAGAGCCCACAGCAGCAGCAGCTGAGCTAGGACGGCTGATACAAAGTACCTGGTGTGATGATTCATACGCTCTGAAACGATGCTTGATGCTATCCCAGGCACCCTGATTTAAAGGTTCTTCCTGGCACCAAACCAGTTCACGCATATTCGGATATTGCTCCAGTACTGCTGTCATCTGTTTTTTTGGGAACGGGTATAGCTGCTCAATACGCACCAGGGCAACGGTTTGAATGGCTTTATCCTGGCGCTGTTGTAGTAAGTCATAATACACTTTTCCGGCACAAACGATAACCCGTTCAACCTGCGTTTTATCCTGAATATGGCTATCATCCAGAACCAGATGATACTCACCCTCACAAAGCTCTTCCAGGCTACTGGTGACTGCGGGGTGACGCAATAAGCTTTTTGGGGTGAAGGTAATCAGTGGTTTACGATAATTACGAATCATCTGACGTCGTAACAAATGAAAAATCTGTGCCGGTGTTGAGGGAATACAAATTTGCATATTGTGCTGGGCAGATAACTGCAAATAGCGCTCCAGCCGTGCAGAAGAGTGCTCTGCCCCCATACCTTCATAGCCATGAGGCAGAAACAACGTCAGCCCTGACAGGCGTCCCCATTTTTGTTCGCCGGAACTAATAAACTGGTCAATGACCACCTGTGCACCATTGGCAAAATCACCGAATTGTGCCTCCCAGATGTTCAATACCCTGGGGTCTGATGTTGCATAACCGTATTCAAAAGCCAACACGGCTTCTTCCGAGAGCAAGGAGTCGGTAACCGTGAACGTACCTTGCTGGTCACTGATATGTTGCAGGGGAATCCATGTCCAGCAAGCATTATTACCACTTTGATCATGGTAGACTGCATGACGATGTGAAAACGTACCACGACCACTATCCTGCCCGGTGAGGCGTACATCAAACCCCTCGGCCAGCAAGGTTGCATACGCCATACTCTCAGCAAACCCCCAGTCTGCTTCGCGTTTACCTGCTGCCATTTCCAGGCGTGCCTGAATGACTTTCTGCAAGCGGTCATGAACCCTAAAACCCTCTGGCGGTGGAAAACACTGCTGTGCCAGTTGGCTAAATTGTGCCTGATCAAACCGGGTATCTGCCGGGTCTGTCCAGTAACGGTTTTTATAGATGGACCAGTTCACCTGGTAAACAGCTGGAATACTGTTAATTTCCAGCGTCTTAATGAGAGGTTTTCCCGCTGCCATTTTTTGTTTGTACTGCTGGATGGCCTTGTCGGCAGCCTGTTCGGAAATAACATTCTGTTCAATCAGTTTTCTGGCATAGACCTCACGCGTGGTAGGTTTGCTCTTGATTGCCCGGTACATGCCGGGTTGAGTCAATGAAGGTTCATCCGCTTCATTGTGCCCACGGCGACGATAACACACCAGGTCAATCACAATGTCCTTGCGAAAGCGTAAACGATAATCCAGTGCCAGCTGAGCAACAAACACGACAGCTTCAGGATCATCTCCATTAACATGCAAAATGGGAGCATTCACCATTTTGGCCACATCGGTTGGATAATAGGTGCTGCGGCTGTCAGATTTGGTGCTGGTGGTAAATCCGATCTGGTTATTGATTACAATATGAATTGTGCCACAAATAGAAAAACCGCGTGTCTGTGACATATTCAGAGTCTCCATTACCACCCCCTGACCCGCAAAAGCGGCATCGCCGTGAACCAGTACGGCCAGTAACGGATCAGAATCACCTGCTTGCCGGCGATCTCGTCGAGCACGGACATGCCCGGCAACAACCGGAGAAATAATTTCCAGATGAGAAGGGTTAAAAGCCGCAGCTAGCCGTAGTGGCCCGCCCGGTGTAGGGATGTCAGCACTGTAGCCCTTGTGGTATTTCACATCACCCGCATAGCCATGATGATCCGCTATACCCTCAAACTCTTTGAACAGGGTTTCCGGTGGTTTCCCCAGGATATTAACCAGCACATTCAAACGGCCACGATGTGCCATTCCCAACGCCACTTCCCTGATTTTACTCACCCCTGCCCCTTGAGTCAGACTGGAAAGCAGGGGGATAAGACTCTCGCCGCCTTCCAGTGAGAAGGTTTTCTGCCCAACATAACGCGTACTTAAATAACGCTCAAACGTCTCGGCAGCAACCAGTTGCTGATAAATCTGCTGTTTGTCATGTAACGATAAACGGGGTGTTGCCTGGCTTGACTCCAACCTTGCCTGTAGCCAGCACTTCTCTTCGGTATCCATAATATGCATGTATTCGGCACCGATGGATCCGGTGTAGGTATTGCGTAAAGCGCGATAGATATTATCCAGGGTTGCCGGTTTTTCCAGGAAAAAATCACCGGTATCAAAAATACGTGCCGCATCGACCCTGTCCAGGCCATAGTAGGGTAATGAAAGCTCGTCCAGTACTGGCTGGGTATACAGCTCTTCCAGCGGGTTGATGGCGGCCTGCAAATGCCCTAACACCCGGTATGCTTCTATCAGTTTGAGTACATGCACTTGCATGCGCTCCTCTTCAACGACCCATTCGATATCATGGCCATTGATGCCCGATGCAGGTTTACTAAACAGGGACGAATGCCTAAATTGTTGCTGGATTTCAGAGTGACGGACACCTTGACGTAAGTCCGCGGGTACAGGCCACTCAGAAAAGTACTCCCGCCAGCTTTGATTCACCGAGTAAGGATTGTTTAGATATTGCTCATACAGATGATCAATATAAGCTGCATTTTCACCTTCCAACAAGGATTCTTCCGGGAATGAAATCGTCATATGCATCTATCCATTTGTTGCAAAAAGTGTGTAAAAAAGACCCTTCCGTAAAAGATTTTCTATCGCCCTCTTTGGTACAAAGACCGCCAAAAAACCTGGATATTTAATCAGATCCACATGACAATCACGGCTTCAAGTTGAAAATGAAAGACGATTGTTATGAGTGGTTGCTATGAGTATAGAATGCTTTATTGACTATGCAGGGTTTACTTCACAACAGCCAGTATGATTACTACGAATTGATACGACTTTCCTGTCGCTCCGGTTGCGCCATTTTTTGTAGCTGCCCCACCGTCACCCGAAGCAACTTTTTTACCAGGCGGATGTTTTTCTCGATTTTCTCCCAGGATGCAGAGCTATTCGCCAGGTCTTCCAGTGTCTGGCACAGTTGACTCAGGCGTGCAGCACCTATCGCTGCACTACTGCCCTTGAGGGAATGAGAAATCTTGCCCAGCAAAGCCAGATCCTCTGGGCAGGATCTTTCCATCTCGTTGACCAGCTGTATACTGGCACGCTGATAGCGTTGCACCATTTCCGGAAAGGTCTCACCCATTGTCTCTTGTATTTCATGCAATATCCGGGTATCAAACAAAGTATCTATTACCGCATGTCGTGAAGGCATCATTCGCTTTTCTGCTGCTATCGTTGTCTCACCGGTAATGTTTTCAAGTGGCAAAGAAGCAATATCTGTGGTCGCTGTTTTTTCTTTAGGTAGCCAGCGAACCAGCATGTTATACAAGGTTTTTATATGCACCGGCTTTGCCAGATAGTCATCCATTCCGACGGCAAAACAATGTGATTTGTCATCCGGTTTGGTACTGGCAGTCAGCGCAATGATAGGTACTCCCGGTACCTGTTGCTGTTCCCACAGTTTCAGCAAGCGAGTTGTTGTTTCATAACCGTCCATTTCAGGCATTTGGCAATCCATCAAAATCACATCGACAGAAGGATTCTTTGTATTTGAAAAATAGTTAACCGCTTCCCTGCCCCCACTCACAACCTGTATGGAAGCTCTCATTTTTTGCACCATCATGCTCACAACATTCTGGTTGACAGGGTTATCTTCCACCAGCAAAACATGCACTGGCGCACTAAACACCAATTCCTTGCTGGCAGGTTGGCAGGGTTGCTTTGCAGGCACTAGACTTTCTGCCCTGGCATAATCCACGGCCAGGTCTTCCTTTTCATTAAACCGTGCCAGACGGTCTTCTGCATGATCCAGCAAAACCGTAAAAGAGAATGTGCTGCCTTTACCCACTGTTGATTCCAGTGAAATACAGCCCTGCATTTGCTCTACAATCATTTTGCTAATAGCCAGCCCCAGACCTGTACCCCCAAAACGCCGTGTCATACTTTCATCAGCCTGGTTGAACTGGTCAAAAATATGCTCTTTATCGGCCTGCTTGATACCGATACCTGTGTCTTTAACACTGATGTTCAACTCGACGCCTTCACGAGAAGAAATAGCACTAACCACAACTTTTACCGATCCTTCCTCTGTAAATTTAATGGCATTGGAAATCAGGTTAATCAATACCTGTCGCAAGCGGTAGGAATCTCCATTGACCTGTGCAGGTAAAGCAGAAGATACAGATGCCTCAAGCAGCAGGTTCTTCTTCAGTGCCTTGGGCTGGAGTAACTCTACAACCTCCCTTACCAGTTCTGCCGGATTAAAGTCCCTGGTCTCCAGTACCATTTTGCCAGCATCCAGTTTGGACAAGTCAAGAATGTCATTGAGAATGACCAGTAAAGAATCTGCGGAATTTTTGGCAATCACTAGCTGTTTTCTCAGCGGTTCAGGTAACACGGAGTTCAGTGAAATATCCAGCATGCCCAGAATACCATTCATCGGGGTACGAATTTCATGACTCATATTCGCCAGAAACTGACTTTTTGCCGCACTGGCGGCATTGGCTGAATCCACGGCATGATTCAAACGGTTTAACAGGGAAGCAAGGTAAAAGGTAATGACGGTAATACCCAATATATGCCCCATACTCATTTCAATACTTAAGGCATCATGTACGCCTAGATAACTACTGGCCGCAATACCGATGATGCTGTAGGTTGAGCAAAAATACATATAACTCACACCATAACGAAAACCATTACCGATAATCACAAACAGGTAGATCCACAACAGATTCTGTGCCCATTCACCACCTATCGACAAACCATACGACAAGGCACTGATATCCAGCAAGGCACCCAGCACACGACGCGCAACCGAAACTTGAGGGTGGACAAAAATCCAACCCAGAATAGCCAGGCCAATTGCCCCTTCAGCGGCTGCAATCGCCAGTACTTTTTTCACCACTTCATCCGGACCAGCCTGTGGCCAGAACAGAAAATACGATGCAATACCGATACAAAAAACCAGGCGCATAATGGCCTGTTCATGCTCGGTATCCTCTCTTTGCTTCAAAAAACGTCGAATAGTAATAGCAACCACCCCCCCATGATCAGTATGACTTATCATAAACGCTCTGCACAAATAGCGTCATGTGTTAGCCGACCAATAGCACATCCATGCTACGTTTCCTGGAAAAATGACAATCAGCACTTACAGGGATTGTGTGTTCAGGATAACTCTTAGCCTGCGGTACGATGTCCTGGAAACAGCATCAACGGGGATGATCAAGGTGTAGCGATATTGTTGCCGGTCTTTAAAATTTAAAATAACCAGCCAGGTACTCATAAAACTGGACGCCAATAACGTAACAGGAATATCAGCCTCCCGGACAGCATCAATTCGCCAATGCTGCCCTGAAGGATTACCCCGGGGAGTATAAGCTGCCCGAATAACGGATTTATTGAGTGTTCGCCGAATATGCCAGCGGTAATAATAAAAACAGGAAAACAGGATCATTACGGATAAAACACTCGTCACAAGCCAGCCAGACTGGAGGAGTGTCAGCACTACGACGAGCGCCAGCAGGTGCGAGCAGATCAGTATCCCCATCAAGAGCCACGATATTGAGGGAATAACAAGCAGAGGTGAATTCAATGAAACAGACATGGCTTCTACGGGTGAAAATAGGTTTCAGAATTGATATAGATAATAATTCATATATAAAATCAATATGTTATATATTTATTCATCGGCAAGATGAATATCGCAGGCTCAGTATGCGGTATGACTTATCGCAACACCTGTCGACATTTTTTCAATAATTTCTACGGCAGGCATTATTTCCTTTAATAAAATATCATTTATGAATTAGAATGCGGCTGCAACTTATGCCGACCTAAGGGTCAGAAACAAGCTTGTTCATACGCTTTCTTGTGTACTCGCAAAGCAGCAATATCACTTCCAGTCAGCGTTGAACAACCCCGGAATCAGGAGTATCTCCAGCTTTTCGGGCAAACATCCTTTGTTTTTTTTGTATCACAGGAAACCAGCCATGGCAGCCAATTATATCTCGGGACTCTTTGCAAAGTCCCCCATCCATCCCTTGCAGGAACATATGTATTGCGTTTACCAGTGCATTAAGAACCTGTGCCCCCTACTGGAAGGTCTGATTGAACAGGACTGGGATAAAATAAACACTGCCCACAAGGAAATCATCAAGGGAGAGCATGCTGCTGACAGTATGAAAAAAGACCTCCGGCATCATTTGCCCAAAGGTTTGTTTATGCCAATAGACCGGCGTGATGTACTGGATGTCCTGTTAATGCAAGATGCCATTGCCAACCAGGCCAAAGATATAGCCGGGCTTATCCAGGGTCGCAAAATGATCTTGCCCAAAGAAATGCATGAAGCATTTATTCCTTATGCCAGCCGGTGTGTCGATACGGTCAAGCAGGCTCTGGGCGTAACCAATACCCTCGACGAGCTCGTCGAAACCGGCTTTCGGGGGCGTGAAGTTGATCATGTAGAATTGATGATCAGCGAACTGGATGATATTGAAGCGGAAACCGATAGATTACAAAACGAACTACGTGCGGTTCTCTTCTCGCTGGAAGACGAGTTACGTGCGACAGATGTCATGTTTACCTATCGCCTGATTGAGTGGGTCGGCAGAATTGCCGATGATGCACAAAAGGTGGGTAGCCGTTTACAACTAATGCTTGCACGCTAACCGGAGAGACGATAATGGATGTAGCTGCCTTCTTTGCGGATTCTACCAATGTTTATATTTTACTGGCTGCCCTGTTTGGGATTTTTATGGCGTGGGGTATCGGTGCTAATGATGTTGCCAATGCAATGGCCACGTCTGTGGGATCCAAATCTATCACCATTAAGCAGGCTGTTATTCTGGCGGCTATTTTTGAATTCTCCGGCGCCTATCTGGCCGGTGGTGAAGTTACCAAGACTATCCGCAAGGGTATTGTTGACCAGAGTATTTTTGCCGGTCAGCCTGAAGTTCTGATATGGGGGATGCTGGCCGCCTTGCTGGCGGCTGGAACCTGGCTGCTGATTGCCTCACGCAGAGGCTGGCCAGTCTCGACGACACATAGTATCGTCGGCGCTGTTATCGGCTTTGCCGCAGTAGGTGTCAGCATGGATGCCGTACACTGGGACAAGGTGAGCGGCATTGTCCTGAGCTGGGTTATCACACCGGTCATGGCCGGTGTCATCGCTTTTTCCGTCTTTATGAGTATTCAGAAACTCATTCTTGATACGGATGACCCGTTTAATAATGCCTTGAAGTATGGCCCGTTTTATTTGTTTCTGGTCGGTTTTGTTATCGCCATGGTTACAATCAAAAAAGGCTTGAAGCATGTTGGGCTGGAGCTGGATGATATGCAGAGCCTGCTGGTTGCCGGTAGTATCGGAGTTGCTATGACCTTGCTGGGAACCTTTCTGATTCGCCGTATCCAGTTTGACTCCAAGGCAGACAAAAAGTTTGCCTTTACCAACGTCGAAAAAATATTTGCCGTACTCATGGTGTTTACTGCCTCGGCGATGGCTTTTGCACATGGCTCCAATGATGTCGCCAATGCGGTAGGCCCAATGGCTGCCGTCATTAGTATTGCCCAGTCCGGAGAAGTCGTCGCAAAGGCAGGTGTTCCTGCCTGGGTCTTGCTGGTTGGCGGGATTGGCATTGTCATTGGCCTGGCGACTTTTGGCTATAAAGTGATTGCCACAGTGGGTAAAAATATTACCGAACTGACCCCCAGCCGTGGCTTTTCGGCAGAAATTGGGGCAGCCACGACCGTCGTTCTGGCCACTTATACCGGGGCTCCCATTTCCACCACGCAAACACTGGTTGGAGCTGTCCTGGGTGTCGGGCTTGCCAGAGGCATTGCGGCTATTGATCTACGTGTGGTGGGAAATATCTTTATGTCGTGGGTGATTACCTTGCCAGCCGGTGCCATCCTTTCCATCCTGTTCTTCTATATGATCAAGGGAATGGCAACTTGATCTTTCTGACTATCCGCAAGGTTAGCCTTTTGCCGTTGGCTTGATACTTTGAGGATGGCGGATATGATTTTTGGGGTCGAAGCGGTCTTTAAAGGTAGCCAGGCGCGCATAATTGTCGCCATAATAAGCCTGTTGCCAATTTGGCAAGTCGATATCCGGGTAATTACGATAATGCCTGGTCACTCCCGCGGTTAAAAACTGTTGCTGAATCTTCTGAACCGTTGCCACAGCGCCGGCGCCTTGTTTTTCCTTGTTGTAATAGACTTGTAATTCACCCAGAAAAGCAAACTCCCGGTGTGGATAGGCAGCGGTTTCAACTTTTTTCTTATTGGCAATTTCACCACCGAGTGTATTAATTTGCAACAGGGTACCACGCTGCTTTTGTATGAGCTCGACAATACGTTTAAAACTTCCCGCAATATCTTCAAAAGACTGATAATAGCCAGCGGACACATTTTTGAAATAGAGAGGATCAGGGCGCCCCTGGTAGAGGCTCAATGCTTGTAGCAATGGCCGCTTTCTTGGCTCATAGTTTTTATCTGCCCGTGACTTCAAGGTAGCCAGGATACGCTTCAGTGCTGTACTGGCCACTGCTTCTGTATCCGTTACAAGGACTGTCAATGTTCGGTTGTTCAATACAAATGCCGAAAAACAGCTGTGGGGTAACTGCTTCATTTCAGTGAACCATAGCCGGGCTGCTACTTCTGCTTTCGATGGTGTCAGGCGGTAAAACTTGAAACGATAACTGGTGAAGTGACGAGGTGCCGCAACTGTTTGAAAGGTAAGCTCTGTGATAACCCCAAAATTACCATTGCCTCCTCCGCGGCAGGCCCACAATAAATCGGGCTGTTCATCCGAAGTACGCACATTACCCTCCCCATCAACCATTTTGACTCGGGTGAGGTGATCACAGGTTAAGCCATGTTGACGTGCAAAAAAGCCATAACCACCACCGAGCGTTAACCCCGCAACACCCACACCACCACAGGATCCGGCAGGCAGCAGTCGCCCCCGGTCGTGTAAAAACGTATAAATATTGCCTAGCTTGCACCCTGCTCCTGCTATGAAGCGTTCACTCTTGTTGTCATACTTCATGGTGTTCATTTTTGACAACACAATCACCAGACCATCGTCATTCAAACAATAGCCCTCAAAGCTGTGACCACCACTTTTAACAGCTATCGGTAGACGATAATAGTTAGCATACTTTACCGCTTCCTGTACCCCCGTTTCATCCAGGCACACCGCAATGATTTTTGGGCTAAGCGTGATACGCTTGTTAAAGCACTGACGGTATTTGGCATAATCCTCATCCTGACGCTCATAATACAGCACATGATCCGAGATCCTGGAAGGCTTGTCAGGCACACTGGCAGGGGGCGTTGTATCAACAGGGGGTGTTGTGGAAGGAGGTGTATCCTGTTTATTGCTGTTGGTAGTGCCTGTTGTCGTCGAAGACGTCTTGTCTACCCGATAGCAACCTGGAATACCGAGCGTCACTGCAAGAGAAGCCGCCGCCGTCAGAAAGTCCCGGCGGGGTTCTGATACGGGTCTCTGGATGCTTTTCTCCCTTTTATCTTTCACTGTAACCTCCTCCAAAATGAAATTATTCAGGAGCCTGTCCAAGAGAAGGCGCCACGAAATACGGGAGTATCATCAAGGTGAGATCATTGGAAGAGGTGAATAACTGTTGCTATTTAACAATTTCAATAAGTTCGGATTATGATCTTCATGGTATTTGCGGAAGCTTCTTGGTTCCCGGACAAGCTCCAGGTATCAGTGTAGCAGCTAAAAGTTGAATTCACCTATTTAAACCTGGGATTCCATGTAAAAAGTACACAAGTGCTCTATGAGTACCGTCGCGTAAGCACCAGCAGGCAAAGGAAAATCCAGCACAAGCGTCTTTTCATCCTGCCACTGAAAGGCAAGGTCAGGTACAGGTACACGCAGTGCCCGGCGTTCCTGCTTTAAACCGTATCGCTGCAAGCCATTGCAAAATAAAGGGAAATCATCAGCGACTGATGTTTCCAGGGTAGCGACTTCCTGTTCTGACGCCAGTGCCCCCTTACCCCACAATGCTCCGCTGGGATGAATATCAAACTGTTTTACTCGCTCTGCCAACTCAATACCGATGGATACATTATCACCTTTGTCCAGAAACCAGGAATGCGTACCATCCAGTATAAAAACATCACCTGGCAAGGGTCTATCCCAGCTATTATCGGTAACACGCCGGGCGAGTATTTCGTTGAAAATCAGTGAACGTGCGGAAGAAAGGTAAAGGCTGCGCTGCTGCCGGTTTTTCGGCTTCTGTCTGCCTTCGAACCAGTCCGTTGCCCGGCTAATATTTCGCCCCTGAGAACCAAAGCGTTGCATACCAAAATAATTGGGAAAGCCTCGCTTAACCAGCCTGTTAATATTCTCTTCGAGCGCCTGACGATCCCCGCTAAAGTCACGCAGAGTGATATGAAACTGATTCCCTTGCAAAGTGCCCCGTCGCAATTTCTTTACGTGTCGAGTTTGCTTTAACACCGTGATCACTGCGGCCAGGTCATCCGGCAGCTCTGACTGTAGATCCGGACAGTGTTTGCCAGGCAGATAAGCACTAAACCACTGTGTTGTCACCGCCTGCCTGTCTTTTAGCCCGGCATAGCCAATATCTTGCCGCCTGACACCCAGTAACCGGGCAAGTTGTCCGGCCACCCAGTCCGTATTGGCTCCCCGCTTGCGGATAGATAACCAGAGATGTTCACCTTCACCCTCCGGCTCAAAGGCAGGAATCTCATCAACGCGAAAGTCCTCGGGGGATTGACGCATAATCGCTGTGCTACTGCTTGTTGTGAAAGGAGTAATAGTGGGGGCTCTGGTTTCTTTTTTATCCTGCACAGCTAATAACTCTCCGTATCGAGCTTTTCTCTGGGAATGTACTACGTGTTATTAAAGAGCCTCTGATTAAGTCTGAGTGGAATTTCTCGAATGATAGAATTGTTCAGTTTTTGCTTAAAAATGGAGCTAATAGTCACTCTATTAGGGAGATTTTTAAGCAAAAAATGGGCGATTCTAGCTTCGAGAAAACCGCTCACGACTTAATCAGGGGCTCCTTAAATACTGTAGCAGATGACGTTACCCTTTACTTGCAGGATCTGGAATCCTTTGAACTCGCCTCCCCCTCTCTATATAATCCCGCTCACCTTTCTCTGGCAGGCATCACATGGCTTTATTACGTCTACAG
>WFWY01000105.1 GCA_015490895.1 Thiotrichaceae bacterium | reverse complement strand
GGCGCACCACGCCGGGTCAGCTGGCTGGAGTGGTAAACGCAACACCAGAGCCCCCAGAAAGGGTTTGTCCAGGATGAGCTTGGTACGCGCTGCCATGAGCTTTTCTTCGATAACAGCGATGTCGACTGAGTTGTTCATTGAGTCTGAATTGCAAGATTAATCATAGAGCATAATATCACCCATGGCTTGCGCCCATTGACCGAATTCGGCAATGGCGAAGAGGTCATCGCCGATGGCGCGTAGCATGTCAGAGACGAGCATGATGCCCATTTCTTTGGTTCGAAATACCTTGGCATAATTGAGGATGTGTGTGTAGGTTTGTGTGGCTTCATCCGTTCCTCTGGCACGAATGGCACGTCCGACCAGAGCAGCTGCTACGGCGTATTGCAAGTCAATTTCTTTGGGTGCCTTGACATCTTCGCCACGCAAAATGGCATCCAGATCAGGCATCTGATCCAGTGAGTCAATAAAGGCTTTAAGCTCAATACCGGCAGCCGGGCCGACACAGGCTTGTAAGGTGCCGAGCAATAACTGGGGGTGGTTACCAAACTTTTGCAAGGCACGATGGGCAAATTCCCAGGAGCGGGGAGAGGGGAAGGCCACTGGGTTATGCGCCGGGTCAAAATCAAACAGTTGTTCGGGACGAAAGCGTAGAAACGCGATAATACGTTCATCAATATCATGCTGGTATGCCCAGGCAACCCAGTCATCCAGATTCAGTTCCACTTCAAAATGTGAAAAGCGGTTTGCCAGCGGTGCAGGCATGGTATATGACACGCCACGGTCTCCCTGACGGTTGCCTGCTGCAAAAATTGCCCAGCCATCAGGAACTTCATATTCACCTAGTCTTCGGTCCAGAATTAGCTGGTAGGCTGCTGCTGAAACACTGGGGACTGCTGAAGTGATTTCATCCAGAAACAGGATTCCCTGCTTACCATGTCGTTTTACATCCGGTAACATGGCTGGTATTGCCCATTCCACCATGGCGTTGTTACGAAAGGGGATGCCGCGTAAATCACTGGGTTCCATCTGTGAGAGCCGAATATCAATAACAGGACTCTCATTTCGCAAACCGATCTGGTTAATGATGTCCGATTTGCCGATGCCAGGAGGCCCCCAGAGCATAACCGGCGTGTGATGACCGTTTTGTGCACCGAGAAATTCTTGATCCAGTATGGTACTAAGATGAGCTGGACGCATGGTAATGGTTTCCTGAATAATTGAGACGTGGATAATAAGCGTAATATGAGCGACATCGCAAGAAACCATACGGAACATTTTGGATTCCTTTCACTGGCTCGATGCCAGAAGAACATTTTGGGATCCGGGTCTGCCTGTGCTGTTGCTGTTCTGTTGCTATTCCCGTCATCTGCCCTGAAGGCTGAAAGGATAGCACTTCCGGCTTTTCATGAGTATAACCGGAGTGTTAACCAGGGTAGCATCATAAGTCCGAAGGTGCGCTTCAGGGGGCAGCCTTCGGATAAACTTGAAAAGGGTACAGAATCCCCTGTTCCGGATGGCTGGGGAATGCATAGCACCCTGACAACCGGTTTATTCCCGGTAGCTGCCCAGACAAAAAAAAAGCTGGTTTTTTATGTCCGGGCAGAGCGGAAAAAGCAACAGGTGCAGCCGCTTCGGGAAGTGAGAAAATCCTTGCAGGATACACGGCAGAATTTGCTGTGGGTCAGTGTGCGTTATTATGATCGACATGGTGTGCGTGTTCATATGGGGGCAGGCACCAGGATTACAGTATCTGAGCGCTGGAGCAAAAATATCATCCCGTTCGAGCCACAGGCCTCTGTGAAGTATGCTGAAGTCTGGTTTGTCAAATTCCAGGATGCAGATCAGACAGGAGAGCATCCGCATGCTTTTTATGTGTCCGGCCTGGCTTTGGAGTGAAATGTATCAGCAAGCAGCAGACATTAAGGAGTCTGATCAAAGAGGCTCCTTGATGTCTTAATGATGCAGGGCTGAACGGGCTCCGGAGGGAATGCGAATATCCTCAACCAGGTGCTGAATACGTTCGGGTGGCTGTTCTGATGACAGTCTTGTTACTAAAAAGGCGACGCTAAAGTTCACCAGGGCACCGACTACGCCAAAGGCTTTGGGGTCAATGCCCAGAAACCAGTTTTTGTCCATATTGCCAAGGAATTCCGTGCCCTTGATAAACATGATGCCATGATGCTGGAAGACATAAAGCAGGGTAACTCCGATTCCTGCCAACATCCCGGCGATGGCTGCTTTTGCGGTTATCCTTTTGGAAAAAATACCCATCATTAAAGCAGGAAAGATAGAAGCAGCGGCCAGGCCAAAAGCGAGTGCCACTGTGCCTGCGGCAAACCCTGGAGGATCCAGGCCGAGATAACCTGCGACCAGTATCGCCAGTGTCATAACGATACGGCTGGCAAGTAACTCTCGTCGTTCAGAAATTGTGGGCGTTAATACGCCTTTCATTAAATCATGTGAAATAGAGGAAGAAATAGCCAGCAGGAGTCCTGCTGCCGTTGACAGTGCAGCGGCCAGACCACCAGCGGCCACCAGAGCGATGACCCAATAAGGGAGTTTCGCCATTTCCGGGTTGGCAAGTACCATAATATCAGGATCGATTTTGACGAGTTCATTCCGGGATTCATCAGCGCTGTACTGGATTTTTCCGTCCCCATTTTTATCCTCAAACTTGAGCAAGCCGGTCGTCTCCCACTTTTTCACCCAGTCTGGACGTTGCTCATAAACCATATGCTGACCTGCTTCAGGCTGCACGGTGTGGATCAGGTTTAAGCGAGCCATGACGGCAACGGCAGGCGCAACGGTGTACAGCAGGGCAATGAAAACCAGCGCCCAGCCAGCAGAGGAGCGGGCAGCCTTGACTGAAGGCACGGTGAAAAAGCGCATAATGACATGGGGTAACCCTGCTGTGCCGATCATGAGTGACAGGGTATAGGCAAACATGTTGAGCTTACTGTCCAGCACGGCGGTTGTGTATTCCCTGAAGCCAAGATCAGTCACGATACGATCCAGTTTGTCCAGCAAGTAGATATGACTGCCATCAGCCATTTTGCTGCCCAGCCCCAGTTGCGGAACAGGGTTGCCGGTCAGATAAAATGAAATAAAAATGGCAGGGACTGTGTAGGCAAAAATCAATACGCAATATTGGGCAATTTGGGTATAGGTGATCCCTTTCATGCCACCGAGTACAGCGTAAACCCAAACCACGAACATGCCGATGCCCAGACCGTATTCGAACTTCACTTCCAGAAAGCGGGAAAAAGCAACTCCCACCCCCTTCATTTGGCCGATGACATAGGTGAGAGAGGCAATAATCAGGCAGGCTACGGCTACCAGTCGTGCCGTTCTGGAATAAAACCGGTCACCAATAAATTCGGGTACGGTAAATTTTCCGTACTTGCGTAAATAGGGGGCGAGCAGCATGGCAAGCAGTACATAGCCGCCAGTCCAGCCCATGAGAAATACCGATCCGCCATAGCCCATAAAGGCAATCAGCCCCGCCATGGAAAGAAAGGAAGCGGCACTCATCCAGTCTGCACCGGTTGCCATTCCGTTGAGTACGGGGTGTACGCCTTTACTGGCGACATAAAAATCACTGGTTGTCGATGCTCGTGCCCACCAGGCGATTCCGAAGTACAGGGCAAAAGTACTAAAGACGACAAGGTAGGTGAGTGTTTTTAGATCCATGGCAGCTTCCTTATACTGAATTATTCATGGTGATGCGGTGCTTTACTGTCAGGCGGCTATTCTTCGTGGACATTATATTTTCGATCCAGTTTATTCATACGCCAGGAGTAGAAAAAAATCAGAATGACGAAGCTGTAGATAGAGCCCTGCTGGGCGAACCAGAACCCTAATGGATAGCCTCCCAGGCGAAAAGCATTCAGTGGCTCAACCAGAAGGATGCCGAACAGGAACGAGACGATAAACCAGACCAGCAGGCAAAACGCCATCAGTCGCAGGTTTGCTCGCCAGTATAAAGCATTGGTGTTCATGGATAATTCTCCTTCTTGATACTTTAACCGGATTAGGTTATACGGGGTGGCGCTTTATCCACCTTTTTACCCAATCGCCAGCCGGGTCACGTTACGATAACCTTGTGGTAGCAGCTTGCCACGTCGCCCCCGTTCACCCTGGTAGGTTTTCTGTTCATCAGGGTGTATGGTTTTGTGACGTTTTCCGGCATGTACGACCAGTTGTCCACCCTGAGGTATGACGGTAACAGAGACCATCCATTCCTTGCCACTTTTTAATGCTGCAGCAGGAATGTTAATGACCTTGTTACCTTTTCCCCTGCTGAGTCGGGGAAGATCTGCCACCGGGATAATCAATAAATGACCTGCACTGGTAACAGCCGCAAGCTGACTGTTTTCAAGGTCATCCACCTGGCAGGGGGCAAGTGGCTGGGCACCTTTAGGCACGGTCAGGGTTGCCTTACCAGCTCTGGCACGGGTTTGCATGCCCGCGAACTGACAGATAAAACCATAGCCGAAGGAAGATGACAGCAGGTACAGCTGATCAGCCTTGCCCATCAGGACATGGCTGAATACGGCCTCGGCTGGAGACGAGAAACGCCCTGTTACCGGCTCGCCCTGCCCTCTGGCAGAAGGCAGGCTATGGGCAATAAGCGAATAGGTTCGACCGGTACTGTTTAGCAGAACCACTTGTTGGTTGGAGCGCCCCCTGGCGGAAGACAGATAGGCATCACCCTGTTTATAGTTCAGCGAGGCAGGGTCAATCTCATGACCTTTGGCAACACGAATCCAGCCTCGTTTAGAGAGCACTACCGTCACCGGTTCTGAAGGTAGCAGTGCCGTTTCATCAAGCGCACGGGCAGCTTCCCGTGTGGCCAGTGGTGAGCGTCGTGCGTCACCATAGTGTTGTGCGTCTGCTTCCAGCTCCTTGCGGATCAGGGTGGTTAGTTTGCGGGGGGAGTCCAGCAAGGCTTCCAGTTCGTCACGTTCCTGAGCCAGTTCATCCTGCTCTCCCCGTATCTTCATTTCTTCCAGGCGGGCAAGGTGACGCAGCTTTAGCTCCAGAATGGCTTCTGCCTGTGGATCAGAGAGCTGGAAGCGCTGCATCAGGATCGGCTTGGGTTCATCATTATTACGAATGATCTCAATGACTTCATCAATATTTAAAAAGGCAGTCAGCAAACCTTCCAGGATATGTAAACGCTTGCGTACCTTATCCAGCCGCCATTCCAGCCGGCGGATGACGGTCTGGCGACGAAACTCCAGCCATTCGAGTAGTATCATCTTCAGGTTTTTAACAGCAGGGCGGCCGTCAGTGCCAATCATGTTCAGATTAACACGGTAATTTTTTTCCAGATCTGTACTGGCAAACAGGTGGAGCATCAGTTGCTCGATATCTACTCGCCTGGAACGCGGTGTAATCACCAGGCGAGTGGGGAATTCGTGATCAGATTCATCCCGTAAATCTTCTACCATCGGGAGTTTTTTGGCACGCATCTGATCAGCGATTTGATCCATGATCTTGCTGCCGGACACCTGGTAGGGCAGGGCGGTAATGATAATATCGCCATTTTCCTGCTCCCAGCGTGCTCGCAGTTTAATTGACCCCAGGCCTTTCTCATACATGGCAATGATATCTTCTTGTGGCGTAATGATTTCAGCCTCTGTCGGGTAGTCCGGAGCCTGGATGTATGCACACAGGGCAGGGATATCCGTAGTAGGTTTTTTGAGCAAGGCAATACAGGCTTGTACCACTTCGCGCATATTATGTGGAGGGATGTCGGTTGCCATACCCACTGCAATTCCCATGCCGCCATTAAGCAGGATATTGGGTAGGCGGGCGGGTAATAGCGCGGGCTCCTGCAAGGTTCCGTCGAAGTTAGGAATCCACTCTACGGTTCCCTGCCCCAGTTCCTGTAACAAGACTTTGGCATAGGGCGTTAGACGGGATTCAGTATAACGCATGGCAGCAAAGGATTTAGGATCATCCTGTGACCCCCAGTTGCCTTGCCCATCAACCAGTGGGTAGCGATAGGAGAAGGGCTGAGCCATGAGCACCATGGCTTCATAACAGGCGGTATCGCCATGCGGATGAAATTTCCCCAGCACATCCCCCACCGTTCGCGCCGACTTTTTATGCTTGGAGACGGCCGAAAGCCCCAGCTCAGACATCGCATAAATAATTCGTCGCTGTACCGGTTTCAGGCCATCACCAATGTGCGGCAGGGCACGATCAAGAATGACATACATCGAATAATCGAGATAGGCTTTTTCGGTATAATCTTCCAGCGGAAGTGACTCTATTCCTTCATAATTCATTGCGTTATCCGTTAAGTAACTGGTTTGTCCTGACAGCTTGCGGGCAGTCATCTGACAGGGAGCTGCGCTGTGACATGCTGTCGCTATGCATATTAGAATAAAATAGTGCGTAAACCTACTTAAATGCGCTCAGGAATACATCTTGTGATGAGCGCTACCATTCATCACTAATTTTCAGGAGATCATCCATTGGGCACTATTCCGCTGATCTACCTGCAATATAAGATTTTCCTAATTAATTTTCGGACAGACTCCCGGTAGTGACTACCTTCTGGATGAAAATTGGTTGCCGGAGTTATCCGGGAGCGGTGCGGGTAGGGATGCCCGTATGATTAACATGCTATCAATACGTATATCAATACGTGCAATACGTAAAAGCATCATAGTAAAGCAGGAACTAATAACAATGAATACTAATACTCTATCACAGGCATCTACCGCTATCATCACGCGTAGCGAACAGCACTTAAGCATTTTACAGACCAACAGAAGATCATCAGGCTCAGGTAAAAAGCACCAGAATAATAGCGCATTTACCTTTCAGAGCCCCTTTCAAAACAGATTGTTAAATAATCAGGCACTGTTGCTCCTGATCATCAAGGTTTTAAAGTTGCTTATTAGTCGCTTGCAGGCAGCACAACAACCTCAAAAGGAAGAGTTTCGCAGTTTTGATGGCAGCAAAAATAACAAAAACAGCACAACAATGGGGGCAATCAATAGTCCTTATATTAATATAATCCCTACAGACAGTACCCGTGATATCGGTGGTAGCACGGAAGTCAACCTGCCCAACCCAAGAGCCATCAGTAATACTGTGATGGCGCAGTCGGGTAATACAGAGAATAAAAAAGGCTTGAGTGATATGTTCTGGTTGTGGGGGCAATTCCTTGACCACGATATTACCCTGACTCCAGAAGGGAAAGATGACAGGGCTGATATCGCCATTCCCACAGGTGATCGTTTTTTTGATCCGCAGGGGACAGGGACGCAAACCATGAAGTTTGAGCGTTCCAAAGAGTCGCGCAATGAAAAGGGAGAAAAAGTTTACACCAATGTCATTACAGCCTACATTGATGGCTCCAACATTTATGGCTCTGATAAGGAAACAGCAGACCGGCTACGCAGCTTTGAGGGCGGTCGCCTGACGACCAGTGCCAATACCCTGATGCCAGAAAATGACAAGGGGCACTTTGTTTCGGGTGATGTTCGAGTGAATGAAAATGTCGGCCTGAGTGCCATGCATACCTTGTGGATGAGAGAGCATAACCGAATTGCAGATAAGCTGGCAGCAGAGAATCCGCGCTGGAATGATGAAAAGTTGTTCCAGAAAGCACGAAAGCTGGTCATCGCGGAAATGCAGGCGATCTCTTATAATGAATTTATTCCGCAACTATTAGGCAAGAACACGCTGGATCGTTACAAGGGTTATAACCCCAATGTCTCGGCACAAGTCAGCAACTCTTTTGCAACAGCCGCTTATCGTTTGGGCCATACCATGATTTCGCCGACTATTCTGCGCCTTGATGAGAAAGGGCAGGAAATTGCAGAAGGTAATTTGGCATTACGAGATGCCTTTTTTCGGCCTGATAAGTTGAAGGAGGCCGGTATTGATCCTATCCTCAGAGGCTTTGCGTCACAAAAGGCTCAGGCTGTTGATCCGATGCTGATTGATGATTTGCGTAACTTTTTGTTTGGTCCTCCAGGGGCCGGTGGCTTTGACCTGGCATCGCTGAATATTCAGCGTGGGCGTGATCACGCATTATCCAGCTTCAATGATTCCAGGGAGGCCCTGGGGTTGCGACGGATTGAAAGTTTTGATGACCCAATCTGGAAAGGTGATTTTGGTGAGAAGCTGGCACAGGTTTACGATAGCCCGGATGATGTGGATCTGTGGGTCGGGGGATTGGCTGAAAAAGAAACGGGTGACTCCATCGTCGGTGAAACCTTTACCCTGATCATGAAAGACCAATATGAACGTCTACGTGATGGAGATCGTTTCTGGTATGAAAGTAAAGGGCAGTTTAGCCGCAAGGAACTCCGTGAACTGAATAATCTTAAGCTCTCTGATGTCATCAAACGCAATACAGATATTGAAAACATTCAGGATAATGTGATGAGGGCGAGAGTACCTGAAGTGATTACCACCGCGATTCCTGAGCCAGCCAGTATTAATATTGATCCACTGGCCGCTCCCACCGTGATTGAGCCCAGTGCAACCAATAGTAATATTCGTACGCTGGATACGGAGATACTACGAGAGGTGGATATACCTCGTCGTCGTGGACGACGTTCAAGACGGTGATGTAATGGAAACTAAAGGGGGAACTTCAACCCCTTTAATCCATTCTTCTCCTTCCACGAATGCTTGCAGAGTCTCTTCGATCTCGTTAATACGGAATATCTAAAAGCAATATTGCCGGGATTAAACAGATTGTCGGGATTAAAGGAGTTATTGACAATACTCATGGGGTCGGGACTGAAGCCCCGTCTCCAGATGTATTGCCATTACTTTTAGCTATTAATAGTTAATAGAGTAGGGCTGCGGGCAGAGGATAAGCTATCAGGCGCTTTCTTTCAGATCCTTGCCAGTATCACCCTGATGACCACCTTCTGCGTTACTGTTTACCTCATCTTTGAGTGCTTTGGAAATACTGCTGATGCTGGTACCGTCGATACCGATTTCTTTTAATAGTCCATCGACAATAGGAGCCTGGGCTTTATAACGCAGGGCACTATCAACAATTTGGTCGGACAGGCTGCCTCCACCACCTGTATTGCCGTTAGAACCACCGTTATCACTACCGTTGGTAGAGTCGCCAGCGTTGCGGCCAAAGGCGTTTAAGCCATCCAGATGCATAATCTTGATACCGTCAATATTTTTCAATGGCTTGACACTCTCTTTAACAATATCAGGCAGTTGTTTGACAATTTGCATTTTCACTTTCATGTCTATCTGCTGGTTAGAGAGCAGGTTGGCCGCTTCATTGATAGCACGTTTCCCGGCTGCCTCTACCTGATAGCGCATGGCGGTTCCCTTACTGGCGAACTCTTCGGCATCCATGCCTGCCTCGGCAATAATGCGTTGACGTTGTGCTTCCTTTTCTGCACTGATGATTTCGACTTCCCGATTGCGTTCTGCCTGGGCGCGTTCGCGTGAAGTTGTTACTTCCTCAGAAGCTTTTGCAGCACGGGCTTTTAATTCATCTGTTTCAATCCATATTCGGGCGACTTCTTTTTGCCCCTTGGCTATAACGATGTTTTTGTTTTGCTGGAACAATTCTATTTCGCGTTCTTTTTCAATACGTGCGGTCTCTATGTCAAGCTCGGTGCGTTGTTTGATCTGGTTGATTTCGGCACGTTTTTCTTCTTCTTCCTGCACCAGTTGCTTGTCGTAATCAATTGCATTTTTCTGGGCAGCATATTCCAGTTCACGAATTTCAATTTCATTTCTGGTTTCGATATCGACCCGTTTTTTCTTGTCAGCTGCAACCTGTTCCTTGAGCTTGGCCAGACCTTGCGAGTCAAACACATTTTGATCATCAAAAAATTCAATGTCGGTCTGGTCAATATGTTTCAGGGCGACAGATTGTAATACCAGGCCGTTAGATGCCAGGTCATCCTCAATAAAGGATTCCACTTCATCACGGAACTGTTCCTTGTTAACATGCAATTCATCCATGGTCATGCGGCTGACAACAGCATTCAGGGCGGCTTCACAGCGCTCTTCAAACATGTCAATCACCTTCTTTTTATCAAAGGTGGTCGCTCCCATAGTTTGGGCAGCCAAAGATACGGCGTTTTTTGTGGTATCGACACGGACGAAGTAATGAGCCACGATATCAACGCGCAGATGATCAGAAGTGATCAGTGCATTTTCTTTCTCACGAGTGATAGGAATCTCAATGGTCTGCATATTAACCTTGATATAATTATGAAACAGCGGCAGTACCATGCTGCCGTTGTTTATTATCACCTTTTCTCCTCCCATACCGGTACGTACAAAAGACATCTGTTTATTGGCTCGTCGGTAAAACATGACAAAGAAGGCCAGGGTGAGTAAGCCGATAGCAAGTACGAAAGCCGCTAAATACATGATGGTGCTCATAGTTAGAACCTTAATTTAGAAATTACTTTAACTGCTGATATATAGCAGTTCCATTGCAAAGCCGCAAGCGGGAATGAGCAGAAAACAGGCTGTCTGGAACAGAAACTGGAGGAGTCGAACCTGAATTTTTTCTCGAACAGCCTCCCGGAGGAGTTCCCGGGTCACTGATCACTGGTTGTACTCACAAAGCTATCCCTGAATTTGTTGTAGCGCTGCTTGACTTGCTGCATGACGGCCTTTGCAGACTGGTGGTCGGCATATTGCCCGACTCTAACCTTATACTGGCGACCATAGTTGGTTTGATAGGTGTCATAATACGCATCATAGCCATCACGCTCCAGTGCATCAACCAGATTGATGGCTTTGGATTCAACCGGTGTAACCGATACCTGGACGGTATAGAACATGCCGTCTTTTTGCCCTCCACCTGCCGGGCCAACACCTGCTTGTGTAGAGATATTGAGCCGATAACCTTTATAATACATAAACCCCAAACCTGCGACGATAGCACCTAGTAAAACCAGTGTGGTAAGGTTGAATAGTCCGTTTTGTTTATGTCTTCTCATGGTGGCCTCGGGTTATGCGGTGGGTAGTCAAAAAGCGTGTTGCAGCGTGTGTAGTGTTTATAGCTACATTTTAGTAACATACAACCACTAATTATAGTACAACATGAGTAGTAAATGTCTACCATAAGCTTTCTTTGGCACGACTATGAAACCTGGGGTGTTGATCCCCGACGAGATCGTGCTGCACAATTTGCCGCTATTCGCACGAATGAGTCCCTGCAGGAAATCGGTGAGCCTGTTAACCTGTATTGCAAACCTGCCGATGATTTTTTGCCTCACCCAGAGGCGGCACTTATCACGGGAATCACTCCCCAGAAGGCGGTAGAAAAAGGGATAAACGAGGCTGGCTTTTTCAGCCATATCAATGATCTGATGATGCAACCTGGTACCTGTGGTGTGGGCTATAATACACTTCGTTTTGATGATGAACTGACGCGTACAGGCTTTTATAGAAATTTTATTGATCCGTATGCACGAGAATGGAAAAACGGTAATAGTCGCTGGGATTTAATCGACCTGGTCAGGATGACCTACGCATTGCGACCTGAGGAGATAAAATGGCCGTTGGGAGAGAATGCGCTGCCCAGCTTCCGGCTGGAGCTGTTGACACAAGCGAATGGTATCGCTCATAAAGGCGCACATGATGCCTTGAGTGATGTGCGTGCGACGATTGCACTTGCCCGCCTTATCAAGGAGAAAAAACCGAAACTGTATGCTTTTTATTTCAGGCTAAGAAACAAACAGGAGGCAGGACGGCTGCTTAATTTGCGTGAGCAAAAAACGGTTTTGCATGTCAGTGGTATGTACCCTGTTGAAACGGGTTGTTTGTCACCTGTAATGCCCCTGTTGCAGCATCCGGTAAACCAGAATGAAATCATCGTTTATGATTTGCGTAAATCACCCCGGGAGATGCTTGCCATGGAGAGTGAGGCGATGGCCGAAAATCTCTATTCCAAAACAGAGGATTTGCCCGAAGGGACACAGAGAATAGGCCTGAAAGGCGTGCATCTGAATAAATGCCCCGCCCTTGCGCCGGTTAATACGCTGACGCCAGAAAGAGCCAGCAAATGGCAAATTGACTGGCAGCAGATAGAGCAACACCGCCAACAGCTGTTGGGCGATACAACACTGCAAGAGCGTTTAAGTGAGTTGTATCAGGTTCACCGAAAAACCGATACGAAAAGTGATGCCGATGCCGCGTTGTATGACGGTTTTATTGGTCAGCATGATCGTGCTCTTTGCAATCAGGTTTTAAAGAAACGGCCAGAGCAGTTAGTATCCTGGACACCGGCTTTTGATGATCAGCGTTTGAATACGATCTACCCCCGTTATTTGGGGAGAAACTGGCCACATTTGTTAAATGAGCAGCAACTGCGGCAGTGGCGGGCGTACTGTGAAGCCAGAATTCTGGATGGCGAATACGATAGCACCCTGACACTGGTTGAGTATCAGGATGCTCTGGAGGCACTGGCAAACCAGAGCCTTACAGAAAAACAGCAAAAAATTCTGGAGGCATTGATTCAGTGGGTAAACCGATAGCGGCTACAGCAGCAAAAAATCAACCTCCTGCTTCTCTCTCACTATTTGTATTTTATCTGTATTGAAGTCAGGGGTTCAGGTTGATTTCAATTTGATGATAATGTAGCAAACACCTCATTTGCCGCTTGTACGGTGAACTGGATATCGTCATCACTATGCGCTGCTGACAGGAATCCGGCTTCAAAGGCAGAGGGAGCCAGGTTGATCCCACGTTCCAGCATGCCATGGAAAAAGCGGTTGAAACGTTCGGCATCACAGGCCATGACTTGTGCGTAGTTTTCAACCTTGTCTGCATCGGTAAAAAAGAGTCCAAACATGCCGCCTACCTGGTTGCTGGTCATGGCGATGCCGTTGTGATCAGCCACGGCTTGCATGCCTTCCAGAAAGGTAGCGGTCTTTTCGGTGAGTTGAGTATAGAAGTCTGGCTGCGTGACCAGATCCAGGGTAGCCATGCCCGCAGCCATTGCTACCGGGTTGCCGGATAAGGTGCCTGCCTGATAGACGGGGCCGGCGGGGGAGAGTTGCTCCATAATTTCACGGCATCCGCCGAAGGCACCGACCGGCATTCCTCCGCCAATGACTTTGCCGAGTGTCGTCAGGTCAGGGCGGATACCATAGATGGCTTGAGCACCTCCGAGATCGACACGAAAGCCGGTCATCACTTCATCGAAGATGAGCAGGGCACCGTACTTGTCACAGACAGCTCGTAGCGTTTCCAGAAAGCCCTCGGAGGGAGGAACGCAGTTCATATTGCCAGCGACAGGTTCGACGATAATGCAGGCGATTTCATGGCCTGCCTGGGCGAAGACATTGCGTACCTGTTCCGCGTTGTTATATTCAAGTGTCAGTGTCAGTTCAGCCAGTGCAGCAGGTACGCCAGGGGAGCTGGGTTCCCCAAAGGTTAGCGCTCCCGAGCCAGCTTTGACTAACAGCGAGTCTCCATGTCCATGGTACCCTCCTTCAAATTTGACGATTTTTTCCCGGTGGGTAAAACCACGCGCCAGGCGAATCGCTGACAGGGTCGCTTCTGTACCAGAATTAACCATGCGTACCATATCCAGGGATGGCAGAATTTCACAGAGCCGCTGTGCAATGAGGACTTCTATTTCTGTTGGAGCTCCATAACTGAGTCCACGCGTGGCTGCCAGTTGTACGGCCTCAATGACATCGGGGTGTGCATGTCCGGCAACCATTGGCCCCCAGGAACCCACATAGTCAATGTAGCGCTTGCCATCCACATCATAGAGATAAGCACCTTCAGCACGTTCGATAAACAGGGGAGTACCGCCCACACTTTTAAAGGCGCGTACCGGGGAATTCACACCACCAGGGATATATTTGCGGGCTTGGGTAAATAATTCTTCAGATCGGCTCATGGCGTGTTTTTCTCATGCTAATTCAGTGGATGTTACATGCCCGTGGCAACTGGGCTGTTCGGGGAAGCCGATTCTACCGTACCTGGCAGGCGATGTCAGCCGGTCAGAATGATTTTCAGGTGGTCTGAGCCTATATCGGGGTTGTTTTTGCTATGTCCTTTTTTGGGTTTTTTTAGAAGGGGTTGAATACTGACCCGGTAAGTGTTTAGTGCAATCATTTTGCTCATTTCGCTTCAGTAACCTCCAGATCGCCAGGCCGGTTAGCAATTTACCAATGCCCAGTGCGACCAATACCACAAGCAAGATGATTCCTAAGGATGAATGTTGTGCTGCTGCAAGGATAAACATGACAGGATGATGGTTTTATTCAAGGCTGCTTTGTACAAACAGATTATTAAATGCCAGTGCTGTTTCTGATACATTCTTTGCAGCAAAAACCGCACTGATCACGGCAACCATATCCGCACCCGCTGCAATTAGCTGCGGGGCATTATCCAGAGTAATACCTCCAATGCAACAGATGGGTAGAGTGAGTTGTTTTTTTGCCTCATGCAACAGGCTGACAGAAGCATTCAGTGCGTCAGGCTTGGTGGGGGAGGCGAAGAAGCTACCCAAGGCAACATAGTCCGCACCTTGTTGTTCAGCCTTTATTGCCCGTTCCAGGCTGTTATAGCAGGAAACGCCAATGAGGGCATTGCTGCCTAATAGCTTTCTGGCATTGGCGATTGTTCCGTCTTCTTTGCCCAGATGAACACCAGCGGCAGCGACTGTTTGAGCCAGTGTTATATCATCATTAATAATCAGGGGGGTCTGATAGCGCTGACAGAGCGCGGATAAAGCGTGTGCATCGCGGAGTCGGCTCTGAAAATCTGTGGATTTGTTACGATATTGCAGGAGCGCGATGCCGGTAGAAAGAACGGCTTCTGCCTTGTGTAACAAACTGGCTGCCGAATCGTTATCGGTGATAGCGTAAAGGCCTTGCAGGCGGGTGTTCCGGGGTTGTGTATTTTCAGGGCACATAGGGCGGATACAATGGCTGAATAGTTTACTTGTTGTGTTTTTGATACAGGTTGATTTTAACTGTCGCAGATTAGCAAATAATTGTTGCATTTTGGTTCTTTTGCACCTACTATCTGCATTGTACAGGTCAAATGATACCTGTGTATCGAATTATTAACTGACTAAACTCTATTGAAGGAGTCAAAATATGAAAAAACTTCTCGCAGTCGCAATCGCAGCTACCGTAGCTGCTCCTGCAATGGCAGACACTACGCTTTATGGCGTACTTCATGCATCTGTAGATGCACTTTCAGGCGCTAGAGACGTCACCAGTGTTTCTTCAAACAAGTCACGTATTGGTGTTAAAGGTTCTGCAGAGCTAAATGGTGGCCTGAAGGCTATCTACCAGGCTGAATGGGGTATTGACACGGGTGGTAGAGATAATGATACGCCTGTTAAGTCTTCAGGTTCTGCATTCACTAATCGTAACCAGGTAGTGGGTCTTGCCGGTGGCTTTGGTGCGGTTCTGATCGGTCGTCACGACACACCCATGAAGATTGTTGGTCGTAAGGCTGATTTGTTCTGGTCATCACAGCTGGGGCAAAACCGTAATGTTGTGAATCCTGGTGCATGGGATTTGCGTCCTAATAATGTTCTTGCATACCAGTCACCTAAAATTGGTGGTTTCCAGGCACTTGCCGCATATGTAACGGATTTAGGTGTAAACTCAGTTGATGATCCTGCAACTCCTGCTATTAATGAACGCGGCGACAAAACTGATAGTACCGCTGTTAGTGTTAACGGTTTCTATAAAGCAGGTCCTATAATGCTTGGTGCAGGTTATGAAGTTCATAACCTGGGTAATAA
>WFWY01000104.1 GCA_015490895.1 Thiotrichaceae bacterium | reverse complement strand
ATTGAGGGTATGTCCAGATTGGCTTCTCGCTGTTTTTCTCCCCATACTGGTTCTGGAAAGTAACTGTCAGTTTGATATCTTGCCATGATATGCCAGTGTACTTTGGGAAGGTAGTTGGCAAAGGAAGCAATATTGATTTTATCCGGCTTGAAGTAACGGATCATAGCCTGTTCCAGAAGCAGCAGGACACGAAAGATTTCCCGTTGTGTTTGTGTGTCGCAATCCGTCATTTCCCTGGCATCCTGATATGTAAAGATTTTCAGCCAGGGAATCTCTGCGGCTTCTTTCTCTATATAAATCCATTGATTCTTATATATTTTTTCCATCTTTCCTATCCTGACAAAGAGCTGTACGAGGCGAGTTGCGTACCTGCACACAGACTCCCGGAAACCGATAAACTGTCATACATTACATCAGAAAATGGCGAATATCGAGCATGCTCTATGCTACATTAGTGTCATGGTAAAACGCACAAGAGAATCTCTATTACATAGTTCACCCAACGATGGCTCTGGATAAAATGTCTGCGATCTTCATGTCTGCCTCATACCGTTGCAGTATCGCTTTCGGGAATCACCCGTCCTGTCTGCAAACGAAAGTCAGGGTTAACAGGAACTCCTTAACATGCAGGAAGTTGCATCACTGCTCTTATTAACAGGATGAATAATATAATAGCGCGATGATTAAACAGGGACTGAACATTAAGCTTGGGCAAAACCTGTCCATGACGCCACAGTTGCAGCAAGCCATCCGGCTCTTGCAGCTTTCCACGATTGAACTCCAGCAGGAAATCCGACAGGCCCTGGATAGCAACCCCTTGCTCGAAGAAATGGCTGACAGTGATTACGAAGATACCCCAGATGATTCAATGCCCGATACAGACACACAGAACGATGCCCCCTCCTCACTGGAGGAGAACCTGACCGACGAGCTTTTTGCGGATACTGCCTGGGATGATGTTTTTGACATGTCCGGCTCTGATTCAAGTATCAGGCACCAGGGCAGTACGTCCACGGATAACAGCAACCTGCTGGAGACGCTGAATGCCAAAGTATCCGGACTCAAAGATCACTTGCTTTGGCAGGTCAATAGCAGCAACCTGAGCATTCAGGATAAAATCATCGCTGGCATTATTATTGAGTCACTGGATGATAGGGGCTATCTCATCGAATCCATTGATGACATCCATGCCAGCCTTAGCCACCAGCTCCTGATTGATACTGATGAAGTGGTCGCTGTCCTGCATTATATCCAGCAGCTGGATCCTCCAGGTGTTGCCGCCAGAAACCTGCAGGAATGTCTTCTGATACAGCTTTCCCAGTACCACTCAAAGCATGCTTTATATCAAAAAGCCCGGTGCTTGCTGGAAAAAAGTCTGGACTTACTGGAGAAACGGAACTATATAAGGATAAAGAGGGAATACCAGTTAAGTGACGAAGAATACGATGGCCTGATACGTCTGTTGCGTTCACTTAACCCTAATCCTGGACAGCATTTTGAAGATAAAGCAACAGATTATATTACCCCTGATGTCTACGTCACCAAGGCACTTGATGGACAGTGGGTTGCCACATTAAATCAGGATATCGAAACAAAACTACGGGTTAACGAACATTATCGAAACATGATCCCGAATGCCGGAAATAATAACGACAAGAAATACCTGAAAGACCATCTACAGAATGCCAAATGGTTTATCAAGACATTGCAAAACCGGAGCAATACCATTCTTAATGTTGCCAATGAAATTATCAAACAGCAAGCAGCTTTCCTCAAATACGGTGATCAGGCAATGAAGCCCATGGTGCTCAAGGATATTGCAGACAAGATCGGGGTTCATGAATCCACCATCTCCAGAGTGAGCACCCAAAAATATATCCATACACCTCATGGAGTCTACGAGCTCAAGCATTTTTTCTCCAGCCATGTTGCCACCAGTACGGGTGGGGAATGCTCTTCTACTGCGATTAGAGCAATGATTCAGCAGCTGATCAACGAAGAGAACCGCCGTCAACCTCTGAGTGATAACAAACTCACTGATCTTCTTAAAAAACAAGGAATTAATGTCGCGCGACGTACAGTTGCCAAATACCGGGAAGCCATGACAATCCCCTCCTCACGAGAAAGGAAAAGTCTGGCGTAAGCTAAAATGTGGTGATATATTATTCACGTTGCGTAGCACTTATTATGGTTATTTTCAATGTCCCATAATGTATATCTCTACTGCATCCCTGCAGTAGTTACGCACCGCCTACACTGGTTGTTCTACCAGAAAGGCAAACCAGGAACGCTCTAAAAAGGCTTCCAAAAGGTCAAGCTGTTTCACTTCGACACAGCTACCTTAATCATCAAAACCAAGGAGTAATCACAATGCAATTAGAAATCACTGGTCACCATATCGATGTCACTTCTTCTCTTAGCAACCATATCAAATCTAAAATCTCCAAGCTCAAGCGACATTTTGACCAGGTACTCGATATTCATGTCATTCTAAAAGTAAAAAAACTGGAACATACGGCAGAAGCCATTCTGCATTTCAGCGGTAATCGTGTATTTGCCGATGCCAAATCCCATGACATGTATGCAGCCATTGATTCACTAGCCGACAAACTGGATCGCCAGGTACTAAAACACAAAGAAAAAACCACCAATCACAAGCGGGCTGAAGGCTCGCATCGCAATATTCAGTTCGGTTAGTTGACCCTGGAAACCATACACCATGAGTGATTAAAAGCTCTACTTCTAACCACTTGAATAAACGCCGATACCTGTCCATAATGGGTATCGGCGTTATGTGGCTTCAAGCAACGCATCTGATTTTCAACCCCGGCCATCCATTTTCGCCCACTATTACACCTCCAACTCCGAACACCATCTGCTAGTTGTGATATAACACAACCGGGCAGAAAAAGATGTCGCCATCAGGGTGACGGATGGAGTATTTGTTTACAAAAGACAACTAAGGCTATTTCTTCTGGCACTGCTGATGACACAGGAACTTCAGCCAGTCATTGATAAAACAACAGTGATGTAACAGTGATACAATTGTCACTATTCAGCGTAATCCGTCACTGCTCAGATTACCCTCGTGTTGTTCAGGAGCATGGCGAAAGTGCACAAGTTTATTAAGGAGACTCTGATCAAGTCCCAATCATTTTCCTGAGGCTGAAATATCGCCATTTTTTCGCTATAAAAGTGACCAATAGAATGACTATTGCTAACTTTTCTATCAAAAAACTGACGAATTTCATCTCACAGGAAATTCGACCGGACTTAACCGGAGTCTCCTTAAGGAGACTCTCAAAGCTTCCGCGTCCTGCTCTCGCTCCTCACCTACACCCCTGTAGGCGATGCAGTCATTGGACAATACAAGGGGAAGCGAATAGTTACTAGACAATCAACACAATCACAATTAAGCGGAGTACCATGAACTTTGTCATCGTCAGCGGTCTTTCTGGCTCAGGAAAGACAATGGCTCTCAATACGCTTGAAGACCAGGGCTACTACTGTATTGACAATCTGCCCCTGGAGTTACTCAATTCGCTTTTCCTGTCACCGTCCATTGCCCAGAGGGAAAAGGTAGCCATTGGGGTGGATGTCAGAAGCAGCAAGATGGGCCTGCACCACCTGCCTGGAGATATCCAGACCATCCGTGATGATGGGCATCACGTCACCTTGCTCTACTTGCACGCCGAAAAACAGATTCTTCTAAAACGCTACAACGAAACACGCCGCAAGCACCCATTAACTACCCACGAAATAGGGCTCAGTGAAGCACTGACACTGGAAAACGAGCTGATGTCCCCCATTCGCTCCTCCGCAGACCTGGAAATTGACACCACGTATACCAATATTTACGAACTGGCCAACTTTATTCGCAACCGTATCTGCAATACAGACCAGCAAGCACTTTCTCTCATGTTTCAATCTTTCGGGTTTAAGCATGGTATTCCCGCCTCAACCGATTTTATGTTTGATGTAAGGTGCCTGCCCAATCCTTACTGGGTGAGTGAGATCCGCATGCATACCGGCAAAGACACCCCAATCCGGGACTGGCTGGAAACTCATCATGAAGTTACCGAAATGAAAAAGGATATTATTTATTTCGTCGAAAAATGGATTCCTTATTTTATTGAAAACCAGCGCTCTTATATCACCGTATCCATTGGCTGTACCGGTGGGCGACACCGTTCTGTTTATATCGCTGAGCAATTATCGGTCTATTTCAAGGATCAACCCGACCTGGATACCACCTTGTACCACCGGGAGCTCAATACATAGAAACATTGTCGGACAGCCCCCCAGGCTATAAACAAGGAAACAGGGCAAATACCAACCTCTCCTGAAAAGACTCCGCGCCTCTTTCGTGAACCAATATCTTTAGGCATCCCCGAAAGGCACTGCTATACTCAGCCAACCTTTACCAGCAATGCCATTGCTGACGACTCGTAATAGCTACGTTGGAGCTGACTAATGACTAACAATATTCAGCAAAACTACGAACAACGCCTGGCCTTTCTGAGGGACTCTATTGAGTCTGGAGAGCTGTTTCGTGTCCAACGCATGCTGAACTCCCTGCATCCGGGGGAAATTGCCCACCTTGTCGAATCCTCCCCTGTAGAACAACGCAAGATACTCTGGGAGTTGATTGAGCAAGAAAACGAAGGTGAGGTACTAATCGAGCTTGGTGATGAAGTCCGTGCTTCACTCATAGAAGACATGGATGTCAGCGAACTGAAAGAGGCGGTAGAAAGTCTGGATACAGACGATATGGCAGATTTTCTGCAAAGCCTGCCGGGCAAAGTCATCCATGAAACGCTAGCCAGCATGAACCATCAGGATCGTGAACGTGTGCAAGAGGTATTGGGCTATGATGAGGATACCGCTGGTGGCCTGATGGACACCCGCACCGTGACCGTACGCCCTGATGTCACGGTCGATGTGGTACTGCGCTACTTACGACAGCTAAAAGAACTCCCGACTCCGCTGGACAATATCTATGTCGTCAACAAGCATGATGTGTTTTTGGGTACGCTACCCATTACAACCCTGCTCACCAGTCAACCGAATGACTTGATTCAGGACATTATGGACACCACGCCTTTTACAGTTCCCGCCGCCATGAACAGTCAGGAAGTGGCCATGATATTTGAAGACCGAAATCTGGTATCCTGTCCAGTTATCGATGAAAAAAGCCATCAGCTACTGGGCTGTATCACCATTGACGATGTCGTCGATGTCATCCGCGATGAGGCCGAGCACTCCGTCATGAGTATGGCAGGCCTGAATGAAGAAGACGACCTGTTTTCCCCCGTTCCGGTTGCTGCAAAAAAACGGGCTATCTGGCTTGGTACTAACCTGTTAACCGCTTTTCTGGCCGCCTGGGTTATTGGCCAGTTTGAAACCACTATCAATTCGGCTATCGCACTGGCCGCCCTCATGGGGGTGATCCCCAGCATGGGCGGTATCGCCGGCAGCCAGACACTCACTATCATGATTCGTGGCCTGGCACTCGGGCAAGTCACCAGCACCAATACTCGCTCCCTGTTTACTAAAGAACTGCTCATCGGATTTCTCAATGGACTGGTCTGGGCGATTGTCGTTTTTGTGATATCAGCACTTGCCTTTCACGAACCCAGTATCGGTATTGTGGTTGCCATTGCCATGTTACTAAACCTGATCGCCGCTCCTGTAGCTGGTGTACTTTTACCCCTGCTCCTTAAAAAACTCAAGATAGACCCTGCCCTGGCAGGAAGTGTCTTGCTCACTACGATTACCGATGTCGTCGGTTATGCCGCTGTACTTGGGCTGGCTGCACTAACCTTGCCCTATTGGCAACGAATACTGGGATAGCAATCACCTGTACTTTTAATCACCGGACACCTCTAGCCCGGAAATTGCATGAATATACTCTAATATCGCGCAGGATATTGGTTTCACAAGGGAATTTATGAAGGAGTCCCGTATCAGTGATGACGGGTGACTGAAGAAATATCCCTTGTAGAATCAATAAATAAGCGAGATGGCGCATCATTTGTGAATTTTCCGGGCTAATCACTCCTGTAGATTTTCCCAACTCACTATCCCGATGTGAATCTGTTATCCTCTGCTTCATGATAAACAATATTCATCAAAAACACTTATGAAACCCGTTTTGGCCCTTGTAGGGCGTCCCAATGTTGGCAAGTCCACCCTGTTTAATCGCCTGACAAAAACACGCGATGCACTGGTGGCGGATTTTCCCGGTTTAACCCGTGATCGCAAGTATGGTACAGCGTCTCATCATGAGCGCGAATATATCCTGATTGACACCGGCGGAGTGAGTGGTGAGGCGCAATACAAACACAGCGGAATTGACGAGCATATGGCCGCGCAAACCTGGGCAGCGGTAGAGGAAGCGAATGCCTTGCTGTTTCTGGTAGATGGCAGGGAGGGATTGAACGCCGCTGATGAGCAGGTCACCGAGCGTTTGCGCCGTACCAGCAAGCCCGTGTATTTACTGATAAACAAGACCGATGGCATGGACGCCCAGCAAGCAATGGCAGATTTTTATGCATTGGGTTTTACATCTATTTTTACCATTGCTGCTTCACAAGGTCGCGGTGTAACGCAAATGATGGATACGATTTTGGCTGACTTTCCTGACGATAGTGACGCACAGACCGGTAAAGAAGCTGCCAATGAGGGTATCAAACTTGCCTTCATTGGACGTCCCAATGTGGGCAAATCAACCCTGATTAACCGGATTCTGGGTGAGGAGCGCGTGGTTGCCTTTGATAAGCCAGGGACGACTCGTGATACCATCTTTGTGCCTTTTGAACGTGACGGACAGCGCTATACACTCATTGATACGGCGGGTGTACGCCGTCGTGGGCGCATTAAAGAAGCGGTTGAGAAGTTCAGTGTGATTAAAACTATTCAGGCAATTGATGCAGCCAATGTCGTTATTATGGTGCTGGATGCTCATGAGGAAATTGCTGATCAGGATGCTCACCTGCTGGGCATGGTGCTACAGGCGGGTCGTTCACTGGTGATTGCCGTTAACAAGTGGGATGGGCTGAGTCAGGATGAGCGCGAGATAATCAAGCACCAGCTGGAAATCAAGATTCCTTTTGTTGATTTTGCCGAGTTACACTTTATCTCTGCATTACATGGCACTGGCGTAGGACATCTGTTCCAGTCAGTACAGGATGCCTATGCCTCCGCCATGATCAAGGTCTCCACCTCACGCATGACCCGTATTCTGGAAACTGCGGTGGAAGCACATCAACCGCCCATGAAACAGGGTAAGCGCATTAAACTGCGTTACGCACATCAGGGGGGCAGTAACCCGTTTACAGTGATTATCCATGGTAACCAGACCGATAAAGTCCCAGATGCCTATAAACGCTACTTAATGAACTATTTCCGGCAAACGCTCAAGCTGAAAGGCACGCAGGTACACATTGCTTTTCGCACCGGTGATAATCCGTTTGAGAAAAAAGCCTCCAAAAAGAAAAAAAGTACCCGCCATGCACGTCACAAGTAACCCTCCAGACAAATAGCGCTCACACGTGGAATACCTGTTATACCTACCTCTTGGAATAGTCACTGGAGTCATGGCCGGACTGTTTGGTATTGGTGGTGGTTTGATTATTGTCCCGGCACTGGTAGCTATATTCAGTTATCAAGGATATCCGGGTGATGTGATTGTACATCTGGCGATTGGGACGTCTTTAGCAACCATTATTTTCACCTCCCTTTCATCAATCTGGGCTCACCATAAAAGGCGGGCTGTACTGTGGTCCATCCTCCCCTGGCTTGCCACTGGTATTCTGGCAGGATCTTTTACTGCCGGTATTATTGCTGATGCTATTCCTGCCAGGGGCCTGCAATGGTTCTTCGCCTTTTTTGAACTGTACGTTGCCATCCAGATGACACTCAACTTAAAACCCAATGCTTCTCGCCAGCTCCCCGGCATGGTAGGTATGCTGGGTACTGGCTCACTGATTGGGGGTATTTCATCACTCGTTGGTATTGGTGGCGGCACTTTAACTGTACCCTTTTTAGTCTGGTGCAATATTTCCATTCACAAAGCTATTGCTACATCAGCCGCCTGCGGGCTATTTATTGCAGTTGCTGGCACTATCGGGTTTATACTTGGTGGCTGGGCGGAAGCCGCTCTCCCCAGCTACAGCCTGGGGTATATCCATCTGCCTTCTTTGCTGGGGATTGTAAGTACCAGTGTCTTATTCGCACCATTAGGTGCTAAACTTGCCCATCACTTACCCGTTACCACGTTAAAACGTACCTTTGCATTAGTGCTATACTTACTGGCTTTTTATATGCTCCTTAAAGAGTAGAGTAAAGGTGCGTTAGGAGCTTCCTATTTTCGAACAAGCTCCCTGATTATTGTTTAATATAGGGCCTTACAATGAAACAAACTCCCGCTGATAATATTTTTGAAAAACACCCCAGGAAAACAACTGCAGTACTCATCATTGTTTTACTACTTATCATGGGGGGCCTGGGTGAGCTTTTTCTAAGAGCCAGCATCAAATACAATATTGGTTACTATACGGGCTCACATACACCGGGCGTGCTGAAATACCCGTTTGGTGAAATCCCTATCAATTCGGATGGAAACCCGGATAGTGAGTTTGATTTACAAGACCCCAGACCCCGTGTTGGTTATTTGGGGGATTCCGTCAATTACGGGATTGGTGCTGGCTACGGCTATCGTATTTCAGATATTCTCGAAAAGAAATATCCAGCTTACCAGCATATGACCATGGGACAGGTAGGCTTTGGTATACATGATGTTGACCAGCTCGACGGCCTGCTCAATAAGTACAATCATGATATTGTCATTTTTCTGATGAATCTCAATGATATCTTGCCCAAAATTGACTTTGAGAAAGGGGTAGAAAACCCCACATTACTGAGCAAGATAAGAGCATTGGTGGGCTCAACTACAGACTATTTTCGTGATAAATCCTACCTTTATAACTACATCCGAACCTCTGTGAAAACACTGCTGATGAAGCTTGGATACGATGATGGAGGATTCCAGTCCTATGAACTGTTCCCTGAAAAAAATACAGAAATCTTTAAAGGTACCGCAGAGCGCACCAATGCTTTCGCTGAAAAGTTAGCCAGTGAGGGAAAGCGCTTTTGTATTCTGTTGCTCCCCTATGAAATGCAAATATCCTCCGAGGCTGCAAAAAAATATCAGGCTCTGGGTTTCAGCTGGGAAGAGGGTTTTACTGAGGGCAGCGCTCAAAAGCTTCTGATGAGCTATCTGGATACTAGCAAGTTTGAAGTGTTAAATGCTTACAATGCATTTGTTGATCCTGCAAACCCTGAAGCCAGCAAAGCAAAAAATCCCCTGGGCAAATACTTCGTCTACAACAAGGGGGATCGTGTAGACTGGAATCACCCAACCCGGGAAGGACACAGAAAGATCGCAGAATATGCCATTGCTAACGGTTTTTGTGGCCTGAAATAATATTTCGAACCCTTTCCTTCTGGTACATCAACCAGTTCAAAGTATTGGCATTCAGAAATGCTCCAATGATAGGTCGGTGCCGAGGCACGAAGCCCAACAAACCATACTCTGTTAGGCTTCGTGCCTCAGCGCCAACCGACAAGCCCCCTGCTTTTACTCGTCAAGATATGTGGTCAGCCTCCTGGCACCTTACTGTAGAGAGATAATCCTGCAAACTCCGGCCTGCTCGCACCTTGAAGGTCATTTTTAGCAGGCTCAACTCAATGATGCGATCCAGACGAAAGTGCCGAAAGTCGTCCCGTAGTTCACACCAGCCAACAAAGGTCCATTTTGCCCCCCAGTAAAACAACCCCAGAGGCTGCACTTTACGCTCAGACTGTTTACCATCTTCACGCTGATACAGGATCTGTATATACTGTGAGGCCTCAATAGCATGACGAATATCACCCAGCCGGTTTTGAACCGCTTTGGTCAGATGAAATGCTGGTACTAACAGCTGTTCTTTTTCAAGTTCATCGTGCATTCGGGAAGGCAAAACCGCCTGGATTTTCTCAACCGTGCGTTCAGCAGCTTTAGCCAGATCTTTATCTGCCCAGGCCCTTATCATGCGAATACCCAATATCAACGAGGCAATTTCCTCTTTATCAAACATTAAAGGGGGAAGTTGAAAGCCGGGCAATAACCTGTATCCACGACCAGCTTCACTGACAACAGGTACACCTGAGATAGAGAGATCCTGAATATCGCGATAGATTGTACGTTCAGAAACTTCCAGTTTTTCAGCCAGTGTTTTTGCTGTTACATCACTATTCGGACGCAATAGCTGTACGAGACGAAAAAGTCTATCAGCTCTTCGCATCGTCTTGCGTAGCCAGTGCCTTATAGCAAAAACAATCCGTTACATGATCATTAACCATACCGGTTGCCTGCATCATTGCATAACAAATGGTGCTTCCTATAAATTTAAAACCCCGCTTTTTCAAGTCTTTACTCATAGCATCAGATGTTGCGGTCGTCGCGGGAACTTCAGCCTGCGTCTGCCAGGCGTTAATCTGTGGATGTCCCCCTACAAACTGCCAGATATAAGCATCAAAACTGCCAAACTCCTGTTGTACCCGAATAAAAGCCTGTGCGTTGGTAACCGTTGCGTTTACTTTAAGCCTATTACGAACAATCTGCGGGCTATCCAGCAATTCCGTTATTTTCGCCACATCATAGTTTGCTATTTTTTCTACATCGAACTGATCAAATGCCTGCCGATAGCCTTCCCGTTTATTGAGTATTGTTGACCAGCTCAACCCGGCCTGAGCACCCTCCAGTGTGAGGAATTCAAACCAGAGCAGGTCATCATGTACCGGGATGCCCCACTCTTTATCATGATAGTTTTTTTCAAGCTCACTGCCATTCTCGGCCCATGCACATCGTTTCTGCATCTTATGCCTCATTTAAAAGAAAGTTGAGACGTTCATCAGCTTTGGCAGGGGTAATTTCCAGGATATCTGCTGTCACCACATTGGCTGCAACAAAAGGATCTTCATTCACTCTTTTTTGTAACTCGGGGAGTGAAATACGGTGAGCTACCACTGCACCGCCCAACCCCGGCTGCAAACTGCCCGCCAGGAGAAAAATACCGTCAGCAAAGCCCTGTTGTATCCATGTATTGTGTCCCTCCATCAACTGACCAGCTTTCGCCTTGTTGTTAGAGAACCGGAGTGTTATTACAAACATTATGGGGATTCCTGTTCGAGCCCATTATCTAATTGCTGGGCAAAACATAAAATATAGCCATTACAGTCTTTCAGGTACCATTCGCGCATCCCGTAAAACTTGCTCACCGGCTCAACCACAACATCTACCCTGTCCTTCATTAATGCATAGTGCCTGTCAATGTCCTTATCCAGAGTAATATAAAGCGTCTGGCTGGCTCCTATAGTGACACCGGCAAGTGCAGGCACATCCTCAATCAGGCTGTTTCGCTCCTGGAACATAAACTCTGCACCTTCAGATACCATATTCGCCCATTCCAGTTGTATACCGTCAGTGAGTTCCATCACCATTTTTGGCTCTGCGCCTGCTATGTGCTCCATGGCAACCTGTAAGTGAAAGCCTAGTACATCCTGATAAAACTGCACCGTATCGGCGACATTTTCTACCATCAAATTGGGTATTAAGATATTGTGTTGCATGATTCTTTCCTCGAAATACTTTGATTAAAAAATAAAGTATACGGGGAGACTACTGACAGCCTTATGTCAGTAGTAGAATTCGGTCCAAAAAAAAGGCCCTTCAAAAGAGCCTTTTCACTTTATGTCAACTTGCCATGGCATTGTTTATATTTTTTCCCTGAGCCACAGGGACAAGGCTCATTCCGCCCTATCTTGCGGCCCTCCCGTTCAAAGGTTTCCACCGGTTGCGGAGCCGTAAAGGGCTCTACCTGCTGTGGTTCCAACTCCAGCTCGGGTTCTACATCGGCATGAATGAACTCCATTTCCTGTTCAGGGTGATCTGCATATTGTTCAACTTCCTCTGGTTGTTGAACCTCAACACGTAGCAGGAAGGTCACGACATCATGCTTGATTTTCTCCAGCAAGGCTTCAAACATTTCGAAGCCTTCACGCTTGTACTCCTGCTTCGGATTCTTTTGTGCATAGCCACGCAAACCGACACTTTGGCGCAGATGATCCATTGCTGCCAGGTGTTCTTTCCAGTGTGTATCCAGCACGTGAAGCATAATATTGCGTTCCAGTTGACGCATCGCTTCACTGCCAACGGCTTCTTCTTTTAACCTGAAAATTTGCCCGGTCAAATCCAGAATAGTTTGACGCAACCCTTCTTCTGCCAGATCATCATCAGCGTCCAGCATGGCCTGAACATCCATTTCAAGGTTCAACTCTTCCCGTAGTGCCTTGCTTAGTCCTTCCACGTTCCACTGCTCGTCGATACTGCCAGGCGGAATATAGCGACTGATCACATCATTCACAACATCACTACGCAATGCTTCAATCGTCTCACTGATATCTTCAGATTCCAGCAACTCCGCACGTTGTGCATAAACCACTTTACGCTGATCATTGGCAACATCATCATATTCAAGCAGATGCTTACGAATATCAAAGTTATGTGCCTCTACCTTACGCTGGGCATTTTCGATGGATTTATTGACCAGCCCTGCTTCGATAGCCTGCCCTCTCTCCATACCCAGCTTTTGCATAATGCCTTTAACTCGCTCGGAGGCAAAAATACGCATCAGGTTATCTTCCAGGGAGAGAAAGAAACGGGACGAGCCCGGATCACCCTGACGCCCTGAACGACCACGCAACTGGTTATCAATTCGGCGGGACTCGTGACGCTCCGTCCCTACGATATGCAAGCCACCCGCAGCAACAACCGCATCATGACGCTTCTGCCACGCTGCCGTGATCTTCTCAACCTCTGCCGGATCAGGATCCTCACCCAATGCCGCAATTTCAGCATTAAGATTTCCACCCAATACAATGTCGGTACCACGACCTGCCATATTGGTTGCAATGGTGACGGCACCCGGCCGCCCTGCATTTTCAATGATATGTGCTTCGCGTTCATGTTGCTTGGCATTTAAAACTTCATGTTCAATACCTAGCTTATTGAGCAAGCCTGATAATAATTCAGAGGTCTCTATTGAGGCTGTACCAACCAGAATCGGCTGGCCTTTGTCTCGGGCATATTGAATATCCTTAGCAATCGCCTCAAATTTCTCCTCCATGGTCATGTAAATCAGGTCATTGCCATCTTCACGAATCATGGGGCGATGAGTCGGTATCACTACCACTTCCAGACCATAAATTTCCTGCAACTCATAGGCTTCAGTATCTGCCGTGCCTGTCATACCCGAGAGCTTGTTGTACAAACGGAAATAGTTCTGGAAGGTAATGGATGCGAGTGTTTGGTTTTCCGGCTGGATTGTCACTCCTTCTTTGGCTTCAACCGCCTGATGCAGGCCTTCTGACCAGCGCCTACCTGGCATCGTGCGCCCGGTAAACTCATCAACAATAATCACCTCACCATCCTTGACAATGTAATCTACATCTTTTTGAAACAGGACATGTGCGCGCAATGCAGCATTCAGATGATGCAGTACCGAAATATTATCCGTATCGTAAAGGCTACTGCCTTCCGGTAGTATATCTGCTTCAATCAGCAGGTTTTCCACCCTTTCCATACCTTCTTCACTCAGGTGAACCTGCTTGCCCTTTTCATCGACATTAAAATCACCTTCTCCAAATTCATCCGCTTCTGCCAACGGCTCCTGACACTTGAGTTTAGGAATAATTTCGTTGATGGTACTGTACAGCTCGGTCGAGTCTTGTGTAGGTCCCGAGATAATCAGCGGCGTACGCGCTTCGTCAATCAGGATGGAGTCCACCTCATCCACAATCGCATAATTCAGCCCTCGCTGGACACGTTCAGCCTTGTCAAAGGCCATATTGTCACGCAAATAATCAAAACCAAACTCGTTATTGGTGCCGTAGGTAATATCACAGGCATAGGCAGCCTGACGCTCTGCATGAGACAAACCATTAACAATGACCCCTGTACTCAGACCCAGAAAACCATAAAGTTTCGATAGCTGGGTTGCATCACGAGTAGCCAGGTAATCATTAACTGTGATAACGTGTACACCTTCACCCGGCAATGCATTAAGATAAACAGCCAGCGTTGCAACCAGCGTTTTTCCCTCACCTGTTTTCATTTCGGCGATATTACCGTTATGCAATACCATTGCACCGACATGCTGCACATCATAGTGGCGCATCCCCAGTACGCGCACACTCGCTTCACGGACAACAGCAAAGGCCTCCGGCAAAAGATCATCCAGTGTTTGACCTTCCTGAAGACGCTTCTGAAATTCTCCCGTTTTGGCTTTTAATTCAGCATCACTGAGCGCGGAGGTCTCTTCTTCCAATGCATTTATCTTTTCTACCGTTTTCAGGTATTTTTTTACCAGCCGATCATTACGACTTCCGAAAATCTTTTTAGCAACAGCACCCAGCATGTGGTTATGTCTCCTAAACTATAGCGTATCAAATAAGACGCTGACGGGTGTTCCTCTTTGGCTAGAAACACTTGTTATTATTATGGATAGTAAATTGGAAACCTCAAAAATTGTTATTCAAAGGTTCTTTAGGGGGTGAATATAGGGCTAATCGACATGATTGCAAGTCAGATCAGGCGCAAGCACTCCTTAAAACGAGGCTGATTATAGACAAGCTAGCTGCTAATTACCTTAATCTTTCTCAGAAATTGCAAAAAAATCTCTACACCCGTTAAGGAATTTTGCGATACTCAACACGAATCAAGCAGAGGTATGGATAATGAAAGCAAGAGTGAAATGGCTGGATAATATGAGCTTCGTCGGCGAATCTGGCAGTGGCCATTCTGTGGTCATGGATGGACCACCTGAAGCTGGTGGCAGAAATCTGGGTATCCGTCCGATGGAAATGCTGCTCCTGGGTGTAGGTGGATGCTCATCTTTTGATGTTGTCTCTATCCTGAAAAAATCCCGCCAACACATCACCCACTGTGAAGTACAAATGACGGCGGAACGTGCTACATCAGAGCCCAAAGTCTTCACCAAAATTCATTTACACTTTGTTGTCGAAGGCAATAACCTTAGTGAGAGCCGTGTTAAAAAAGCGGTAAGCCTATCCGCTGACAAATATTGCTCTGCGTCAATAATGATGGCAAAAACAGCTGAAATTACGCATAGCTTTGAACTCACACCCTCCCCCGCAGGCTCTTGAATTCGATTTCTGTTGCTCCAGGAGCCTCTGACCAAGTCCCAACCGTTTCCTGATGCTGAAATTCGACCGGACTTAATCAGTGCCTCCCTTACATGATAACCGACTGGGAAAAGTAACCAACCAGCGTCAGGACGATCGTGTACGGCAATGCCATAATAACCATCTTCATATAACCTAGGCGAATTGCCGGAGCCAGTGCCGATGTCAGTAGGAAAAGGAAAGCCGCTTGTCCGTTGGGAGTTGCCACACTGGGTAAATTAGTGCCCGTATTGATAGCGACAGCCAGTGCATCCAGGTGCTCTCTGGAAATATCACCCGACTGATAAGCTGTCATGACCTCATTGATATAGACCGTTGCGACAAAAACATTATCACTGATTGCCGAGAGAATACCATTCGCCAGGAAAAACGCTTTCGGTTGCTGCTCTATCGGTAACGACAAGACCCACTGGATAACGGGTGTAAATAGATGCTGATCGTGGATCATACCTACTATCACAAAGAAAATAACCAGTAACGATACAAAAGGCAACGACTCTTCAAAAGCATGTCCAATACGTGCTTCTTCAGTAATCCCGGTAAAAGCAGTGACAACAACTAATAACACCAGGCCAATCAGGCCTACTTCCATTACGTGAAAAGCCAGACCCAAAATAAGCAAAACGGCACAAATAGCTTGTACGATGAGTGCGTAAATTTCCTTTTGTGTCCGCTTCGCATTTTCTTGCTCAATATAGCCTTTCAAAATACTCCTGGTATGGGAATCCAGCTTGATGCCAAAACCAAACGTTCCTGTCAGTTCAACAAAGATTACGACCAGAAGACCCGCAAGGAATGCGGGTATAGAGACATGCGAGACCTCTGCCGCAAAAGTCAGAAAATCCCATTCGAGTTTTTCCCCAATAAGCAAGTTCTGAGGCTCACCCACCAGGGTCGCAACCCCTCCCAATGCGGTACCAATCACCCCATGCATCACCAGAGAGCGCAAAAAAGCACGAAAATGTTCTAATGATTCTCCGCCTAGCTCCTGCCTGTCAAATACACCGTCCTTATCATAATCTACCGCCATCGAAGAATGTACTTTTTCATAAACACCATAAAGTGCAATAAACACCGTGATCAGGACTGCGGTTACCGTCAAGGCATCCAGAAAGGCTGAAAGAACGGCTGCGGCAATTGAGAACATCAATGAAAGTACTACCTTATTCTCAACTTTTATCAGAATTTTGCCAAAGATAAAAACGAGCAAGGGCTGCATAAAATAAATAAAACTCACCATGAAAACGAGCAGCAAGATAACGCCAAGGTTATCCTGTACCTCGCTCCAGACTGTTTCGGGTGATGTTAGCCCTAGCAATAACACGGCGATCGCAAGCAAACCTCCCGATTGCAATGGATAACATTTTAGCGCCATTGCCAGTGTCAGGATAAACATGCCAATAAACGCCCAGCCCGCAGCAACAACGCCAAATACTTGCATCAGTGGGAAGCTGAGCAGCAGAAAAGAAAGAATTGCCACCTTGAACCAATTTGGACTGTTACCCAGAAAACTTTTGTATATAACACTTACCATGTCTAAGCAACTCCTGAATCTGGCAATTATCTACCTGCACCATCTATCGCGTAGTTTCAGGCTCATCCCGTTGTATTTTTTTCAACCCAACGAGATGAGCCATCCTGTAGCTCTTCTTTTTTCCAGAAAGGCGCCAGGGTTTTTAGTGATTCCATCAAGTAATGGACAGACTTGAACGCTGCTTGACGATGAGCTGACCACACCGCAACAAGAACAATAGGCTCACCGGGTTCAATCCGGCCAACACGGTGGATAATCAGACTGTGCAACACCGGCCATTGCTGGTGGGTCTCCGCTATGAGTTGTTTTAATTGCCGAGTCGTCATTTTCGGGTAATGCTCAAGATGCATTGATGTGACCTCATCCCCTTCATTGATATCACGCATGGTGCCAATAAAACTACTCATGGCACCATAATTCACATCTCCATAAAGATACGATTGCTGGAATTGTTCCAGCTCACTCAAAGGAGAGAAAGGTTGCGACTCTATTCTAATGATATCCACAACTGTTTGCTGTTTTCCTACTGAAACACTATAACGACTACTCTATAAGAGCTACTCTTTGTGCTGTGGAGATAAATACATGGAAATATCAATAGCATCACCCATGACTTCTTTTGCCGCTTTAACCGCATCGGTGCGTTGCCTGAAGAAATGATCATCTCCAATGTGCTGATATAAACCGGAACGCTTGAAAGCATCAATTAACTGCTGCTTAGCTCTTGCAATATATAACTCTATACCGATGGATTGTAGGCGGTCATAGAGATTTCTGAGCATTTCTTCACCTGATGAATCGAGTTGATCCGTCGCTTCAATATCCAGCACCACCAATTTCAACTTTGGCTTTTGGGCAATAAGATTCAGCATTTTACCTTCAAGGTAACCCGCATTAGCGAAATAGAGATCACCATCATAACGAAAAACAGAAACCGTATCACTGGTCTTCAAATTAAAACGCTCTGCATCCCGCAACGTCGTATCGTCATGTCGAGCAACCTCTATCAGGCGCGGACTCATCGTACGATATAAAAATAAACCCAGTGAGAGAATAACACCAACCAGAACACCCTGCTCCAGATGAGGTGCCACAATTAATGTAACAAAAAAGACAACAATGGCAACAATGCCATCATGTCGGTGTACTTTCCAGGCATGTTTAATTGGGTCAATATGGATGAGGCCCACGACAGCCATAATAATAACAGCAGCAAGTGTTGCTTGCGGGAGATGATACAGAAGTGGCGTCAGAAACAGTAACGTGACGCCAACCAGCGCTCCTGTAACAACAGATGAGAATGCCGTTCTGGCACCCGCGGTAAAGTTTACCGCTGAACGCGAAAACGAACCCGAGACAGGATAGCCATGAAACAGGCTCGAGGAAATATTACCCAACCCCTGACCTACAAGTTCCTGATTTGCAGACAACCTTTGTCGTGTTTGGGAGGCAATAGCCTTGGCGACAGATACCGCTTCCACGAAACCGATTAAAGCTATCATCATTGCAGTTAAGAACAGTTTTGAAAAATGGGATGAATCTATCGTTGGAATGCCAAAAGAAGGTAGCCCTGCCGGAATCTCGGAAACAACCGCTCCCCCCTTCCCTTCAAAATCCAGAAACCACGAAAGAGCTGTACAAATAACAACCGTGATTAAGACATTAGGCAACGTAGGAAACGAGCGCTTGAGATAAATCAACAGAAACAGGGAAAAACAACCCATCACCAATGTAACCATGTGTGTTTCTGGAAGTGCCAGTATAATATTCCAAACAGTCTGGTAATGATGCTCACCCTTTTCAATATCAAGGCCAAACAACTTGCTCACCTGAGAGCTACCGATTATCAAGGCAGCGGCATTCGTAAATCCAATAACAACCGGATGCGAAAGAAAGTCTATCAATACACCCAGTCTTAGCAAACCAAGTGCTAGCTGGAAAAGACCAACCAGTAATGCCAGAAAGGCCGCATAGACCATAGCCGTCTCTGTATCCAGGTTCATCGAACCAATAGCAGCAGCTGTCATGAGGGAAACAATCGCAACAGGACCGGTAGCTAACTGCCTTGAAGAGCCAAAAACTGCTGCGATGATAACAGGGATGAAAGAAGCATAAAGCCCCACATAAGCGGGCAGGTTAGCCAGCGTCGCATAAGCCATTGACTGAGGAATCAAAACCAGGGCAACAGTGAGACCGGCCATCAGGTCAGTTCGCAGTGTATCTTTGTCTTTAAGATCCCCAACCCACTCCCTGTAGGGAATAAAACGGTCTTTCCAGTCTGACACTAATGATAGTACGGCGTTACTCATAACAGTTACTCTATATTTTTTGGACGCAATCATATCACTATTTCCAAACTTATCTAGAGTTATAACTAAATCTGGGTGTATGAGCAGTTGAAAAAAGCCCGGGTTGCTTTGCACCCATAAAAAAGCCCCGGGTGCAAAGCAACCCGGGGCTCGGTATTAAATCCTGGTAATGACCTACTTTCACATGGGGAAACCCCACACTATCATCGGCGATGACACGTTTCACTTCTGAGTTCGGGATGGGATCAGGTGGTTCCATGTC
>WFWY01000103.1 GCA_015490895.1 Thiotrichaceae bacterium | reverse complement strand
AGTCTTTACACAAAACATGGCAGATCAAGAGGCCTGAATTTCGTGCAAGAGCCTCTCTCTATTTCATATTCTCCTGACTCTTGAAACAGGTAATCCTGGTACTCCAACAAGTTAGCTCTGAGGAGTACCAGGAGCTTGTCCGAGAAGCAGTATAAGTGAAAATAATGCCGGGTTTCTAGTTCTCCGACGTAGTGGCATTATGTAACTCACGCAGTTCACGCCGCAAGATCTTGCCCACATTACTTTTCGGCAATTCATCAATAAACTCAATCTCTTTGGGACGCTTGTACCCGGTTAGCTGTTCACGACAACAAGTCATCAATTCCTCTTTGGTTAGTGAAGGATCTTTTTTGACAACATAAATTTTGACGACTTCGCCTGATGTTTCATGCGGAATACCAATAGCCCCTACTTCGAGTACCTTTTCATGGGTTGAAAGCACATCTTCAACTTCGTTCGGATAAACATTAAACCCGGAGACCAGAATCATATCTTTGAGGCGATCCACAATCTTAATAAAACCCTTGTCATTCATCACAGCGACATCACCAGTACGTAAAAAGCCTTCATTATCAAACACGTTAGCTGTTTCCTCAGGTCGATTCCAGTACCCTTTCATAACCTGGGGACCACGTATCCAGAGCTCTCCACGTTCCCCCAGTGGTACTTCATTCAAATCCTCGTCGCGGATTGATACTTCTGTCGATGATATCGGCAGGCCAATCATACCGTTATATTCCTTCAGGTTGACCGGATTAATCACGGCAGCTGGCGAGGTTTCAGTAAGACCATAGGCTTCAACCAGCGCACTTTTTGTAACCTCTTGCCATTCTTTGGCGACAGCCCGTGTGACCGCCATACCACCTCCCAGAGTCAGCTTGAGTGATGAAAAATCCAGCTCCTTGAAGCCCGGTGTATTGAGCAAGGCATTAAACAGGGTATTCACCCCGGTAACAAACGAGAATTTTTCGGTTTTCAGCTCCTTGACAAATGTGGGTAAATCACGCGGGTTGGTAATAAGCAAGGTTTTGGCGCCAATTTTCATGGCAAACATGGCACCAGCGGTTAGCGAAAAGATATGGTACAACGGTAGGGCTGTCACAAATATTTCCTTGCCAGGAGCAAAGTCCCGAGCAGCCCAGGCATGTGCCTGAAGCAGGTTCGCAACCATGTTACGATGCGTCAGCATGGCACCCTTGGCAACACCTGTCGTCCCTCCCGTATATTGCAGAAAGGCGATATCTTCATGCGTAGTCTCCACATCCCTGAAATCCTGGCTTGCACCTTTTTCCAATGCAGATTTAAAGGAAATCGTATTGGACAGATGAAAGGGTGGCACCATCTTTTTTACATACTTGACGACCAGGTTAATCACCATGGACTTGGGGAATGAGAAGCAATCACCGATACGTGTCGTAATAACTGTCTTAACGGGGGTGTCTGCAATCACGCTTGCCAGGGTGTTGGCAAAGTTTTCCAGAATGATAATCGCTGTAGCACCAGAATCCGTCATCTGGTGCTGCAACTCGCGTTCTGTATACAGGGGGTTCGTGTTCACCACAATGAGCCCGGCCCGGATCAGGGCAAAAAGGACAATGGGATATTGCAGTAGATTTGGCATCATAATGGCAACACGGTCACCTTTTTTCAGTCCCGCCTCATGCGTCAGATAAGCCGCCAGGTTTCTACTTTGTTCATCCAGTTCATCAAATGTCAGTGTCTTGCCCAGGTTGACATACGCTACCTGGGAACCATACTGTTCGACACCTTGACGGAACACCTCATTCAGGGAGGAATACTCATTCACATCAATTTCATGCGGAATGCCTTCTTCGTATGAATCCAGCCAAATCTTTTCCATTACTTCCTCCTTAACTCGTTATCATCGCGATGCCAGTGTTCAAATGCTGCTTCAAAGCGCTGCATCACATCAGCGACAGGCTCTATTTTATGAATACCTGCCACACTTTTTCCTGCCTGCCAGAATTCCTGTTGTATTTTTTTATGCTCTGGTGGCTGCCGGATTGAGGCATCACGTAACTGGAACGCAGAACGCAAAGTATAAAACATTCGCATCCAGTGTTTAGTTTTATTGCCTTGTAACAGCCGTCTGGCAACAGGACCTGCCTTTGTTCCCATACGTTGCAAATAAGGTGTTCGGATCAAGGAAACCGGCACCCCGGTAATTTTCTCACTTAATACGATATCATCTTCAGTCGCTTTCACGATGGCCGATTTATAAGCCTGGCTTGAATGGCATTCTTCTGTCGCAATAAAACGTGTACCCAGCTGACAGGCCGCATAACCCAGAGAGAGCGCTTTAATGAAAGCATCTTCCGAACCTATGCCTCCCGCGCACACCAGCGGCACATCCAGATCAGATAACTCGTCATACAATTGTTCCGCGGACAGTTTACCCGCGTGCCCCCCAGCACGATTATTCACCGCAATCAGGCCTTTGGCTCCGGCTTCCAGGCCTTTGAGTGCCCATTTTCTTTCCGTCACATCATGATAAACCACCCCCCCGACTTCTTCGACCCGCTTGACCACCCAGGCGGGATTACCCAGAGAAGTTATAAAGAAGCGTACGCCTTCTTCTAACGCTATGGAGACCCATTTCACCATTTTCTCGTGGTAGCGCCTGGAGGATTTTTCGATCAGTGCATTCATACCTATCGGTGCTGTTGTTATCTTGCGAATCGCCCGCAATCCTTCCCGAAAGTCCTGCTTCTGAACAAAAGTCATGGAAACCGGCTGAACAACCCCAATCCCTCCCGCGTCCGACACGGCAGCAACCAGCTCAATATTGGAACAGGGATACATCGGCCCACCAATAACGGGTAGTCTCGCATGTGTATGCTCGCTGAAACTTACCATTATCCTGTAGGCCTTAATCGCCAGGTAACCGCCATTTTTGCCACCACATCCTGCTCGGCATCACGAATCACGGCATATACGATAGACACCACATCACCGGTAATCTGCGTAGGCGGCTCCGCCCTGCCTTCTGCGATAAGGGTACCACGAGCTTTTTTGAGATAGTCGATTTCCAGGTGGGTTACGATGGCCTTTATGCTGTCAGGTACTGATGACAGCATGGCCAGACCACTGGCAAATTCCCCCATATTGGCAAGCGCAATGGCATGGATAGAGTTAAGATGGTTGCGGACGTTATGCCGGTCTTTCATTTCAACCCTCACCTGACCAGGTTTCAACTGAATCACCCTGGGTTTGATTGTCCCGGTATAGGGCACCTTTTTCCCAATGATCAAACTGAACCAGTAACGACCCGACGGGAAACGGTTAAAACGCTGCCATAAACGCAGCATCGAAGGCGTTGATAATATCTCAGTAGCATCTTGAGTATGTGCCAAGTAATCTCCTTTTGGTGAGGGTATCTCTAAAATCCAGGTCTTTTGTTCGAGGTCATCCAGTGCAGTGACAAGTCAAACCAAAGAGCCTATTATACCCCCTGGAACCGCCAGGTACTGATAATAAACAGACGGCCTGGCATACTGTCCTCTATCCGCTGTACCATAATGAAGTCACGCATTCAGGTTATTACGAGTATAGGAGAAATAAATCAAAAACGGCTAACTTCTGTACCTGAATCCTGTTAAGACAGAAGCGCACGTAACTACTCAAGAAACCTCTGATCAGGTCTGAGTGGAATTTTTCGGTGGATAGAATGACCCTGAGTCGTGACAAGGAACTTACAAATACCCCACATCCAAAGTAGTCGCCTCCGCTTGCTCCAGAGTAAAGGTTCCCCCCTGTTTCAGGCGCTCCAGCAAAACCAGCAAACCCGCTCTTCCCTGTTGTTTGTACCAGGCCTCTACTACCTGCCTGGCACGATGATAAGCCGCTTTCTTTTGCTGTACCGCAGCCACCCACTGGTCATGATACACCAGTTTGTCCAGCGGAATGGTCACCTTTTTCTCATCCGCTTTGTATTGTGGATCATCACTGATCAATACAGCCAAACCTTCATCAAACCACATGGGAATTTTATTCCATACTTGCCGCCGTCCCAGACGCTTGTGCAATTCAATATGCGCTAACTCATGCGTTAGTATGACTTCATTGATTCCCTGACGAGAAAGAATCACTGTATGATCATCCAGTGATCTGGCAACCGCAGGAATGCCTCCAAAAGCCTTCAAACAAGCATCAGACCAGCAGACGTAAAGCATGGGTGAAGCGTGCATTTCTCCATAAAAGCGCGATACGGTCATTCTGGATCGTCGCACACTATGCAGCAACTGTTGGCGCTGCGGCTGTAACATTGCCGGATCAACGTAAATACGCGCAGCAAGACGCTCCATGCCGTATTGCTGTGCCTGAGTTGAAACGCTAACACGAGACAGGTTCTGACTGCACCCCGTCAGTAAAAATAACAGGGGACTAATGAGCAGAAAAATAGTGGTACGCATAATAAAGCACCCGCAACATCGTGACCTGCCTGTATTGTATCAGACTAACTGTTGCCCGGTTTTTATACCTCAGTACTATTATTTTTATTATACCTTATTATACCGCAGCGCTATGGCATCCATCAGCAAGCCGGCTATATTCGCTGAATAAAGCTGATCCAGCTCCCGAATACAGGTAGGGCTGGTCACGTTAATTTCTGTAATATAGTCGCCAATCACATCCAGCCCCACGAACAACAACCCCTTCTCTTTCAGGACTGGCGCAAGATGCCGGCAAATTTCCCATTCCCGCGCGGTCAGGTTTACCCCCCTGTAACTCCCACCAGCAGCAAGATTAGCTCTGCCCTCACCTTTGGCAGGCAAACGTGCCAGAGCATGAGGAAAGGGTTCTCCATCAATGATCAGAATGCGCTTGTCACCCTGTTTGTATTCCGGCAAAAAGCGCTGCGCCATGACTGTGCGTCTTCCATAATCCGTGATCGTCTCAAGAATCACATTACGGTTGGCATCGCCTTGTTGAATCTGGAAAATCATGGATCCTCCCATGCCATCCAGCGGTTTGACTACAATCTGCCCGAGCTGCTCATGGAATGCCTTAATACGTTCCATGTCACGTGTCACCAGAGTCTCCGGGGTGTATTCAGGAAACCAGGTAGCAAACAGCTTTTCATTACAGGCACGAATACTGTCACTGCGATTTACCACCTGTAACCCTTGCTGTTCTGCCATCTCCAGCAAATAGGTAGAATAAATATACTCCATATCAAAAGGAGGATCTTTTCGCATGAGTACGATATCCAGCTCATGTAGCGGTAAAACTTCAGCTTGCTCCAGGGTAAACCAGTGATCAGGGTTATCCTGAACGGTTACTCCCTGCATGTGTGCATGGACAATACCGTTTTCTACATACAGATTCTGCTGTAACAGGTATGACAGTTGCCAACCGCGCCGCTGCGCTTCCAGCATCATGGCAAAGGTGCTGTCTTTTTTGATGTTGATAGACTCAATGGGATCCATAATGACCCCAAGCCTGCATGGAGCCTGCTTATTTTTTTTCATGCTGTTCACTCTCTGATAATGCCGTATCTTCACCGACAGGAAGCGAATACAGCACGGGTTGCTTCAGTAGCTCCCCATCCAGCACAACCTGATGATCACGCATTGCCAACCGACCTTCAGCAAACCAGCCAATCGCTCGGGGATAGATAACATGCTCAACCTTAAATACCCGCTGTGCCAGGGAGTCTTGGGTATCCTCTTTCAGCACAGGAACGATGCCCTGTATCACCACTGGCCCACTATCCAGATCAGGCGTCACAAAATGCACACTGGCACCATGGCTTGTTTCCCCCTGGTCCAGTGCTCGCTGGTGCGTATGCAAGCCACGAAACCGGGGTAATAAAGAAGGATGGATATTTAACATTCGCCCCTGATACTGCCGCACGAATGCAGGGGTAAGCAAACGCATGAAACCCGCCAGAACCACCAGATCGGGCTGATAGCCTTCAATACACTGCTGCAAGGCCGCATCAAAGGCTTCACGATTATCATAAAGGGTATGATCCAGCACCCGTGTGGGTATATTGGCATGCTGTGCACGTTGCAGGGCGTAGACATCAGGGACATTGCTAATCACAGCGCTAATGCAAGCCTTGATTTCTCCACCATGGATAGCATCCAGAATCGCTTGCAAGTTACTCCCGCTGCCAGATACCAGCACCACGACAGATACAGGTGAGTTTATACCCTGCATGCCTGCTTATGTACTAATCCGTTGCGTGCGAACCTCGGTAGCAGTGAATGCCACACTGGGGGCTTCACAATCCCCTGCCTCAATATGCCCTATTCTCCACGCTTCAATCTCTTTTAGTCGCAATGCATTAATCAAATCATCCACATCCTCTTCCGACACAATCAGGGTCATGCCAATACCACAGTTAAAGGTGCGTAGCATTTCCTCTTCGGTGATATTTCCCTGTTCCTGCAACCAGTTAAAGATTGCGGGGCGCTCCCAGGATGAAAGATCAACCACTGCCTTGCAATGACTGGGCAGCACTCTGGGTAAATTCTCTGTCAAACCACCACCAGTGATATGAGCAATAGCATGAATATCAAACTGTTTCAGGGCATTTAACACGGGTCTGACATATATACGGGTCGGTTCGAGTAATGCCTTGCCCAGTGTCGATTCTCCAAACGGCATCGTCAGATCAGCACCAGAAACCTCCACAACCTTGCGAATCAAGGAATAACCATTGGAATGCGGACCTGTAGAAGCCAGCCCAATAACAACATCCCCTCGTTGTACCTTTGATTGATCCAGCACCGCAGACTTCTCAACTACGCCCACCGTAAAACCCGCCAGGTCGAAGTCACCAGAAGCATACATATCCGGCATCTCCGCAGTCTCACCACCGGTCAATGCAGCACCTGCCTGCTCACAACCATCCGCAATACCCTTAATCACTGCCTCGGCCACATCCAGATCCAGCTTGCCTGTAGCATAGTAATCCAGGAAGAATAATGGTTCCGCACCCACCACAATAATGTCATTTACACACATGGCAACCAGATCAATACCAATAGTGTCGTAAATCCCCGCTTCAATAGCCAGCATCAGCTTGGTACCCACGCCATCGGTACCAGACACCAACACCGGCTCATTATAGTGCTGAGGGATCGACATCAATGCCCCAAAACCACCTATGCCGCCTAGCACCTCTGGACGCTTAGTACGTTTAGCATGAGGCGCAATACGCTCCACCAGCGCATTCCCCGCATCAATATCCACACCTGCATCACGATATGTTAATGAAGCCTTTTGATCTGCCATGCAGACACTCCTTTTTCTCTTGTTTATTCGTTATATAGTCCTGAATCTATCTACTTTCCAGGGCTGTTCTATGTATGTACTATTCGCGTTTATGTACTTTCCTGGTTACTTGCAAAGCAAGCCGTATCACAGAAAGCAGGGGCTTCTGCCGCATTTCCTAATCTCGCCTGCCCGTCTCTCATCGCTTCGACAAAGGCATTATCGGATGAGAGCAATTCTAGCACGAATCAGCAGCAGGAAATCCCTCATTAAGCATGAAAATACAGCAAGAACTAAACATCCCACCCATATATAAAAAGCCGTTACAATCTGACACTATTTATGGAAACTATTGACACAAGTGACACTTTTCAAAACCCTCCTTGATCGGCCAGGCAGTACCGATAAGCGCATAACCCTCTGATTATTCATACTTCAGCACCACTCATCGGCTTGATTGCACGAATTGGCACGCTATCTGCATAATATCCCCCGAACACATTGTTCAATGTTTAATAACAATAAAACAACAATCCTATTTGGAGATTATAATAAAATGAAAAAACAACAATCTGGTTTCACATTGATCGAATTGATGATCGTCGTAGCAATCATTGGTATTTTGGCTTCTATCGCGCTTCCTGCTTATCAGGATTACACCAAACGCGCCCATGTTTCTGAAGGTATGTCGCTTGCTGCCGGCGCAAAATCGGGTGTAACAGAATACTTCTCTTCTGCCGGTGCGTTCCCGTCAACAAATACCCTGGCAGGCTTACCGCTAGCAGCCAGCATTTCAGGTAACGCTGTTGATTCAGTTCAGGTCGGAACTGGTGGTAAAATTACAGTTAGTTATGACACAACCAAAGTTGATGCAAGTAACACACTGGTTATGACACCTTCTGATGCCACAGGAAGCGTTACATGGGATTGCACAGGCGGTACTCTCCCTGACAAATACAGAGCTTCTAACTGCCGTTAATCTCTAGTATTAGTACCTGTTAAAAGGCTCGCTTATGTGAGCCTTTTTTAAGGAGACTCTGATTAAGTCCCAATCGTTTTCCTGAGGCTGAAATATCGCCATTTTTTCGCTATAAAAGTGACCAACAGGATTACTATTGCTAACTTTTCTATCAAAAAACTGACGAACTTCATCTCACAGGAAATTCGACCAGACTTAATCAGAGCCTCCTTAACAATCAGAAATACCCGGGGCTGTGTGTTTTAATATTCAATGCATCCTGCCAGTCAGGGAAGTGAGTCACGTCATGAAAAAGCAATCCGGTTTCACACTTATTGAGTTGATGATCGTCATCGCCATTATTGGCATCCTCGCTGCTATCGCTCTCCCCGCCTATCAGGACTATGTAAAACGCACACATGTTTCCGAAGGCATCAATCTGGCCAGTACTGCCAAAACAGCTATTTGGGACTATTGGAGTATTTACGGCACCTACCCCGCTGATAATTCTTCTGCGGGACTCGCAACAACAATCACAGGCAATGCCGTAAAAAGTGTCACCATTTCAAATGATGAAATCACAATCACCTATAACAATAAGGTGGCTGATAATAGCACACTCATTTTTAAAGCCAGTAGTACAGGTTCATCTCTAATCTGGGGCTGCACCACCGGAACCTTGATCGACAAATATAAACCCGTAAATTGCAGATAGGTTCACTTCAGGTTCATCCAACACCATCATCATTGCGTTTCATATTTGCTGGGTATTATAAAAATAACAAATGACTATAAGCACGAGTATAAAGCACCAACCTGTGATCATTACAGGGGGACTACTTTTTTATGGATTATTGGTTCTAGCCTATTATGTCTACTTACCCGGAATTTACGGCTCTTTTATTCTGGATGACATCCCCAATATCTCGCCGATTGGAAAATACCAGGAGCTTGGTTTCTGGAATAATTTCTGGCTCTACCTGTTAGAAGGTCGATCCGGGCCTGCGGGACGCCCCATCAGTCTGGCAAGTTTTTATCTCAATGATATGGCCTGGCCCAGTCTGCCAGCCGACTTTATTCTAACCAATATATATATTCATCTGTTGAATGGTGCACTGCTTTTTTGGTTCAGCATCAAGCTATCAAACAGTTTACGCTTCTCCCCCACCCAAAGAAATGTTGTGTCAATCACAGCAACAACCTTGTGGTTATTACACCCGCTACAAACAACGACTGTGCTTTATATTGTACAGCGAATGACCGAGCTCAGCGCTACCTTTACTTTCACAGGATTGCTGTTCTATTTATATGGCAGAGAGCAACTACACAATAAACCTGTAGCGGGCTTTACTGCACTTTTTATAGGCACAGGAACCAGTCTTTTATTAGCGATTCTCAGCAAAGAAAACGGTATTTTGCTCGTCGCCTATATTCTTGCCCTGGAGTATTTCTTGTTACGACCATTCCGGCGCAAGGCACCTGACACATTACATTACTGGTTAATACCGACCGTTATCGCCCCTTTTGTCCTTCTACTCATTTACATTGCCTACCGGTCAGTCACTGGCTCTGGTTATGAAACACGCGATTTTACTCTGGGTGAACGACTCCTCACTCAAGCACGGATTCTCTTCGATTACCTTCACCATATCCTCATGCCTCATATTGGCGACAGTAGTTTATTTCACGATGACTATGTCATCTCTCGCCACCTGCTTAACCCATGGACAACATTACCTGCAGTACTGGGTATCATTGCACTTATTACGATTAGCCTGATATTTTCAAAAAAACTTCCTTTGCTTGCTTTCGCCATTCTGTGGTTTTTTATGGGTCACCTGATAGAGTCAACCGTCCTACCCCTGGAGTTGTATTACGAACACCGGAACTATCTTCCCATGCTGGGCTTTTTTCTTGCACTTGGGATCTTTTTCGCACAACAGTACGAACGCTATAAAAAGCCTATAATCAGCGTGATAGTACTAACGACCAGCTTGTTCATCTTTCTAACCTATCAAAATACTGTACTCTGGGGAAAACCCGTAGAGCTCGTCACCAACTGGTATCAGGCACACCCCCATTCTCTACGAACACAAGAATATCTACACTTTTACAGCAAAAATGACTCAGCATTAAAAATGGCGAACCAGACAACCCTGTCTACCTACGCCACAATGAGAAACCTTTCATTTAATTGCAGAAAACAAACCATTAAACCATCAGATCTGAAAACAGCCTTGAATGCTTTTCAGCAAAAAAATATACATACCTCTACCACCTCTGCCCTGAAAAAGTTTTTTGTCACATGGCGTGCCAAAAAATGCGAGGCCATTAAGCCTGAACATATTGAGCATTTTTTACAATCCATGCTAAAAATCTCCCTGGACAAAGGTAACGGGTTTTATACACAGCATCTTTATTTTTGGCTTTCACGGTATTACATGTCGCAGGGAAACCTTAATAATGCAATGATTAATATGGAAAAAGCCTACAGTACCATACCAGATGCATCACTTTTGCTGATACAGGCAGGGTACCTCTCATCTGCGGGTCTTTATCAGCAGGCTTTGGACAGGCTGGATCAAACAGAGCTGTTAACAACAAGTTACAGAAAACGCCTTATTATGAAACTAAAACAGCCCCAGTTTGAGGCATTAAGGCTCTCCATTTCCAAAATGCTGGAGCAGGAAAAGGACAAAGTCAGGCTAGTACAGTAATCGGCCATTAAGGTTACTAACTCTGGCGAGGATAAATCTTTGAGAACAAGGCATCATAACGAGACGCCTCCGGCCTTAATGATCAACAAGTAAACAACCCTGCAATATCAAGGCACTGGTTAAGCCAGGCGACAGGGAAAGTCGTTAGACTCACTACTGG
>WFWY01000102.1 GCA_015490895.1 Thiotrichaceae bacterium | reverse complement strand
TCTTTGTTATATGCCAGAGGCTGGCTCTTCATCAGGGTCAATAAGGCAATCAGATGACCATTTACCCGGCCTGTTTTACCACGCACCAGTTCTGGCACGTCCGGGTTCTTTTTCTGTGGCATGATGGAGGAACCGGTGCAAAAACGGTCGGGCAGATCCACAAAATGAAACTGGGCAGATGCCCATAGTACCAACTCTTCCGAAAACCGGGATAAGTGCGTCATGATAAGGCTTGCAGCTGCCGTAAATTCAATCGCAAAATCACGATCACTGACCGCATCCAGCGAATTATTGGCCGGACGCTCAAAACCCAGCAGTGAGGCTGTGTAATCCCTGTCGATCGGGTAGGTCGTTCCAGCCAGTGCAGCAGCCCCTAGCGGCATAATATTGACCCGTTTACGGCAGTCTTGCAGGCGCTCAACATCTCTGACCAGCATTTCATACCAGGCCAGCATGTGATGACCAAAGGTAATCGGCTGTGCCACCTGTAAATGTGTAAAACCGGGTAAAATCGTCTCTGCTTCCCGGTCTGCCAGATCCACCAGTGCCACTTGCAAACGCTGAATCTGGGCTAAAACAAGATCAATCTGCTCCCGTAGCCAGAGCCGAATATCTGTCGCCACCTGATCGTTACGTGAGCGCCCGGTATGTAGTTTCTTGCCGGTGGTTCCAATCTGCTCGGTAAGACGTGCCTCTATGTTCATATGTACATCTTCCAGACTAATCGACCAGTCCAGCTCCCCCTGCTCTGCCTGTTGCTCAATCGCATCAAGACCCGCCTCTATCGCATCCCTTTCCTGCTCGGTCAGCAAACCTGCTCTGGCCAGCATGGCTGCATGTGCCCTGGAGCCTGCAATATCATGCTTAAATAATCGCTGGTCAAACTGGATTGAGGCAGTAAAAGCTTCCACAAAGGCATCCGTTGATTCACTGAAACGTCCGCCCCAAAGTTTTTCTGCTGGGGTTTTGTTCTCTTTACTCATAGCACTATCAACCTGGTGGACTAAAAAACTGGAAACATAGCATAACAAAGACTAGCTGTATGCTTATCCGTAAAAAAACACCTTTGGTTTCTTTCATCTTCCAAAGTTATTCATTTATCGGAAGGTCTTAACCGTTGATTCAGGAAACGAATGATAAAGTAGTACTTGTTTGGTCAGTTAGCATCTTGATGTGCTTATCTCCCGACAGTGTAATAAAAACAACAATAAATAATGGCAACAAGTAAATGCTGGGGTTAGCTCATACACACGCAACGTCACGAGTCATATCGAGAAACCGTATCAAGAGCAAACAAAAGATGCCCAGACTGACAACCATAACGCATAGCTAATAATAATAATAAAATGTCCAAAGCTACTACCAAAACAATAGGTTTCTTACCAAACCTATGTGCTTCCCGCACCCTGCTCCAGCTTCTGCTGGCAGCCATTGCTCTGGCTTTTATACTCGCACTGGCCTCTGCCAGCACTTTCAGAGACTTCTTTATTGATCTGGGGTTAACGACGCTTTTCGTTATCTGGGTTGCCATCATGTCGGCATTGATTACCTGCATGTTAAGTCGCTACCTGAAACGCTTTAATGCCCTGTATTCCTCCTTTATTGTCATTGCTACTGTCATCCTGTTTACCCTGATGGCGTCTATCCTGGGTATAGCGGGACAAAACTATACAGACCCTGCCCATATTCAATACTGGGACACCCTGTTTGTACTCCGCAATCTTATCCTGAGCCTGGTCATCAGCACGGTTGGTTTACGCTACTTTTATCTACAACACCACTGGGAGAGACACATACAAAGCGACTCGGATGCAAAATATACCGCACTACAATCACGGATGCGCCCTCATTTCCTGTTCAATAGCCTGAATTCTATTGCCCAGCTCACCACAACAGATCCGGAACAGGCTGAAGAGTCTCTTCTGGATCTGGCGGATATTTTTCGCTCCACCCTGGATACTCGTGATCGTGTCACGCTGGCCGAAGAACTGGATGTGACGACCCGCTACCTGCGTATTGAAGGTTTACGCCTGGGTAAACGCCTGACGGTAGTGTGGGATATGGATCGCAACTCTCTTCCCTTTGACATGAGTATTCCACCCTTACTGTTGCAGCCACTCATAGAAAATGCCATCTATCATGGTATCCAGCCAAGAAAAGATGGCGGCACGCTCGGTATCAGCCTGTATGACGCAGGAAATTATCTGGATATATCGGTCAGTAATCCGATTCCACCTGAAGGGACAACCTCCCACTCTAAAGGAAACCATATCGCTCAGGAGAATCTTACACAACGACTAAAACTCGCATACGGCGACAGGGCAAAACTAACTTTCACTAAAACTGACCACCTTTACCGTGTCGCGTTTCGCATACCTAAGGAGTAATAACAATAATGAGTATCAGTATTCTTATCGTTGATGACGAAGAACTCGCCAGAGACCGAATCAAAAAACTATTACATGAAAACGATGATTATCGAATTTGTGCTGAAGCAGAAAACGGAGCAGAAGCACTGATGATGGTTGAACGCCATCAACCGGAACTTGTTTTGCTTGATATCTCCATGCCTGTCATGGATGGGCTGGAAGTCGCAAAACATTTATCAGGCATGGACTCGCCACCAGCCGTCATATTCACCACAGCGTATGGAGAGTATGCATTAGAAGCATTTTCAACTAAAGCAACGGGGTATTTAATGAAACCGATAAGACAAGAACAATTATTACAAAGTCTTGCACAAGCACGCTCTCTCAACCGGGTTCAGCGCAGCGAAATTCTGGAACGTACCAGCGAATCAGGTAACCAGCGCAAACACATTTGTGCACGGATGCGTGGCAACCTGGAACTGATCCCTATTGAGGACGTTTACTATTTTCAGGCCGACCAGAAATATGTAACCGTCAAGTACAAGAAAGGTGAGGTTATTATCGAAGAATCACTAAAATCACTTGAGAATGACCTGAATGACCGCTTCATCCGTATTCACCGCAATGCACTGGTGGCCAAAAGCCGCATTACCGGGCTGGCAAAAACCGATATTGGTCGTGTCAAGGTCAAGATTGACCAGATTCCTGACCAGCTGGAAGTCAGCCGCCGTCATGTTGCAGAGATTCGCCGTTTCGTTCGTGAACGCTAACAAGCACTGATAACAAGGGGGGGAGGGAAAAACGCTCCCCTTTGTTATCTTCTCTACTTCCCTTCCCTACTCCCTTCTTGCGAGGGACTTTTAGCCCTGACAGTGTTCAGGGCTTTTTCTATCTCAATATCCAGATAGCCTCCAAACAGAGACGGTGTATTGATTCCCACAATTTTTTCAGCAACTTCCCTGCCATCGGCATCAATAAAAATAAGCGTTGGCGTGAGATAAGCCTTATAGCGCATCGCAAACTGACTCGCAGAAACCTCCTTCCCCTGGAAATCTATCAAGCTGTCATCCAGATCCAACTGCACCCGGCGAATCAGGATTTTGTCCCTATAGGCAGGATCATCGACCATGGGTTCTAAAAAATCCTCCTCCAGCAAAAGACAGTAAGGACATCCTTCTGCATAAAATTCCACCATCAAGGGGAGACGCCTGTCGCGCATTTCAAGCGCCAGTTGCTGGAAATTGGTTTCCTCTATCAAGCCACTTTTCGGCTCAGGTGATTCGGCACAAGCCACCAGGGGAAAGAACGTCAGAAGGAATAGCAGTGGCCAGTTCAACCAGCAGGGGAGAAAAGGTATGTCAGAAAAGAAGGGGAAATCTGTTGTTTTCATAAATCTGTTGCTCCAGGGTAGCGTTGAATTCTGAATCCGTGGTTTCACGCACTGTACTGTATCATCAGCAATTCCCGGCTAGGCAATAATTTCGAATAAAAACCAGCAAAAACCACTTGCCAGCCACAGAAATTTATATTCACCCACAAGCGCCTATAAGCGCTGCAACTGTCGGTATTTTAAAAATAGGGACACGCTAAACCAAGGCTTTGCACAGAGCAGCGCGGCTTGTAAGGCAGGTCAATGTTGATTGACTTGTTGTGTGTATTTTATTTACAATGTGTACACATTTATTAAATCATACACATTGGCATCTAGTATGAGAACAAATATTGAGATTGATGATAACTTAATGGCTGACGCATTAAAAGCAACAGGCTTAAGCACTAAAAAGGAAGCTGTAGAACTCGGGCTTAAGGCTTTGATTAAATTAAATAAACAGGCATCCATACGCTCTTTGAGAGGAAAGTTAAAATGGGAAGGCGACTTGGAAAAAATGAGATCTAAATAATGGTTTTAGCGGATTCTAGTGTTTGGATTGATTTTTTTAACGGGGTGAGGTCTACGGAAGCCGACAAATTAAATGAAGTACTTGGACTTGAAGAGGTAATAATTGGCGACCTCATTCTTACTGAAATATTGCAGGGATTTAGAAGTGATTCTGATTATAAGGTAGCCAAAGAAATCCTGACATCATTAAGCGTACATGAATTATTAGGGCAGGAGATGGCAATTAAGAGCGCTAATAATCTCAGGAAATTACGAAAAAAAGGCATAATTATTCGCAAGACAGCCGATGTAATAATTGCAACATACTGTATTGAGAATAAAATACCTTTGCTATTTTCAGATAAAGATTTCTTACCATTTGTAGATAATTTGCGTCTGAAATCTGCTTGTTAATTTTTATATATTGCGATACAGGTGGCTGCAAAATCAGCCCCCTGCTCACCTCCACCCGCTCCATCGTTGCCGGATCACGCAACATATAACGGCGGTTATCGGATACACCATCCAGATGCAAGCGCCCCTGCAAAGAAAAGCCACGTAGCCACACATTACTGGCAATCCCCGCCTGAGTGCGACCCAATAACACACCCGGCAAAGTATCCGCAAAATCCTCAATGCGGTCAGCAGCTATCGCCTCAGTGTCGCTTGCCGTGATCATATCCACCGACTGCACCGACCACTGCGGCGCATGACCTGTAACCGCAAACGGCGTATCCACATCATAGCTGCCGTATACAATCA
>WFWY01000101.1 GCA_015490895.1 Thiotrichaceae bacterium | reverse complement strand
TGAGAGAGATAAGTATAAAAGGAGTTGTACAAAAAACACAATATTAGTAATAATGCATATTATAATATAATTATTATATAGATATCATTAGGTTATCATGTGTTGCAGTTTGACAACAACTCAAAATACTGCCAATATTCAAGGCAGCATGTCGTACAGATATCAACTTAACACTATTCATATAAACCAAAGGAGCTTGAATATGCGTACAGTATTAAAACCGACCATCCTGGCGGTATCGATAATAACGGCTTTTGCCTCGTCGCAGGCAATGGCTACCAACGGTCTTGCACCAACAGGGCTGGGGCAGACACACAAGGCAATGGGAGGAGCTGCTGCGGGAACTCCTATCAACACTATGAGTATGGCAAGTAACCCGGCAAGTGCCTCATTTATCCCCAATGGTTGGGATGTGGGTGCTGAAATTTTCAAGCCTAACCGCTATGCGATCAGTAATGTACCTGCTGCTATTCCAAACCCTGGAGGGCTCCCGAATCCATCGGGTACCGAATTTGATGGTAACGGTGTTTCTGCATTCCTGATTCCGGAGTTTGGCTATAAAAAAGCACTCAGTGCTCAAACTGCAGTCGGTATTACGGTTTACGGAAATGGGGGTATGAACACTTCCTTCAAGCCCAATAGTCCGGTTTTCCCAACAGGGGCGCCTGCTCCTCAGGCCTTTGCTCCTTTCAACGGTGGAGCAGGGACGACTACCGGTATTGACTTGAAACAGGTCTTCATCTCGCCAACCGTATCCAGAAAGTTGAGTCCGAATCATAGTATTGGTCTCTCTGTTAACCTGGTAGCTCAACAATTCAAGGCATCAGGTATTGAGGCCTTTGCAGGTGACCCAAGAGCAAATCCACAGGACTTGCAGGCTTTTGGAAATCCTGGCAGTGATACATCAACCGGTATTGGCGCAACTATAGGCTGGATGGGAAAAGTAGCTCCTAATGTTACTGCTGGCGCTTCTTACCGCATGAAAACGAATATGAGTGAATTTGACAAGTACAGTGGTCTGTTTCCTGAGCAAGGCACAATGGATATTCCTGCTGCTGCCACGATTGGTCTTTCTGTCAATGCGACACCCAATACGATGCTTGCTGCTGACCTTATGAGAATTTATTATACGGATGTGGCTGCTATCGGGAATAGTGGTTCTAGCCCAAATGCATTGGGCAGTGATAATGGGCCGGGCTTCGGTTGGGATGATCAAGATATAATCAAGCTGGGTATTAAGCATCAACGATCTTCCAGGCTGGCTCTAATGGCAGGCTATAACCATGGCGGGTCTCCGGTTGGTGCGGAAGATACATTCTTCAATGCATTAGCCCCTGCGGTCGTGGAAGATCATCTTTCACTGGGTGTTGAGTATAAGTTATCCAGTCGCTCAAAACTTATCGGAAGCTATGTCCATACTTTCGAAAACACCATTAGAGGTGATCTTGCTCAGCGTCAGCCCTTCGATTTGAAAATGGATCAGGATGCTTTGGGTATTGGTTACAGCGTTCAATATTAAAGGATGAAACTTATTGAACAGTTGTAGGTCTACAACGATGCACAATCCGGCAAGTTGGGTTGTGCATCAGATTACACTCAAATGAGGATAGAGAAGATGTTAAAGAAATTAGGATTAGTTGCGCTGATGAGCGCCGTAGCGACCCCTGTGCTGGCAGATACCTACATGGATGGTGCCTGGGCGAAAAAAGCCTGTGATGCCTGGAATGCAAGCCCGGTTCTTACCCAGCAATTAATGGAAATTGAATCCGATGATGATGACGGTTATTCCTGGATAGCGAATGATGCGGGTCGTGGTTACAAGCTGGTACAGATGTATCGCACCAGTTGTGGAGCCAATTCGAAGATACAGCTAACCATTCAGAAAAAAGATGGTAAGGCCATGTGTGTTAGCTCGGGTAAGCCGGATGGAAAAGCCATGAACTTTAAGGTTGACTATCTGATGCATGCCAGTGATAAAAACTGGGAGTGTATGGGTAAGGGCTCCTTTGGTTGTGGTGCCATGGGTGCCATGATGAGTGGCAAGTTGAAGTTTCAGGGGCCAAAAATAGAGGCCATGAAAGTTATGGGGCCTTTTGAGAGCTTCCTGAAAGTTGCAGGAAAAGTGCCTGGTGACAAGTCAAGCTGTCCCAAGTAAAGGATTTCCTGCATGGGAGCAGGCTGGTAGAAATTCAGTCGGTACCTGTAAAAAACCCGCTTTTGCGGGTTTTTTTGGGCGCTATTAACTAGGAGCTTGTTCGAGAACAGGAAAAAGGGCTTCAGGTTCAAAGCTGGTGTTTATTACAGGCTGTCAGGGTGTTTTGTAATAGCATGGCAACAGTCATTGGGCCAACACCTCCGGGTACAGGGGTGATCCATTGGGCTTTTTCAACGGCAGCGTTAAATTCGACATCACCAGCCAGTTTTCCATTTGCCAGGCGATTGATACCCACATCTATCACGGTTGCTCCTGGCTTGACCCATTCACCTTTAACCAGCCCCGGTTTTCCAGCTGCTGCAATAACGATATCTGCCTGTCTAACCAGGGCGCTGGTATTTTTAGTGAAGCGGTGGCAAATTGTAACCGTAGCACCCGCTAACAGAAGCTCCATAGTCATGGGGCGGCCAACAATATTGGAAGCACCGACAATAACAGCATGTCTGCCTTTATAGGTTTCACCCGTATAATCCAGCAGGTGCATGACACCATAGGGGGTGCAAGGCCGCAGAGCGGGAATGCGAAGGGTCAGCTTGCCGATATTTTCCGGGTGAAAACCATCCACGTCTTTATCGGGGTGTATTTGTTCAATTACCAGCTGGGTGTCAATGTGTTTTGGTAAAGGGAGTTGTACCAGAATACCATCAATTTTGGTATCGTTGTTGAGTTCTTCTATTATAGTCAGGAGTTCATGTTGGGTGGTGTCTTCTGGCAAGTCGTAAGAGATGGAGTAAATACCTGCTGCTTCACAGGCTTTACGCTTGTGACTCACATAAACCTGTGAGGCGGGGTCGCTACCGATGAGGATAACGGCCAGCCCTGGAGGGCGTTTATTAGCGTCCAGCCTTTCGTCTACCCTGGATTTGATGTCGGCTCGGAGCCTGGCGGCGATTTCTTTTCCATCAAGAATAGTGGCTGGCATGGGGTTGGTCTCCAGATTTAACGAAGGCTTTTCAGAGGGGCATTCTCGCATGTCGTGAATCAGAGAGAAAGGCTTGACGCTGTGAAATTTCACACGTATTATCGCGCCTCTATTGTCGCTGATGAGATGATGATCCGTCGGGGTATAGCGCAGTCTGGTAGCGCGCCTGCTTTGGGTGCAGGATGTCGGGAGTTCGAATCTCTCTACCCCGACCATTTTTATGGTTATCTGTCAGATACAAGCTGATGGATATTAATGACAATAGAAGAAACAGGAAGAAAGAAAAGAACTAACTGCTGCGCCTGTAGCTCAACTGGATAGAGCAACGGCCTTCTAAGCCGAGGGTAGCAGGTTCGAGTCCTGCCGGGCGCACCATTTATGGTGAGCGTAGCTCAGTTGGTAGAGCCCCGGATTGTG
>WFWY01000100.1 GCA_015490895.1 Thiotrichaceae bacterium | reverse complement strand
GCTCTTCTTGTTAAATCTTTCTCACAACCTCTACGGATTGTGTCTCCTGTCGGCTCGTTAGTGTCGTCAGGGGAAGCGCATTATATACAGCCCCCAATCAGGGTCAATAGTTTTTTTTATTAATTTACCGAAACTCTCGCAAAACGCCGCTTTCCTACCTGATACACTGAAACGGTTCCTTTCTTTATCAACAGGTTGCGATCCTCGATCTTTTCTCCGTCTATTTTTACCGCCCCCTGCTTAATCATCCGGTAAGCCTCCGAAGTACTTGGCACTATCTGTGCACCCTTTAGCAAAATAGCAATTGGCATACCCTCATCCGTCTTAGCGTTCAGACTCACTTCAGGCATTTCATCCGGTATCGCACCTTTTTGAAATCGAGCTATAAAATTGCTTAATGCTTTTTCTGCTGCTTTTTTGCTATGAAATCGTTCTATCAACTCCTGTGCCAGCTTGAACTTAATGTCTCTGGGGTTTGCGCCTGCTGCGACATCTTGCCGCCATTTTTCTATAATTGGCATGGGCTGGAAACTAAGCAACTCAAAATATCTCCACATCAAGTCATCCGAGATTGACATGATTTTGCCAAACATGTCGTCTGGCCTGTCTGTAATACCTATATAGTTACCCAGAGATTTGGACATTTTCTGCACTCCATCAAGACCTTCCAGCAGGGGCATGGTTAGTACTATCTGCTGCTCCTGTCCAAAATGCTTCTGAAGCTCCCTGCCTACCAATAAATTGAATTTTTGATCTGTACCACCTATTTCTATATCTGCCTGCAATGCTACCGAGTCATACCCCTGTATAAGAGGGTATAAAAATTCATGGATGGCAATAGGCTGACCCGTCTTATAGCGCTTGTTGAAATCATCACGCTCCAGCATTCTCGCCACTGTATGCCTGGCTGCCAGCTGGATTAGATCCGCCGCATTCATCTTGCTCATCCAGCTAGAATTGAACACCACCTGTGTCTTCTCTGGATCCAGGATTTTAAAAACCTGTTCTCTATATGTCGCTGCATTCTGCTCAACCTCTTCAGGTGTTAATGCTGGTCGAGTCGTAGACTTTCCCGTTGGGTCACCAATCATCCCGGTAAAATCGCCAATCAAGAATAATATTTCATGCCCAATATCCTGAAACTGCTTCAGCTTGTTAATCAGCACCGTATGTCCCAAGTGCAAGTCCGGTGCCGTTGGATCGAACCCTGCTTTAATTCTCAGGGGAACCCCCCTCTCCAGTTTGTTTACCAGCTCACCTTCAACCAGAATTTCTTCGGCTCCCCTGTGTATAATCTCAACACTTTCTTTAATATTCAGCATTAGAACGCTTCCATTTCGTTTGACATTTGTTAATTTTACCTATAAAAAGGGCGCAATATTAGCAAAATCCAAGAAGCTTATGTTACTTGTATTGAAAAATAACACTCAAAATCGATGCACTTCTTTTGCTCCAGCAGACGGATATACCGGCCGTCTGCTGATTTAAGCCAATTAACAGTGATGCTAGATAGAGACTGTCCTTTAACTAAGAATTTAGGGATAGTGCGCTCTGGCACATTATTTGCTAGCACCCGTCACACACGATGGGCTTACTGGAGGAAATTTTGAGTAAACACTCAACGCCCATGGATCAGAAGATCCAGAAAGACTGGGCTGAAGTCATGCAACAATTTGAGCTCCCCACTGATGAAACCAGTAGTGCGGTCAAAGATAAAGCTTCTCTCTCTAACAGCCGAAGCATGTCTTTTGGAAAGACATCCAAAGGGCTGTTAGCACTTACAGGTACTTTTTTGCTTGCTGCTACCTTGTACCAAAACAATAACCTGGTATCGGTGGACGGACTGCTAACCGCAACCACTACAAACAGTTTCCTGGACAGCAGTACACAGGAAGTAGTAAAACCACTCTATCAGACCCTGACCAAAGAAGTATCGTTATCCTCGCTGGAAACACTGTCAGCGGAAGCAGGAGACCTGGATAGCAACCTCCTTGAAGAAAAGAACTGGAGAACACACGTTGTTTCGGCCAGGGACAAACCTAACCAGTTTTTTCGAAAACTTGGGATTTCAAAAAAAGAACTTGAGCAGATCAAGGCAGTTCCAGCTATTAAAAAAGAACTTGCAAAAATAGCGCCTGGATACATTCTTCGTGCAGAAAAAAGAGAAGGCAGGTTAAAGCAACTCATCACTTATAACCCACCCTCTAAATCCAGTTTTGTCATTTCATACCAGAAAGAGGTTAAAACTTACAAGGGTCAAGTTGTACAGAAAGCCATAGAGACCCGGCAAACCCGAACAACTCTTTTCATCAACAATTCACTTCGCTACGACGCAAACCAGGAAAATATCCCGCATAGCATTGTTCAGAAATTGACAGATATTTTTGACCGTGACGTTAGATTGACTCATGATCTGGACAAGGGGGATCGTGTCACTCTTGTTTACGAACAAATATATCATCGTGGTAATAAAATTGCTGATGGCGATATATTAGCGGCAGAGCTTATGCATAACAAAAGAGCTCACCGCGCTATACGATTTAACTTAGCTGACAACAAAACGGATTACTTTGATGATAAAGGCTATGACCTTAGCCATAGTTTCAAGAGGCATCCAATAACCTCTTTTAAAAGAATAAGCTCTGGATTTGGTAAACGCCGGCACCCCATTCACAAAAGAACTCGCATGCACACCGGTGTTGACTACGCAGCTCCCAGAGGCACCCCTGTAGCTGCCACTGCTAATGGCATAGTCCAACACGTAGCACGTAAAGGCGGGTACGGAAAGACCGTTATCATCCGGCACAACGGCGGCTATTCAACACTTTATGGACACCTTAGTAAATATAAAAAAAACCTCAAACCCGGCATGAAAGTCTATTTAGGTGATACCATAGGCTATGTTGGCTCTACCGGCTCTTCAACCGGCAATCATTTGCACTATGAGTTCCGTGTTAATGGCACCCCTAAAAATCCATTAAGAGTAAAACTACCCAAGGGCCTTTCACTCAGCGCGAGTGAACGCAAAAAATTCACACTGGACTCTCGAAACCTGATTAGACAGCTTGATGTTTTGCAGCGCTTTGCTGAAGAAAAGGTAGATATAAAAAGCGGCTTTGGTGGTTAATATTTATACCCGCCCTGCTTCAGGATAGAGCACATATTTCTGTGGTACGCATATTACACAAAACCCCGACTCCGGGGTTTTTCTGCTTTTATCCAGATACCCGAACAAAAAACCTTACTCAAAACTTCCCGAAAAAGGCTGTTTTTCAGGCGAATTAACGCTTGACTTATCTTCCATGAAACGCTGTAATACCGCCTCCTTTGGCCGGATAGCTCAGTCGGTAGAGCAGCGGATTGAAAATCCGCGTGTCGGTGGTTCGATTCCACCTCCGGCCACCATCTTCAAATATCGTGGCATCAAAAAACAACTACTCTAAGCCACATATTGTCAACCTCTTCGCGCTATCAATAGATAGCTCAGCATGTAACTTATCATGCGTAATCCGTAACTGCTCAGAGTGCCCTCGTGTTGTTCAAGAGGAAGACGAAAACGTGCAATTCAAGCAATAAAGAGGAAGGGGCTTTAGGCTCTGTCAAGGAGCCCCTTCAAGTAGACGTTTGTATGCTTCAACCAAAGAGCTATAAGGAGGCACATAGACCTTTATTGATCGACCGTCACTAAAACGTATTGTTTGCTTCATATCAAAATGCAAATGTATCGATGTTTTCGTATTACCCATATAATTTGATACTTTCCCAATAACCTGCCCTCGTTTTACTTTTCGACCCCGTCTTATCTGCAACGACGAAGGATCCATATGTAAATACCGATAAGTTCGTCCTGAACGACCTCGTAAATAAACCGTATATTCACCAATCGCGGAAATAACACCTTCCTCTACCGCCACTACTGCATACTTATTTTTTTCACACGTTGCTGGACGAATATCCACACCCTGATGGCCTTTTCCAGCAGGGCATAGCGGCATAGACCAACCACGTTTTTCACAAAAAGTATCCTTCCAGGGGTATTGGTAGTTCCTGGCATCACAAAGACTCCCTGGTTCACCATACAAACCACCCACACCATAGACCTGAGAATTTAAATACGCAGGAGCATTAAGCAGGGGAAAGCGAATACCCGGCGCATATACCCTGGTATCTCCAACACGTCCTGCCCCGCTATGCACGGGTACAAGCCGCCCCTCAGGTTCATAGGCAAACTCCTTGCCAGATGGAAGCCGAGACTGAAGTGAGCAGGCTCCCAGTGACAAAGAAGCTACCGTCAACAGCATAAAGCCTTTCATGGACGCCCCCCCACCACAACCAACTCGCTAAACAACTGCCGAATCAAACTATTATTTAAGCAGCGAGCATCTACTTTCGGCTTCTGACATTCAAGCTGTAATGAATAATTAACACCATAGCGGTTAAAATCTGCGGCTATCATTCCTTCATCATTCGTGAAGGAAGCACCCCCCTGGGAAGGCAGCACTACCTCCAGCTCTGAGTCAGATGGCATTGTCTGCTGATACAAGCGATCTCCTGTTACGATAAGCACCGCTTCCCGTAAAAATAGCGTAATGCTATAAAAATTTGTATCTGCGACCACCGACATCTTTTCATCATGCGTATGGGAGCGTGGCAACAAAACCGGTAGCCGAACTTCACGGATCCCTTCGCTAAGAACACCTGGAAGTGGGACACTTCTAGCTGCCACCTTGACACGCTGTTTGTTCAACGCCGACCAATCGACTTCCAGCACACCAGAATCCGCCCTGGCAGAAGCCCCTATCAAGCACCCGCTCAACAGTACTATTAAAGTAACTTGACGCATTTCACACTCCTTTGAAATTCCGTTTTCAAACACAAACCTCTCAGTCTAATATTGCCGCTTCAGGAGGACGTACACGGCTCCCGTTCCCCCATCACAAGGCTGTGCAGAGTGATAAGCCAAAACCCTGCCATGGCATTGCAACCAATGATCTACCTTGCGTTTTAACACAGGCCCCTTGTTGCTGGAGCGATGCCCCTTGCCATGGATAATACGCACACAACAGCTTTCCAGCTGTTTAACTTGTTGCAAATACAATAATAGAAGCTCTTTGGCCTGTTTCACGTTCAAACCATGCAAATCCAGCTCATCGGATATACGATAGTCACCTTTGCGTAACTTGCGAAAGACTCTTTTTTGTACTCCAGGTCGGCAATAACTCAATATGTCACCAGGCTGAATATCCAGGGGCTCAAAATCATCGGACAACATATCTTTTAAAACTTGTTGCTCATCTTCAATGGTTTTTGTCGGTATTGCCGGAGGCTTTGGGGTATTATGTGTGGCCTTATCATGACGGAGAGGCTCAACATCAGACACAGCCTCTAAAAAGAGACCTCTCTCCAGATCCTGATGGGTTGTTTTATCACTCATAGTATATGCTTAACAGTACGCCTAAAACGATGAAAATATTACTCAGCAATGATGATGGATACCATGCACGTGGCTTACGTTCACTACGTGAATCCTTGAAACAGTTTGCCACGGTTGTAACGGTTGCACCAGAAATTAACCGTAGCGGCGCCAGCAACTCCTTAACTCTGGAACATCCATTACGCCTCAATGACCGCGGCGATCAGGTTTATAGCATCAATGGCACACCAACAGACTGTGTCCATCTGGCCCTAACAGGATTACTGGACTATGAGCCCGATATAGTTGTTTCTGGAATTAATGCTGGTGCCAATATGGGCGATGATGTTCTGTATTCAGGAACCGTCGCTGCTGCCATGGAAGGACGCTTCCTGGGTTTACCTGCCATAGCCGTATCCAGTTGCTCTTTTGCGCTGGAGCATGTTGCATCCGCGGTTCAGGCCATTGAATTATTATTCACTCACATGACCGACTTTCCCGACAAAGAGGACACCATTTTAAATGTCAATGTACCCAACTTGCCCTGGCATAAGATCAAGGGCTTCCAAACAACACGATTGGGTCGTCGACACAAGGCCGAGCCTGTCATCAACGCAACAGATCCGCGTGGCGAACCCATATACTGGGTCGGCCCTCCAGGAGAAGAACAAGATGCTGGAGCAGGTACCGATTTTTATGCTATACACCAGGGTTATGTATCGGTAACTCCGATACATACTGACTTGACGCGTTACCAAGCATTAACCATAACTTCAGAGTGGCTGGACAAGATTAATGACTGAACTAAACATACATGGTATCGGCATGACTTCTCAACGCACCCGGGACAGGCTGGTGGATCGCCTTGAACAAAAAGGCATTCAGAACAAAGACGTACTCCATATACTCCGCAAACTTCCTCGCCATCTTTTTATGGACGAAGCACTGGCCAGTCGCGCCTATGAAGATACCGCACTCCCCATCGGACATGGACAGACCATCTCCCAGCCTTATATTGTCGCACACATGACCGAACTCCTGATAAAAAAGGACACCCCCAAAAAGGTGCTGGAGGTTGGTACTGGCTCTGGTTATCAGGCTGCGGTTTTAGGTGCTCTGGTTGCGGAGCTACATACTGTTGAGATTATTGAGCCTCTTTATCAGCATGCACGAGACTTGTTACATCAGCTAGGTTTTCGTAATATTCGCACACATCTGGGGAATGGAACCTGGGGGTGGGAACCCAATGCACCCTATGATGCCATTATGGTGACCGCCGCCCCGGAGAGTATTCCACAAGCCCTTCTCAATCAGTTAGCTACTGGTGGGCAGATGGTCATTCCCGTAGGGAAACAAAGAAACGTCCAGCACCTTAAATTAATTACCAAAGAAGCAAATGACCGCTACAACATGGAGACATTTGAAACCGTGCAATTTGTCCCGCTTGTCTAGTTCGCACAAATCCGTATGATCACTTCCTACTGCATGAGTTACTGATGATGAAAATAACACTTACAACACCCATTAGCCTCGGCATCACCCTGTTGATGGTAACAGGCTGTACAGTTTACCTGCCCCCTGGTGAAGAACCTGTTCCTGCAGCCGATCCAATTGTGATCCCGCAAAAAAACACCTCTACACCTCCCCCTGTAAAGCCTGCTTCAAAGGTCACGATAAAGAAAAGTATAACGGCTCCAGCCAATACAGAACAGCAGAAAAACAGGCCGGAACCTCGCCGGGAAGAACAGGTGTATTATGTTGTAAAACCAGGAGATACTGTCTTTGAGGTGATGAAAAAAACCGGTGTGCACTGGAAAGAAATTGTCCGCCTGAACACACTAAAAGCCCCTAATTACCTCATCCATCCCGGTCAAAGCCTACGTATACGGTAATTTATCCAGGAGGCTGTCTTGAAAACCAGAAAACTACTTAAAATACCATTAAAATCATAATCTTAAATTATTAAGTAGCGACAGCCATTCACCTCTTTCAATAATCCCACCTTACGACACTCCTGTGATTTTCGCTACGCTTCCTATTCTCGAACAACCTCCCAGAGGATCATAAACCCAACACACCCTCCGTCTCTTTCGGTGAGAGAGATGGGCTTCCCCCACTCTTGTATTGCTGCATGAGTTCCTCTACCGCATCCAGATCAATAATACCCAGGACCCGTACAGCCACCTCCCCCGCAGGTGTAACAACATAAGTTGTTGGAATCCCCAACAACACCCCAAATGCAGTTAATGTACTTTCCTGCACCGGTGCAATCACATAGTCCATCATATTTTCGACCGCAAATTCCTGTAGATCCTTGATGTTGGTTCCTCCAGCATCCATCCCCAGAATCACCACGTCTTCCTTGTGCTTTTCTGCAAAACTCACCAGGTCAGGGATTTCTTCCAGGCAAGGAGGGCAGTAAGTCCCCCAATAATTCACTAACACCCATTTCCCCTGATAATCAGAAATTTTATGGCTAATACCCTTAATATCTTTAAAGGTAAAATCTTCAACCACCTCAGTATCAGTTGACGCGGCATAAGTCATACCTTTCGCAAGCAACAAGAAAACAAACGCCACGACAGGCATAAAAAGTTTAAACAATTTCATGGAGATCCTTTTTCATTTGGTCCTACACAGAGCAGATGCCGGCGCTACCGGCCCCGCAACAATCTGACTTCACCAACTTTGATGTGCAAATAGGTGCAAGAACTAATAATATAACCCTATACATTTGACCTATCACAGGAGAAAACCACATGACAGACGGCGTTATCATATACCATAACCCACGCTGCTCCAAATCCAGAGCAACACTTAAGTTACTAGAAGGTAAAGAAATAACACCAAACACCATCAGATATATGGACACTCCTCCTGATGCAGATACGATAAAAAATATACTTGAGATGCTCAATATTGATGACCCGAGAGACCTGATGCGCCAGCATGAAGCAGAATATAAGGAAAATAATCTGGACGATAACAGCCTGAGCAAAGAAGAACTCATTCAGGCCATGGTGACATTTCCACGCCTGATTGAGCGGCCTATCGTGATTAGCAATGGAAAAGCAGCTATCGGACGCCCACCAGAAAAAGTTCTTGATATCTTATGAGTAACAGTGTCCTGGTGCTTTACTATAGCCGCCATGGTGCGACACGGGATATGGCAAACCTTATTACACGTGGCATAGAATCGGTACCAGGTGTTGAAGCAATGCTTCGCACGGTTCCGGAAATATCTGAAGTCTGTGAAAGTACCGAAAACAGCATACCTGACGATGGTGCGCCGTATGTAACGCTGGAAGAACTGGCTCAATGCGATGCCCTGGCAATGGGCAGCCCCGCCCGCTTTGGCAATATGGCGGCTCCCCTCAAATACTTTCTGGAAAAAACCACTGAACACTGGCTTTCAGGTGCGCTGGTTGACAAGCCTGCGGGCGTTTTCACATCAGCATCCAGCTTGCACGGTGGACAGGAAAGCACCCTGCTCTCCATGATGATTCCTCTCCTCCATCAGGGAATGATCATCATCGGCCTTCCCTATACTGAAACGGACTTGCTAAGCACCCGTAGCGGAGGAACTCCCTATGGCCCCAGCCATGTTTCCGGCTCAAATAGCATGTGCCCCATTTCTGATGAAGAAAAACGTCTTTGTATCGCCCTGGGGAAGCGGCTGGCCAGGATGACTCACCCATGAACTACCTGATCCTTTGGAGGATTCTTGCCATTAGCGGGCTATTTGGATTGATTTTTCTCATTATTCTCTGGAATGGCTGGTTAAGCCCAATACAAGTAATACCACGCTCTATCGAGTTGCTCATTTTACTGACTCCCCTGCTGTTCTTCGTGCGCGGGCTCCTAAATGGAAATTATAGTACGCATGTTAATGCTGCTTTCCCTGCACTACTCTATTTCCTGCTAGGCGTCTGGTACGCACTCACCCCCGGCGAAGAAGTTTACGGCTATCTGCTGGTCATCTTTAGCTTTATGCTCTATCTGGGAGGCTTTCTTTTTGCCCGAACCATTATGAAGCGTGACAAGGCGCTACTGGAAGCAAAAAAGAACACAGACCCTTAGTCCAGCCTCCCACTACTTAACCCACACCAATGATTGACAATAAGCAAGCAGCTGTTAAATTTCAATTTATCACTTTTTTATTCTATACTCTCCAGTAGTAGCTGGACATAATTTCCGGCGTGGCACTAAAATGAAACGACTACCTAACACAAGATATCCACAGCAGACGCTATTTAAACTACTAACATTATTCTTTGCGTTATGTAGTTCATGGGCATACGCTGGAGTGTCAGACCATCTCGCCAGAGCAACAAGAATAAAACACTTCGAGGGCAACCACGTGTCAACATTATCGCAATATTCAGATCTAACTTACCTCATTGAGCTAATCGCTTTAGGACTGGTGGTAGCTGCCTTGCTTGCTGTCACTTTTTCCATCTTCACGCGCCAGGGTGCCAGTAAGCGTGAACAAAAAAAGATACTTTCCCTGCGCCGCACAGCAGAGCAGGACAAAGAAGCCGTAGACAGAACACTGGCAGAAATTAATAACATCGGAAAACAGATAAAAGAAGATGCAGATGAAGCACAACAACAACTGACTCGAGCATCAAAAAAAGCCAGTGAAATCGAACAGCGAGCAGAAGCTGTCGCTACTATTGAGCTAGACATGAAACAGCTCATTGAGGCAACAACAGAAAGAATCAACCATATACAGGAATACTGGGAACAACAGCTCGAAGAAACCACAACAGCGATGAGCCAAATCAACAGCCATCTTGAAAATGGACTCAAACAAACTGCACAGCAGGGAATACAGGCTGAAACCTTGCTAAAAAACCTGTCCAGGCTACACGCTGAAACAACCAATGAAGACGGGAACGATATCAGTACCGAGATAAAGGAAACATTAAACCGGACACTCGTCGAATCAAAAGAGCTACTGAATCAATTAAAGGAATACAAACAGCAAGCCACTAGCGCTTATCAGTCCTTTACTCTGACACTAAGTGACTTTGAAAAACAGACCCACGAACAGTTTGATGACATTTTCAACAGTGCAGATATTGCGCGACAAGAACTCAATGCTAATCTGGATGAAAGTCGCAAATACATGGAAGTATTTCGCGACAAAGACCAAACTGCCAGTAACAACCTGATACTCGAAGGCATTGATAAAAAAGCCACAAAAGAAACTCTCGAAAAACCCGATAAAAGCACGACAAAAATGGAAGCATATACCACCCCCCGGGAGGTAGTAACCATCAGTGATGAAGACAAGAACTTACCCAGCTCCTATAGACACCGAAAGCGCCCTATTATCGGCATGACTGACGCTGAGGATCTGACAGACCCCTCCCTGATTAAAGAATATGGCCCCGAGCCCATCGCACCTGCGAATGAAGACAAAGACAAAGACAAAAACCTGGTTTCACTTTTTTCCAAGTTTCGCCAGCATGGATCGTAGGGCACCAGTAATTAAGAGCCTTTGATTAAACCCGGTCGAATTTCATCTCACAGGAAAACGATTGGGACTTGATCAGAGGCTCCTTAGGGCAAGCTCGGAAAAACTACTTTTTGGTAACTTCCAGGTAGACCCTACAAGCCTCCCAACAGCCGTTCCCAGGATGATCCGGAATCCAGAGCAAATTTTTGCTACCATCAAACCTCCTACAACTGTTTGCGAAATTATCATGAACGTCATACTTGCCAACCCTCGAGGCTTTTGCGCCGGCGTAGATCGTGCCATTGAAATAGTCGATCGTGCCCTGGAGCAATTTGGTGCCCCTATCTACGTCCGCCACGAAGTGGTTCATAACCGTTTTGTCGTTAATAACTTGCGCGAGAAAGGAGCCATTTTTGTCAACGAACTGGATGAAGTCCCTGATGACAAGATTGTAATATTCAGCGCACACGGTGTCTCCAAGGCTGTCCAGGACACTGCTCGACAGAGGGGACTAAAAGTTTTTGATGCCACTTGCCCGCTGGTAACCAAGGTTCACCTTGAAGTATTACGCTATAGCCGGGAAGGTCGTGAAACTGTTCTGATTGGTCACAAAGGACATCCAGAGGTTGAAGGCACCATGGGACAATATGACACCTCCTACGGTGGCTTGATTTATCGCGTAGATTCCGCAGCAGAAGTCAATGCTCTACAGGTAAACAACCCGGAAAAGATAGCCTTTGTTACACAAACCACACTCTCGGTTGATGACACCTATATCGTGATAGACGCCCTTAAAAAACGCTTTCCAGGCATTGTTGGCCCGAAAAAAGATGACATCTGTTATGCCACACAAAACCGGCAAGACGCATTGAAACGACTCTCGGACACCTGCGATGCCGTACTGGTTGTCGGCTCTCCCAATAGCTCCAACTCCAACCGCTTAAAAGAAATTGCACAAAAGCGGGGAAAAGCAGCTTACCTTATCGACGGTGCGGAAGATATTCAGCCAGACTGGTTTACCGATGTAAATAATATTGGCCTGACTGCAGGTGCCTCAGCCCCTGAAGTACTTGTGGAAGCGGTGATAAGACGGCTAGAGGAGTTGGGCGCACATATTTCACCCGACAATCAGGGTATTGTCGAAAACGTATCCTTTGTCTTGCCAAAGGAGTTACGCCACTCATGACACCAGACTGGCCTGCTATAGCCCGGCATATCAACCAGGCAACAGACCAGCAGTTGACCCTCAGCCACCCTCAACCTATTGGTGGTGGCTGTATTAATGACGCATGGAAAGTATGCGACCAACACCAGAAATACTGGTTTGTAAAAATCAATAAACCCTGTCATGTGGACATGTTTGCCGCTGAAATGGAAGGTTTACAGGAGATCATAAAGACCCGGGCAATTCGTGCACCACAACCCGTTTGTTACGGCCAAAGCAAATCGCACGCCTTTCTGGTCATGGAATACCTTTCACTTCGTGGCAGCCCTGACGGAAGACTCACTGGCAAACAACTCGCCGGAATGCACCAGCAAAACCAGTCTATCTTTGGCTGGAACCGAGATAATACCATTGGCTCAACCCCTCAGAAAAACACCCCGGACACCAACTGGGCAAACTTTTGGAGAGTTCAGCGACTCGAATACCAGCTGAACCTGGCACTAAAAAAAGGTTTTCCTCATCGTCATTTTGACCAGGGCATGATACTCGCCGAAGCCACCTCACAATTCTTCACGGACTATCAGCCCTTTGCCTCTTTGCTACATGGCGACCTTTGGGGGGGGAATTGCAGCGCAGATCACCAGGGTAACCCGGTGATTTATGACCCTGCCACCTATTACGGTGACCGAGAAACTGACCTTGCTATGACCGAGTTATTTGGTGGATTTGGCATGCATTTCAAAGCAAGCTATCACGATATGTTACCCATTGACCCAGGCTATACAACACGCAAAACCCTTTACAATCTGTACCATATACTGAACCACTACAACCTGTTTGGTGGAGGC
>WFWY01000099.1 GCA_015490895.1 Thiotrichaceae bacterium | reverse complement strand
GTATCAAGCTTGGCTTTATGTCCTTTTTTGTCAAGGCTGCCACCGAAGCATTGAAACGATTCCCCGAAGTGAATGCAAGAATAGATCATACCGACATCATCTATCACGGGTTTTATGATATCGGTGTTGCAGTCTCAACTGACCGTGGACTGGTCGTGCCCATCATTCGTGATACTGACCAGCTGGGGCATGCAGATATTGAAAAGGCGATCAGCGACTATGCCAGCAGGGCGCGCGAGGGCAAACTGGAGATGGACGAACTCACCGGAGGCACGTTTTCAATCAGTAATGGGGGAGTATTTGGCTCCATGTTATCTACCCCTATCCTCAACCCACCACAAAGCGCCATTCTAGGGATGCACAAGATCGAAAAGCGGGCGGTTGTTCGTCATAACGAGATTGTGATACGTCCCATGATGTATCTGGCTTTATCCTATGATCATCGTATTATTGACGGCAAAACAGCAGTCAGTTTTCTGGTGAAAATAAAAGATTTGCTGGAGGATCCTGCCAGCCTGCTACTGGAATTATAGTGTCTAACCCGGAAATTTCATGAATATACTCTAATATCGCGCAGGATATTGGTTTCACAGGGGAATTTCTAAGGATTCCTGTATCAGTGATGACGGGTGACTGAAGAAATATCCCTTGTGGAATCAATAGACAAGCGAGATGGAGCATCATTTGTGAATTTTCCGGGCTATAGTCTCGGACAAGCTCCTGGTACTGTAATGCGTACTTTACACTACCAGTTTAAATTATCTCTATACGTAAAGGGCTAACTTGCAGGTTGGGGTAACGAAGGAAGCCCAACAAACCATGCCATGTTGGGCTTCTAGTATACCGATATCTGAAACTGGTTGATATTAGGCATCAAAAGTTCCTCTAGTCATCAATGTTGAGAAAACCGCCACGACTCGATAGGGGCTCCTTCAGGCCGGTCAGGAGATTCAGGATTATTCATTCCACCGGTGCAATGGGTGCAGACTGCATTTCCTGCATGGCTTCCATCAAACCAGGGTTGCTCATAATATACCAGGTCGCGGCAATTGACAGAACAAGACCGATATAGCTAAGAATCAGACCCGTCAGGGCAATTCCTTCGCCGCCATAGGTCGCAGGATCCTTTCTGGCTTTGGAACGGGCAATATGTCCAGTGATAATACCGGGTACGGCTGCGATAAAGCCCAGAATCAGAAGGGAAAGAATACCAAATACAAGAGAAAAAATCGCCAGTCCGTTTTTACGTCCAGTTGCCATATTGAGCTCCTTGGGAGTTATGTGTGGGTTAAAGGTTAAGGAACTTCTGATCAGAGGCTCCTTAATCAGAGGAATCAGAGACTTTTAATGGAAGATAGCACAAAACCAGATTCTGGTACCAATTTCCTTAGAGGCTCTGATTAAGTCCCAGTCGTTTTTCTGAGGTTGAAATATCGCCATTTTTTCGCTATAAAAGTGACCAATAGAACGACTGTTGCTAACTTTTCTATCAAAAAACTACGCATTTCATCTCACAGGAAATTCGACCGGACTTAATCAGAGCCTCCCTAAGTCGTTACGAGTATATTTCTTTTGTTTTATTACCTGTATCCGTTATACGCTTGGCGTCCTTATGTTCGTACTTCATACTTCAAATAAAACAGAAAACCTGCTGGAACATCTTGCGACAGTACTATCAACACCGCTGTCATCACCTTTTAGCAAGGAAATTTTTCTGATTCAAAGTCAGGGAATGCAACGCTGGTTGTCACAGCAGCTGGCCGACAGAAAGGCTGTCTGGACTAATTTTGAGTTTCTTTTTCCCGGCAAGTTCTTCAGCCAGCTAGTTGATGAAGTGACCAGGGAACCCGGGGAGCTAACAGGTAACACCTTTTTCAATCAGGAGAATCTCCTGTGGCGTTTGGAGTCACTGCTCACCGATCTGCAAGGTGATGTGTTTCAACCCCTGCAGAACTATCTGCAAGACGACCACCACGGATTAAAGCGGTATCAACTGGCTGAACAGTTAGCGATGCTGTTTGATCAGTATCAATTTATGCGAACCTCGTGGTTGACACGTTGGGAGCAGGGCAAATCCATCCTGGATCCATCCGCTGATCCAACCCGGCACACAACTGAATCCTGGCAACGGGAACTGTGGCGAATGTTGCTGACATCCCGGCAACACGGTGATACAAGAAGCAAGGGAGCGATATGGTTAAAGGCTATTCATATCCTGGAGCAACAACCGGCTGAGAAGACACGCAAGCAATTACCAGAGCGCCTTTCAGTTTTCGGCATTAATGCCATGTCACCCATCTATCTCAACTTTCTTGAAGTTGTGAGCCGTTCAATTGATGTACATTTCTACCTGCTTAACCCGGCTGAAGGTTACTGGGCAGACTTGCCCGGCAAACAGCATCTTGCACGTCAGCAGATAGATAATAGTAGTTTGAAAGAGGTGACTGGCAACCCTCTTTTGTCGGCACAGGGGCAGCAAGGAAGGGACTTTCAGCAGTTATTGCTGGAGCAGTGTGAATTTGAGCTGAAATACGTCAGCTTTGAGCGCAATGAGAAAAATACAGTATTGGCACAGCTACAAAATGATGTGCTGTTTAATACATTATCAGATACTTTTTTAGCAACAGATGACAGTGTCCGTATTCACTCATGCCATAGCCGTATGCGGGAAATCGAGGTGCTGAAAGACCAATTACTGGCAACACTGGATGCTCGCCCGGATACAGGCTTGCGTGATATTGTGATTATGGCACCGGATATCAGTCTTTATGCTCCCTATATAGAGGCTGTTTTTAATGATGTCCCACATGCTATTACAGATAAAAGCTATCTTGACAGGCATACCCCAGTGCAACTTTTTCTGGAGTTTCTGAGGCTTAGTCAGGGTCGCTGGGAGCTGGAATCGGTGCTGGCTGTATTTGAAAGCCCTGTCATTTACGAACATTTCGGCCTGATAGAAAGTGACCTGGAACAGCTCCGTTCCTGGTTGAACAGGACATCTGTGCGCTGGGGAGAGTCCGCTACTCACCGTCAGCAACTCGGTTTTCCTGCCTTTACCGAAAACACCTGGCAAGCGGGTATAGAGCGCCTGTTAATGGGCTATCTCAATGCAGATGAGACACAGTTTTGTGACGGTATCTTGCCTTTTGCGGATATCGAAGGTTCACAGGCACACGCGCTTGGTGGCCTGTATGACTTTTTTGCATTACTATCCAGAAGCCGCCGTCAATTTGGAAAAAGACTTACGCTGAACCAATGGGCAAAAGCACTGCGGGAGCTGGTAGAGCAACTCTTTGTCTTCAGCCATGATACCCAGCCAGCGCTCCATAGCTTGCTGGGAATGATCCAGCAACTGCAAAACGGCCAGCCTTATCATCGTGGTAAAGTCGCCCTGCCAGTAATACTGGACTGGTTTAATCGTGAAGCGGAATCGCAGCGTTCCAGTTCGGGTTTCTTACGCGGGCAGCTTACCTTTTGCTCAATGCTGCCAATGCGTGCCATTCCATTCAGGGTTATCGCCTTACTGGGAATGAATGAGGGGGAATATCCTCGTCGGGAATCCCACTCAGCGTTTGATTTAATGGCTGATGATTTCAGGCCTGGGGACAAATCATCACGACTGGATCAGCGCTACCAGTTTCTGGAAACACTCCTGTCGGTACGGGAGCAGCTGATCATTACCTATGTTGGCCAGTCACAGCAACGTCAGACTACCCAGCCTCCGGCAGCTGTGGTTAGCGAACTGCTGGACGTGTTGATACAAACCTATCAGCTTGATGAAAAAATTCTGGTTCAGAAACATCCACTTCAGCCCTTTAGTCCGCATTATTTCGACCCGTTAACGTCCCTGTTCAGTTATTCTGCAGAGTATTACCAGCTTTGTCGTTCATTGCATGAAAGCCCATCTCTTGAAACCGCTGACTGGTGGCAGGGTCAGCTTGAAAAACCCTGTATTCAAACCATCGACCTGGATGACCTGATGCGCTTTTATCATCATCCTCAACGTCATTTTATTCGTAACCAACTGCAACTTGTCATCCCGAAACTGGAGCATAAAACCGATGAAACAGAGCCCTTTCAGGTTGACGGGCTATCGCTACACCTGATCACGCAGGACTGGATAGAGCAGTCACTCTCTATGCCAACACAGGATGAAGAGACTTTTTACCAACGTCTGCGAGCACAGGGGAACTGGTTGAGTGGCAACCATGCCCGGCTCTTTTTTAACGAACAACACAGTGAGATTCAGGCCTTTGTTAAGCAGGTCAGGGAGGTACCTTGTGGTCATACTATCGACCCGATACCCATAGATCTGAACATTGGCAACTACCGTATTGTTGGCAGTATCGACCATCAATACGCAGCAGGGGGGCTTTTTTACCGTTATGCGAAACTGAAGGGGAAAGATCTGCTAACTGCCTGGGTGACACATCTGATTCGTACGCAAAAAGATGAGGCAACCACCTGGTTAGTTGCAAAAGACCAATCCTGGCAATTCCACAAGGTTGCGGACAGTCAACGCTACTTGCTAGACTTGATTGAGCACTATGTCGAAGGCTTACGCGCACCCAGTCAGTTGATTCTGGAACCAGCATTGGCCTGGCAACAGGCCTTTCAGAAAAAACAGGATAAAATGAATGCGTTGAAGGTTTCATTAAGCGTCTATCAGGGATGTCTTCGTTACGATGCCGACCTTCAGTTGCTTCACAAGGGATTGGAAGCCGAGCAAGTAATTAACCAGCAGTTTGAATACGCCTGCCAACTATTGACACCAATCTGGGCGGAAACAGGCAGCTACCAGAATAAAACCACAAACAAACAATGAGAACAGCGCATGCATTATTTATCGGGTCACCGGATTATCCGTGTGATTAGCCCCAATGCAGCGTTTTGTTAGAAACAGAAGAGTAATAGATATGTCAAGCACATCATTAGTCACCAGTATGCCACGTACCTTGTATGGGGTTTTTCTACTGACTACATTCCTTATTTCTGGCTGTAGTACCCAGCAAGTTGCGCGTAATGCTGTTTCTATAGCCAAGGTTCCTGCCAAGGCTGCAACCAGTGTGGCGCGAACTGCGGGCTCAACAGCAGGTGGTGTTATTGGGGGAACTGTTGGTGGCAATATTGGTCGGCGTATTGGCTCTGCTGCTGGTCGAACAGCCGCTGGCCTGGCAACAGGCAACCCATGATCTCATTGCTTTTACACCATTAATGGTTTCATGAGTACTGGAGACTCTGATCAAGTCCCAATCATTTTCCTGAGGCTGAAATATCACCATTTTTCGCTATGAAAGTGACCAATAGAATGACTATTGCTAACTTTTCTATCAAAAAACTACGTATTTCATCTCACAGGAAATTCGACCGGATTTAGTCAGAGCCTCCTTATGAAACCATGAATATTTGACTGATTTGTGCTTTTTTACATAGCAATAGAGTAATTACTCAGCGTAATAACACGCAAGATGGCAAGTTGTTGGTTATTAGGACTTCGGCAGCAGGGGTGTATTCACAGCGCACCTAATAATCAACAAATTACTATTGTCTCCGCTGTTTAATTACGCTGAGTAGTTACGCAATATATAACAATTACCCACTAACCAATAAAAATAAAACCGGGCAATCTTATGATTATTTCACGTTTTCTCTTTCTGTGTGCTTTTTTTGTTCGTCCAGCAATTGTTGCTGTGGCTCTTTTCTTTTCAATACTGGTTAACCCGTCTGCGGCCAGTGACTCGATTCAAATATGGACAGACAGCACGAATAACAAGGGATCTGCAATAGCAAAGCGCAGCTCTCAGATTGACTTGTCACTGCTCCCGGATGAATATCGTCTGTTACAGCTTGATGAAACTCAAATGCGTAGCACCTTATTACGCCAGCAAAATAGAAAAGCTCCGCTGCGAAAGACACAGGGCTCGGCACCTGTTACGGATAGTCAGCGAGTTGAACTGCCGTTGCCTGATGGCCGTATGCTTCCTGTGAGTATTCGTCAAAATTCTGTTATGGCTCCCGCGCTGGCGGCTCAATTCCCGCAAATTAGAACCTGGCGGATAGAAAGTGAGAGTAATAATGGTGTTTATGGTGTGGTGGACATGACCGAACATGGCTTTCATGCCATGCTGTTTATGCCTGATGGCACACGGGTGTTTGTTGACCCTCGTCAATCTGGCAATAAGACTTACTATATTAGTTATCTGGATAAACACTATCATCCGGCTGATAAAGAGCCCCATCAATGTGCGCTTACATCCCAGACCCTCTCTTCTTATCCCGCCGCCAGCAGAGCTTCGCAGACGAGCGCAGTCAGGTCAGGAGAAAATCTCCGCACCTACCGCCTGGCAATGGCTGCGACGGGAGAGTATACCGCCTACCATGGGGGAACTGTGGCAGGAGCAATGAGTGCGATTGTAACAACAATCAGCCGGGTAAACATGATTTATGAACGTGATCTGGCCATCAAACTGGAGCTGGTTGCTAATAACCAGGTACTAATCCGGACGGATAAAACAACCTATAGTAATTCTGACCCCATTGCCATGTTGACAGAAAATCAGACTCAGCTAGATAGTCTGATTGGCTCTTCCAACTACGATATCGGACATGTAGTGAGTACGGGTTATGGGGGTATCGCTTACCTGGGTTCGGCCTGTAGCAATAGCAAAGCAGGCGGTGTAACGGGTAGCCCGACTCCTGAGACGGATGCTTTTGATATTGATTTCGTCGCACATGAAATTGCCCACCAGTTAGGTGGTAGTCATACCTTCAACAGTGAAACAGGGAACTGTGGAGCAGGTAATCGCTATTCACCCATGGCGTTTGAGCCTGGCAGTGGTACAACGATTCTGGCCTATGCCGGAATCTGTGGTGTGAATAACACCCAGAATAATTCCGATGCCATGTTTCATATCAAGAGTATCGAACAAATCACACAGTTTGTGGAAGATCCAACCCAGGGAGGTGCCTGTGGAATACAGACATCTCTAAATAATGCACAACCGCTGGTGAATGCAGGAAGTAATTATACCATTCCGGCTAATACACCTTTCGAGTTGCGTGGTAGTGGTAGTGATCCCGATGGTGATGTATTGACCTATTCATGGGAGCAGGTCGATGCTGGGGGTGTCAGTGATATTGATGTTGTGCTATCCGACAATGCCATCTTTCGAACCTTTTTACCTCAACCGGAGCCTGTGCGTATTTTTCCAACTCTGGAGAACATCCTGAACAACACAGCCAGCAAAGGGGAAACCTTGCCGGATATCAGCCGGGTAATGAATTTTTCACTTGCTGTACGTGACCAGAAAGGCGGGGTAAATAGCGACCAGATGGTGATTAATGTAGTGAATTCAGATGCTTTCAAAATCACATCCCATAATACACCAGCGACACTGAAAGCCGATTCCAGCACAACGATCACCTGGGATGTTGCGGGCACTGATGCCACCCCTGTTAGCTGTCCTGCTGTGAATATTTTACTAAGTACTGATGAGGGGCAATGCTTCTCCGACCTGTTAGGGTATAGTACCAATAATGATGGCAGCGAACGTATTACCATTCCGGCTGATGTGCCTGCCAGCTCTTATGCACGCTTTAAGGTAAAGTGTGCCAACAGTATTTTCTTTGATATCTCTGATGCTAATCTAACCATTACGTCTGACGCATTGGCAACTAACACAGGTTCAGCAACCGTTGCTCCAGGTCTTACCATACCGGATCGTGATCCAGCCGGAATTCTGTCAGAGATTACTTTGGCTGGAGTAGGGGTCAAAAGTCAGCCATCTATTAATATAGAGGTCGACATTACTCACCGATATCGTGATGAATTAAGCCTCGAACTCATTTCACCCCAGGGCACGACGGTATTACTCAAGCAGCGTGATAATAGCAACGGAGCAGATATCAAGGGTAACTACCCCTTTAGTCTGGTGCCCGTGGAGAGCCTGGCAGCTTTTAATGGCGAAAACCTGGATGGTGTCTGGAAATTAAAAGTAGTTGATAACGTACCTGGTGATACAGGCAGATTAAACAGCTGGTCACTGCGATATGCTCGTTCTGCCTGTGAGGCATCGGCCGCAACGAATACAACGCCTGTCGCCAGCAATAGTGACCTGGTCACCCAGCAAGAAATTCCTGTAAGCGGGCAGCTTGTTGCCATTGATAATGAAAATAACCCTCTCACTTATATACTGCTCAACAGTGGCACTCTGGGCACTGCCACGCTTACGAATGCTGCGACAGGAGACTTTGTCTATACACCTCTACCCGGAAAATTCGGACAGGATCGCATCACTTTCAAGGTCAATGATGGTACGCTGGACTCCAATATAGCAACAGTGACTATCACCGTTAATAAAGCCACTTCGAGTAACCCGTCAACAGGCGATTTATCCAACGACACCAGCGCAGGTGGAGGGGGAGCTTTCAGCGGTCTTTTACTCTTTTTCATACTATACGTCCGCTATTTGAGGGGCCGGAGTTAGCCACCTCTGATCAAGTTAAATCAGGTTCTTATGTCATACTTTGTGGTTTTTGGAAAAATCCGGCTTAAGACTTGAAATCTACAGCCTCCTGAGGCTAGTATGCACGCTTTGCAATACGTGCTGCCAGGAGGCTGTAACTGCTCAGATTACGCTGATACGCTGAAATAGTTAAGGAGCCTCTGTTAAAGAGCTCCTGAAAGAACACTGCCTCATCAGCATAATGGCTGATGGCACAGGAACGCAACCACTAAAACCAGAGTCATATCTATGGAACTAAACCCACTCTATAACAGGATCAAAGACTTGCAGACACGTACCGATGATCTTAGGGGGTACCTTTGACTACGAAGCAAAAAAAGAGCAACTTGAAGAAGTTAGTCGAGAACTAGAAAATCCCTCTATCTGGGATAATCCTCAAACTGCACAAAGGCTGGGTAAAACCAGAACCCAGCTGGAACTCGTTGTCAACACGATTGAGTCACTGGACCTGGCCTTATCTGATGCCAGGGATTTGCTGGAAATGGCTGAGACAGAATCTGACCAGGATACGGTAGATTCTGTGACTACTGATCTGGATAACTTTGAAAATGACGTCTACAAGCTTGAATTTCAGCGCATGTTTCCCGGCGAAATGGATATGAATAATGCCTTTCTGGATGTCCAATCAGGCTCAGGCGGCACAGAAGCGCAAGACTGGGCCGAAATGCTATTGCGGATGTATTTACGCTGGGGCGAACAAAAAGGGTTCAAAACGGATCTTATTGAAGTTTCTCCTGGTGATGTGGCTGGTATAAAAAGTGCTTCCATCCGGTTTCAGGGTGAATATGCCTTTGGCTGGTTGCGTACAGAAACAGGAGTACACCGGCTGGTACGAAAATCCCCCTTTGATTCAGGTAATCGCCGCCATACATCCTTTGCTGCTGTCTTTGTATCGCCAGAAGTTGATGATGACATTCAGATAGATATTAATCCTGCGGATTTACGCATTGATGTTTATCGTGCTTCAGGAGCAGGGGGGCAGCATGTCAACAAAACAGAGTCTGCAGTACGTATTACGCACTTGCCGACGAATACCGTCGTGCAATGTCAAAATGGTCGCTCGCAACATGCTAATAAGGATACTGCCATGAAACAGCTCAAGGCCAAGCTGTATGAACTGGAGATGCTAAAGAAAAATGAGCAGCAACAAGCGCTTGAGGATAGCAAGTCCGATATCGGCTGGGGTAGCCAGATCCGCTCCTATGTACTGGATCAGTCACGAATCAAGGACTTGCGTACCGGAGTTGAAACAGGAAACACACAAGCCGTACTTGACGGAGCACTGGATCAGTTTATTGAAGCCAGCCTGAAAAGCGGACTTTAACCTGCATCACTATTCATCCTGAACCTGATGATGTCATGCAGTGATTTGGAAAACAATTATATTTGGAATCAGGAAAAAACATGAGTGAGCAGGATAACAAGTTAACGGCAATGGATGAGAATCAATTAATTACCCAACGTCGAGAAAAACTGGCCGTCATAAGGGAACAGCAGGATACGGCTTTTCCAAATGATTTTAAGCGTGACCATTATGCTGCTCCATTACACGCTGAGTATGGGGAATATGCGCGGGAATGGTTTGATGAAAACCTGATCCCTGTCCGTATGGCAGGCCGTATCATGCTAAAACGTGTTATGGGGAAAGCCAGCTTTGTAACTATTTCTGACACAACGGGTCGAATACAGTTATTTATCCAGCGTAATGGTGTGGGTGAAGAAGTCTATCAATCCTTTAAATCCTGGGATACCGGTGACATTATTGGCGCAACAGGTGAGCTCTTCAAAACCAAAACAGGGGAGCTATCCATACGTGTCAAGGAATTGCGTCTCCTTACCAAATCTTTGCGTCCTCTACCAGAAAAGTTTCATGGGTTAACTGACCATGAACAGCGCTACCGGCAGCGCTATCTGGATCTCATTATGAATGAAGAAGTACGTCATGTTTTCATGATGCGCTCCATGATCGTTAATTATATCCGAAACTACTTCTTGCAAAGGGATTTTCTGGAAGTGGAAACGCCCATGCTACAGACTATCCCCGGAGGTGCCACTGCCCGACCTTTTAGCACACATCATAATGCACTGGATATCAAGATGTATCTGCGAATTGCCCCAGAACTCTATCTAAAACGGCTTGTCGTCGGTGGTTTTGATCGAGTGTTTGAAATAAATCGTAATTTCAGGAATGAAGGGCTCTCAACCCGGCACAACCCCGAGTTTACGATGCTGGAATGGTATCAAGCCTATGCCACCTACCATGACCTGATGGATACAACAGAAGCCCTGCTAAAAGGCCTGGCACGCGATGGGCTTGGTACAACACGGATTAACTATCAGGGAGAGACCTTCGACTTTGGCAAACCGTTTAGACGCATGACGGTAAAAGAGTCCATCCTGCACTTTAATGAAACTCTTACGGAAAGCCAGCTTGATACTTTGGATAGTGCCCTGGCAATTGCAAAAGAACTGGGTATTCCTGTTGAGGATTACTGGGGGCTGGGTAAGGTTCAGATAGAAATCTTTGAAAAGACGGTGGAACACCGCTTGTTGAATCCAACATTTATTACCGCTTACCCAGCAGAAGTTTCACCACTGGCACGTCGTAATGATGAAGACCCCTTTGTCACAGACCGCTTCGAACTGTTTATCGGTGGTCGGGAAATTGGGAATGGATTCTCAGAGTTAAATGATGCAGAGGATCAGGCGGAACGCTTTGCCCGGCAAGTTGCTGAAAAAGATGCAGGCGATGATGAAGCCATGCACTACGATGCAGATTATGTGCGAGCCCTGGAGTATGGCATGCCTCCAACAGCAGGGGAGGGGATTGGTATAGACCGGCTGGTTATGTTATTTACGGATATGCCATCTATTCGGGATGTGATCCTGTTCCCCCACATGCGGCCAGAATAAACTGATTTATAATTACACCAGAAAAGAAAAAGCCCCTTTCCAGGGGCTTTTCTCATTATAATGTCAGACCTGCTTATTTTATTGTTTGACCTGACCGTTAAGGAGACTCTGAGCCTCAGGAAAACGATTGGGACTTGATCAGAGCCTCCTTAAGAACGCCCAAATATCTTGCTGGCCATATCCATAGCACCTGAAATGCCTCCGATAGAATCCAGCAATGACCCACCCTGGCTGGCATTGTCAACCAGCTGTGGCAAGGCATCTGCCAGGCCGCCAGCGGCTTCCTCCTGGCTAAGTCCTAGTTGAGATGCAAACTCAGAGAGTTTGTCAGCACCAAACATATTGCTTATAGCATCAGGTGAAATACTTTCGTTCTCACCGTCTCCTAGCCATGACTTTGCAATGCCACCCAACCCACCTGAATCCATATTTGATAATAATGAACCAAGATCCAGTCCTCCCGAATTACTGCTGCTTCCGCCCAGTAAACTGCCCAGTGCTGAAGTTAACATGCTGGAATCCAGTCCACTACCTGCATTACCACTGAGTTTGCTTTGAATAAATGCCGTAGCGCCCATTTTTAGTAAATCACCCATATCCATCTTTTAGTTACCTTTGCTAAGCTAATGTGGTTGTTAAGGAACTTCTGATTAAGTCGTGAGCGGTTTTCTCGAAGCTAGAAGTACCCGTTTTTTGATAGAAAAGTTAGCAATAATCATTCTATTGGTCACTTTTATAGCGAAAAAGTGGTGATATTTCAGCCTCAGGAAAACGACCGGGAGTTGATCAGAATATCCTTAATATTGGTCGTATAAACGTCTCTGTAAGTTCATTCAATCAAGTGCCGGAATACGTATTTTTTGCCCTGGAAAAATTAAATCCGGGTCTTTGATGACTTCACGGTTTTCCTCAAAAATCATTTTATATTTGCTACCATCGCCGTAGAACTTCTCAGCAACCTTCCAAAGGCTATCGCCTTTTTCAATTTCATAATACTGTACCTCATAGTCTGCGGGGGGGGCGACAACTTCATCTGCGCGGACTTCTTCAATTCCCATGGCGTTACCTGCCATCAAGATTGCTTTTTCCAGCGCACTGGCGGACTCTGCTTCGCCCTTAATAGTGGCAACACCCTCTTCAACGGTGACTTCAAGATCCTTAATACCAGGGTTATCTTCTTCGATATGAGCCTTTATTTTTTCCGGGGCTTCCTCCTCATTACCAAATACTTTGTTTCCAATATTTCTTGCAAAATCAAAAAGACCCATAGTTACTCTCCTTTAGTGAACAAAATGTATTGTAGCTGGATTCAGGTTCCTGCCAGAACCCAAGACCTTTGTTATGTATAGTGCCAAATGCTAACTTGTCAAGCACCGCCCACGATTATTACCCCGGCAGTAAGTAAGCACCATGGCCAACCGGTCAACGGTTGGATTGGGAAGACAAACATAAGCGCTCATGGGATTTGCAGTAGCTTCCTATTCTCGGACAGCCTCTTGAGTATTGCTAAGTGCCTCATCATACACAATTACTGACAGGCAAACTAATTAGTATTCACTAATATATATAACTACCAAATTTCACAAAATGACGACGCCAGTAAGGCGTATCCAGGCGGCTTTGCATCACTCGCCTCTGACTGGTTGAAGCATGGATAAACTGCCCCTGTCCTATGTACACTCCCACATGATCTGTTTTATGCCCGGTTTTGAAAAAAATCATATCACCCGGTAGTAAGCGAGAATAGGTGGGGATAGTCCGGCTCTGATCCCGCTGTTGAGCCGCGGTTCTCGGGATCGAAATGTTTGCTTTACGATGGATATAGCGCATTAGCCCGCTACAATCAAATCCGGTAAGTGTTTCTCCTCCATAACGATAGCTTGAACCTACCGCCTGATAGGCGCCGTTGATAATACGCTGGCGTGCAAACAGCTCTGAAGATTTTAAAGCAGACAAGGGAGCAGGGTGAGTATTGTTATTCGTTTTATTTTGGGGTGGTTTCACCTGGGTGCAGGCGCTCATAAATACGGCAGAGAGTAATATAGACAGGAGTCGGATGATAAATAAACGCCCATAAGTCATGTGATATCCAGGTGCGATCATTACTTATTATTCTTAAGGTGCATGGGATACCCTGAAAAATTACGCACTGACGATTCTGACACAGAGTAATAAAATCGTTTAAGACACACTTAATCCCACTTATTGTTAATACATTATGTGTCTTAAACACAGGGGGAATATAGTGCAAGTTGACAAGAAATGAAAGGCTTAAAAGAAATTGTTAAGCTAAAAGGTCTTTTAACGCTGATCAACGGGAGAGCCCTGGCTTCCGCACATTCAGGGACTGATAGCCACAGATGGGGCTCTCTAATATTGCACCCGCCCTTTACTTAGATTACCAAAGAAATCTTAGTAATAGCAGTTGTCTTAACGTCCTAGTCGCAGCAACCTGTATTGGCACCTGAGCCACTGCAGCAGCCCTTTGTATCACCAGCACCAGATAGCCAGCTTTTTATACGCTCCTTGCCTGGGATACCTCCTGCATGCACAACTTTTTCATCAATAACCACACCAGGGGTAGACATTACGCCATACCCCATGATCTGTGCAATGTCTTCCACTTTTTCTATAGCGACCTTTGCCTGCATTTCATCGGCTATTTGTCTAATAAGCTTTACCGTGATCTTGCAGTTTGTACAGCCTGACCCTAATACTTTAATAGTACGCATTATTTTCTCCAGTTAAGTGTGATATTGAGGCAGTGCAAACGAGATCAGCCCTGCCAGCAGTACAAAAGCGAATGACCACCATAAGCAGCCTTCCAGCCCGAAATTTTGATAAAGCCAGCCCGATAATACGGTGCCAACCAGTCGCCCGCCTGCGTTAGACATATAATAAAAGCCGACATTCATGGCAACCTTGTCGTGGCTGGAATACGCCAGAATCAGATAGCTATGGATGGCAGAGTTGATTGCGAAGACAATACCAAAGAGAACCAGGCCCAGAATGATGACACTATCGGCAGGTAAGCCCTGTTGTAAGGCAAAAGCCATTCCTGCAGGTATTAGTGCCAGAATGAAAGCCCAGTAGCGTGCACTTGTGCCACCGGGGTGGTGCTGGCGTAGTAACCTGGGCGATAATGCTTGCACGATACCGTAGCCAATCACCCATAAAGCAAGAAAGCCGCCAACCTTGTAAAAGTCCCAGCCCAGCTTTTCATACAAAAAAACGGGCAAGCCAACCACAAACCAGACATCACGTGATCCAAATAGAAAAAAGCGGGCTGCTGAGAGGATGTTTACTGCCTTGATGGTGGAAAAAACCTGTGTGAATTTAGGCTTACTTTTCATTTGTCCTACGCCGGAAGGTAGCATCCAGAGTGTGGCAAGTAATACTGTAAACAGCATTACGGCCAGGGCAGTTAGACCACCCCGAAAACTTAGCCATTGCAGCAAACCTGCACCAATAAAAAAGCCCAGTCCCTTCAGGGCATTCTTGGAGCCAGTCAGTAATGCAACCCATTTAAACAAAGAAGTCGTTCCAGACTGAGAGTCGTCAGCTGAGGAGTTAATCGCCTTGACGGAAGCTTTGGCAGACATCTTGTTTAAGTCTTTGGCAATGCCGGATAAAGCCTGTGCAGCCATGACATAACCAACACTGAGCCAGCTATCAGGTACGGTTAATGCCAGCAAGGCACATACTTGCATCGCCATGCCAATATTCATGGTGCGGTTCAGACCGATACGTGCACCCAGCCAGCCACCAACCAGGTTGGTGACAATGCCAAAAAACTCATAAAAAAGAAACAACATTGCCACCTGCAAGGGAGAATATCCCAGCAGGTGAAAATACAGCACCACCAGCATTCGGATCGCGCCATCAGTAAGAGTAAATGCCCAGTAACCGCCAGTGACTACCAGATAGTTACGTAATGCCTGATCCATGCCTGTCACAAGCTCCTGGCGACCAGGCTGGCTATTTGCATCATACGGTTCACATAACCCCATTCATTGTCATACCAGGCGAAAACCTTTACTTGCGTATCATTAATCACCATCGTCGAGAGAGCATCGACAATAGAAGAGCGTGGGTCATTCACATAATCTACCGATACCAGTGGCCGCTCTTCGTAGCCGAGTATGCCATCTAGCTCATACTCAGCAGCTGTTTTGAAGAAAGCGTTGACTTCTTCAGCAGTTACAGGACGCTTCGCTTCAAAGACAAAATCGGTCAGTGATGCATTTAATAAAGGGACTCGCACGGCATGGCCATTTAGTTTTCCCTGCAATTCGGGAAAAATCAGGGTAATTGCCTCGGCTGAACCCGTTGAAGTGGGGATGAGTGATTGACCTGAAGATCTTGCACGTCTCAAATCCGTATGGCCTTTATCCACTATAATCTGGGTATTGGTGGCATTGTGAATCGTGGTCATGGAGCCGTGTTGAATACCTATATTATCATGCATGACCTTGACCACGGGAGCCAGGCAGTTGGTCGTGCAAGAAGCTGCTGTTACTAACTTGTGCTGGTCAGGGTCATAGTCGTGATGATTCACACCGTAAACGATATTCAGTGCGCCCTTTGTAGGTGCTGCCACAATGACTTTTTTAACACCCTGGGCAAAGTACTGGTCGAGAGTTTGAGGCTTTTTATGATGCTTTCCTGTGGCTTCAATGACGATGTCACAACCTGACCAGTCAGTATCTTTGATTGCAACATTGGATGAATAGCTCATTTGAGTCTCATTAATAACAATGTGATCATCGACGCAGCTGACAGTTTCATCCCACTTGCCATGCACGGAATCAAATTGTAATAAATGAGCGGAACCTGCAGCATCGGTGGCTATTTCATTAACCTGCCTAATCTCAAATTCAGAGTGATGCCAGCCTGCTCGCAATCCCAGACGGCCCATACGACCAAACCCGTTAATACCTATTTTTACGGTCATTATTTCCTCTCCTGTTCCGTTTTATGCCGCTCCTTAAGGAGCAACCCTGATCAAGTCCTGGTCTTTATTCTGAGGCAAAAACATCGCCATTTTTATCTCGCAGGAAATCCGACCGGATTTGATCAAAGTTTCCTTAGGCAATTAGATTAAATCCCCAACCCACCAGTGTAAATGCGATGGATAGCACTACTGCATAAAGAGCCAAGGCCTTCCAGTGAATCACTTTGCGTAAAATCAGCATTTCAGGTAATGACAGTGCAGCAATACTCATCATTAGAGCAAGTACGGTTCCCAAAGCCACACCCTTACCCAGCATGGCCTCAGCAATAGGAATCACCCCCGTCGCGTTGGAATACAAAGGCACTCCCATAATGACGGCTATGGGGACGGTATACCAGTCATCTCCTCCTAAATATGCTGAGACCCAGCGTTCAGGGACAAAACCGTGAAATAAAGCACCAACGCCAACACCAATCACTACCCATTTCCAGATACGTCCAACAATTTCTTTCACTTCTGTAACTGCGTAGTAATGACGCCCTTTAAGTGAGTTGTCAGTCTCAGGTGTTTGCATTTCTCCCATCTGGATCTTCCAGACATAGCTTTCTACCCACTTTTCCGGCTTGAACCTTTCCATCACAATACCACCAATATAAGCAACGGTTAGCCCGGCAAGCACATATAAAGAGGCTAATTTCCAGCCTAAAATACCTGCCAGAATAATAACGGCAACTTCATTGATCATTGGGCTGGCAATCAGGAAGGAGAAAGTGACACCTAAAGGAATTCCAGCTTCGACAAAGCCAATAAACAAGGGAACAGAAGAGCAGGAACAAAAAGGTGTAACAGCACCGAGTAGAATAGCCAGTGTACGTGCCAGCCATGTTGGTTTACCTCGAACAAACTGACGTACTTTTTCAGGGCTTAACAAGGCACGTAGCAAACCCATAACATAAATAATAACAACCAGAAGGACGAAAATCTTAATGACATCCATTAAAAAGAAATGGAGGGCCTGACCCGTAGCAGTGTCGGGAGATAATCCTGCCAGTTGGTAGATTAAAATATTAGCAATTCTTTCGAACATAAGGAAAGATACCTCAAACGAGGCAATTATATTTGTTTTTCCATATATATGCAATATCGAATATTTACAGTCGAGCAGGTAAATTGGGGAAATACTGTGCTTTTGTATGGGCTTATGACGAGCTATTTATTAGTCTTAGTCGTCATTGCCGTATACTGTACTAGTTTGTGCTCGCCTCTTGCTAGTCTTAAGAAGCACTCTGTCTTCGAGAAGCTGAAAAAGGCGCTAATGCTCAGGAGACATTATTATTACAAAAGCCATCATTTAACATAATATACATTATGCGAATAAATGTGGTGCCCATAGAGAGAAGAGGGTAAGTCGCCGGGTCTAAACAAGACTGTCTCAGCTACAACACGTTTTATAATTTAAAGAGTGTATTAAAGTTCTGTGTTGTTATCTGACCTATATGCGTGTCATCAACCCCACGTAGCTCGGCCAGCTTTTCAGCGACATGCTGTACATAAGTCGGTCTGTTGGGTTTACCTCTCATGGGGGTTGGGGCTAACCAGGGAGAATCGGTTTCGATCAGCATTTTATCTTCCGGGACTTTTTTGGCAACCTCCTGTAACTCCCGGGCACTGTTAAAGGTTACAATGCCGGAAAAGGAGATATAAAACCCTAGATCCAATGCCTGCTGTGCAGTTTCCCAGTCCTCAGCAAAACAATGCATGACGCCACCGACGTCATCTGCTTTTTCTTCCTGTAATATTCGGATGGTGTCGTGTTTTGCATCCCGTGTATGAATAATAAGAGGCTTACCTGTTTCCCTGGCGGCACGAATATGTGTTCGAAAGCGATCCTGCTGCCAGCTCATATCAGCCCCCTTTTTAAAGTGGAAATTATCCAGCCCTGTTTCACCTGTAGCAATAACATGATCCTGGCTGGAAAACCTGACCAATGTGTCTACATCAGGTTCCAGACCTTCCCGGTGCGTGGGGTGAAGACCTACAGAGCAATAGACATCTTCAAAATCACGAGCAATGCAATGAACATCCTCGAAGTGTTCCATGTCAATGCAAACACATAAAAACTGGTGGACTCCAGCTTCTCTGGCATCATCCAGCATTTTTTCTATACGGCCATCGAAAGGTGTGAGATCAACTTTGTCAAGATGACAATGAGAGTCTGTCAACATGTGGTTTTCCCTAGAGTAAGCTTGCAGATTTTAGAATGACATAAATAACGACGACCGATATTATAATTCCCAGAACAAATTGAATCAGCGCTCTTTTTAACACAGATAAAACGGACTTCTCAGCATCCCTGGCTGGTCGCAACTCTGTCACGATATCCTGTTCATCTGCCTGTAGCGGTATTTGCTCTTCTACTACAGCCGGTTTATGTGCCGGTGGTGTATCGATCGGCTTGTCGGGTTGCGGGATACGCTTCGTCCACCACCACATTAGCAAGTAGGCTAACAGCCCTATTCCTGCTGTGAAAAATAACAGCAGGGGCGACCATACCCAGATAGTCACACTATCTGAATAATAGATTTTGTCACCCTGTTTTACAGCGGCTCGTACCAGATAGGTGCCAAAGTCTGTATAGCTATGTTCAATTTCACTGGTAGACAGCCACTGAGTGTTTTTCTCGTCGCCAGGCTCAAAATAGTAATAGGCACCCGTAAGGGATACCGAACTCAGCGCCTTGATTTTAAGTGGTGTATGGGTGCGGACTAGCTGGCGACTGGCACTTAAACGAATTTCAGGATCGGTACTCCCGGCAGGAGAGACGGAGGGATTGCTCACGGGGTGTGGTACTTGTCCCCCCTTCCCTGCTCCATTTCCATTATTATCTGCTTCGAAGGAACCCGCAACCTCGGCCTGTACCACCAGCATGCTGGTCGCAACCGACTGGTTCCCTTTATCATCCGTCACAGTGAGTTTGATCGTGTAGGAGCCTGGTGCAATATCCCCCGTAGCAAACACAAACTGTTTTTTGCTGCCACCATGAGCGGTTTCTGAAGACCACTTGTACTGCAAGGTACTATTTAGGTCATAAGTTGAAGTACTGATAAACTCTGCATTATCACCTTGATGAATAACCTGCATTTCAGGTACGATCCTGGCTATCGGCATTTCCCATTTGGGCGCCACCGTCACCGTCACCGTTGAAGACTTCGCCAAAACACCCGATTGACCAAACGCGGTTACCGCAATGGAGTAAATCCCTTCTTTTTCAGGAGTCCACTCCAGTGTGGGCTGGACATTCGCTTTCTTTTGGGCGTTTATTGAATAAACATAGTGGATTTCATGATCATCAGGTGGGGGGATTAACCGAGTCTGAAAAGTAACACTCTCACCTAATTTGATAGCTTTACTATCAACCGACAACTCAATTGAGGGCTCCTCAAGCGGGCGCGGTGTCTCCAGGGTAAGCTGAATAACAGAGCCAACAGCTGCCTGTTTACCGGCACGAGGAGATTGCTCCAGGATTTGTTCCCGCGTGACATCACCTGACTTCCGGGCTGCTACATTGACTGAAAAACCAGCCTGTTCCAAAGCGGCTTTGGCCTCTGCCAGTGACTTGCCACTGACATCAGGAATGGTAGAAGTTTTTGCAGTGATTTTTAATGTTGCAGCATTATTTGCTTCACGCCCGCGAGAATCTTTCACCATCACTTCAAGTGTGTATTCACCCAATGATAGCTGGCTAGTATCCACCCTGAACACCTTCCCTTTCCCGGACAAGTCACCAAGCTTCCATGAAAAATCAAGGTTATCATCAAGTTCCGGATCAACTATAATGGCATTAAATTCAGCGACAGTTCCTGACTCAACCACGCTGGAAACCGGGTGAATACTGATGTTCAGGGGCTTGGGAGCTGCCTTGCCAACGACAAGATCCAGACGCTCACCGCGTGTCACAGGAGTACCTGCTACTTTACTTTGTCCGATAATTCGATGGATGGCATGTTCATCAACCTGATACGTTATCTGCCCAGGCTCGAGGCCGCTTGACAACAGTTGCTGTTTTGCTTCTGCAAGCCTTCTGCCTAGCAAGTCCGGAGCTTTTACCGTTGCAGTTGGCAGGGAAATGACAATATCCACAGCACTACCCTGCCCGGTATTTTCACCCTCCCCCGGATGCTGTTCTATAATTTCACCATGACCATGGGGTTCTTCGCGTTCGACAACCTCCCCAAGCACAAGCTTGTGCTGTTTCAGGACTCTTTTTGCCGCTTCAATATCCAGCTTTAATAATTTGGGCACCGCTACCAGAGCAGGATTTTTAGGTGCAATCCGCAGTATTGCCTGAGCTTTGCGAATAGTATTATCCTCACCCGTTACGCTCAGGTGAACCGCATAATCCCCTGCTTCCAGATGACTGGATGAAACGGTGAAACGATCGTCAACGCCTCGTTTGTCCGTAAATTTCCACTGAAAGTGATATTTTTCCGTTTCTGCCAAATTAGTTGTAAAGGTAGCATCTTCACCCGGTATAACACTGAGCTGCTTCGGAATGATCCGAAGTTGTGTGCTATCCGCCTGTTTTTTCTCTTCGGACCCGGAATGATCCAATGTGGTTGCTGCAGGCAGTTCCATAGCCTGGTCAGTATCCGCCGTGCTGCCATTTTGTAGCGTTTCATTACTGTTGTCGCTACCGCCAGGTGTGGCCGCCGTTGTATCAGAAATATCAGCAGCAGGTTCCTCAGGGGTGGGAGCTGTTTCGTCCGTCGTTTCAACGCTGGCTGAAGCAGCAGGAAGCTCAATGGCTGTATTATCATCCGGTTTGACGCTATTGTCGTCAGAAACCACTGATCCAGGCTGTGTTACAAAAAAATAATACGCCGCATGTGCCTGCTCACGCTGGCTATTGGTGACAGTCGCTCTCACCCGGTGCTTGCCAATTTCCAGCGGGTGCGTATCCACAACAAAACTTTTTTTGTTGCCTTTAGCGGCTCCACTGACCCAGTAATAACGGACATCAGAGGCATTACTTTCCAGTGTAAAGGTAATGGATTCACCCTGTGGCACTCGTGAATTTGTAGCAATAATTGTTGCGGTCAGTTTTTCTGCTGTCTGAGGGGGAGGAGGCACAAAGCTTCCGGCTGGCTCTTTATCACTGGCCGGTCTGGCAGACTCCATCTCCACCCACACAGGCTGTGTATCTGCCGCCCTGCTCCCGTTTTCTGCCAGCGCAGAGTGTGAAAGTATTACCGCAGAAACCGGTAAAAAGACAAGTAAAAAGAAATTTAAAATACACCGTAGATGAAACATGCGCCCTGTTCTATTCCGTTATTGAATTTTGTAGCGCGGAGTATATCAGTATTTTATGATGTAGTCCCCACCCGTTAAGGAGCCTCTGATTAAGTCCGGTCGAATTTCCTGTGAGATGAAATTCGTCAGTTTTTTGATAGAAA
>WFWY01000098.1 GCA_015490895.1 Thiotrichaceae bacterium | reverse complement strand
AGATGTCTATAAGAGACAGCGTTAATTTTTAATTTACAAAGAGATTATTTAGAGCCAAACCAGTGAAGAATCAAAAATCAAAGAGTCAGCCTCCTGGAGAAAAGCCATCACCAGGCGGGTCAAAATCATTGACCCTTGATGCAAGCTGTCTCTTTCATGCAATTTAGCAACATGGCATCGCCATAACTGAAAAATCGGTACCGCTGTTTGATCGCATGATGATAGGCTTTGAAAATCGTGTCATAACCTGCAAATGCCGATACCAGCATTAACAGGGTTGAGCCGGGTAAATGAAAATTCGTAAGCAGCATATCAACTGCATGGAAGGAATAACCTGGTGTAATAAAAAGTTGTGTATCACCAGTAAATGCTTCTGGTTCTCCTGTTTTCTGACTTGCAGCTTCCAGACTACGCACGGTAGTTGTGCCTACTGCAATGACGCGTCCGCCCCGCTTTCTGCATGCCCGGAGTGCCGCACAGGTTGCTCTGGAAACCTCTACATATTCCTTGTGCATGACATGATCCTTCAGGCTCTCTACCTTAACAGGCTGAAACGTCCCTGCGCCAACATGCAATGTCACGCTGGCCGTCTCAACACCTTTATCCTGTAGGGCATTTAGCAAGTTACTATCAAAGTGCAGGCCTGCTGTCGGCGCGGCAACAGCACCAGGTCTGTCGGCATAGACTGTTTGATAGCGTTGCCTGTCGGCATCTTCATCAGTACGGTTAATATAGGGAGGCAGTGGCATGTGTCCGTAGCGTTCCAGTAGATTAAAAACTGTACTGTCCGGGCTATCACTAACAAATTCCAGCGTAAACAAATCTCCTTCGCGCTTGAGCATCACTCCTTCAAGTACACCTTCCAGCAACAAACGAGTACCAGGCCTGGGGGATTTATTAGCTCGCACATGAGCCAGCACACGCCGGTCATCCAGCACGCGTTCCACCAGCACCTCGACCTTACCACCTGTTTCCTTGTTGCCCAGTAAACGGGCAGGAATGACTCGTGTATTATTAAAGACCAGTAAGTCACCTGGCTGAAAAACATCCAGCACATCCACAAATTGCCCATCAATCAATGTATTATTGTTGACATGCAGCAAACGGCTTGCCGTGCGTTCTGGTAGTGGTGCCTGAGCAATCAGTTCAGTTGGCAAGTCGTAGTAGAAATCGGATAGTTGCATAAGCGGTAATCGCACATCAGGCTTAACAGGAAAGAGCGAGCATAGAGGAATCCTGCAGGCTTCTCAATAATAATGAATCCCCCACTCTTATGAGTCTACTACATCATCATCCAGTTTAAATTGTCTTTATATGTAAAGAGCTAGGAGGCTGTCCGAAACTAAGAAGCTACTACAAACCCCATAAGCCTCGTGGCACGAAGAATACGAGCCACGGGGGGCAGGGCTACTGTCTTATTTTACTCAATGAGGAGCTTCGAAATAAAATCTTGCCAACATGGCGTGCGCCCTCTTTGGTTAAATGTCCCCCATCAAAAGAAATCAGCTTCAAGTCTTTTGTGAAAACAGGGCAGCTGTCAGCAGCGCCACAAACCAGCTGTTGTTGATCAATGAAGGTAGCTGGATTCAGAGTGTTTTTCATGATTGTATTGATCTTGACCTGATGTGCATCAACCTTGTTTCTTAAATCCCGTAACGTTTTTTCAGGCATGCGTAAATAGTTCCGTATTGAAACCTTGCCGAAGCTTTTTCTGCCGATGACAAATACTTTTTGCTGCGGCTTCAGCTTGAGTTGTTTGAGCGTATGCGCTATTTCTTTTGCTGACCATTCTTTCCAGTTTGCAGCGAGAATAATCAAATCGGCCTCAGCTATTTGTGACCTGGCTTGATACAGGCTGTCAGCCTTTTGGCAGAACGCCCTGTCTCGTGGCTTGATAAAACGGGGTAGCGTTTCTCCGGCATAAATCTGGCAACGTGTCGGAATATAGCGAGTGCGAATCTGGTAGCTTTGCAGGTAGTTATTTTCAAGCACGGCATTTAAAAAATCCTGGGCATGGCTATCACCAATAATAAGTGCTTTCTTTTTGTTCGGTGCAGTAAATGGTTTATTCATCAGCTGTAAAAAGCGTTGTCGAACATAGACCCCACTGGCTTTATTGTCAGCAACACTGAGTAATGCTGCCTGTATTTTATTGGCTGAGTAGACTGGAGAAAAACTGGTGAAGCTACTGAGTAACAGGCTAACAAGAATGGTTTTTATATATGTTTTAGGTATCTTCATGATAAGTATTCTGTTGATGATAAAAAGGAAGTGAAGCGACAGTAGAAATAGTAATTCTGATAAAGGAGTGATGCTTATTCACTTGCTTGAGGAAGCACTTTGGTTCATTTAAGTTCTAGGTTCGAAGGTATAAGTAGCAGGAATAGATCCAGACTACCCACTGTTAGAGTATCTACAGGTGAATAAGTTCCTGGGAGTCCCTCTGGGAAGAGAGAAGCTTGCTGCAAATCCCGAACAAGCTTCCAGCCAGGAGAGAAAACAATCTATCAGGAAAACCGGTACATTGCACCCTCGGAAACAATCAGCACAACCCCGGTTCCCAATAGCAAAAGTGCCGCAATGGCAGCAATGAAAAAGAGTGTCTTACGTGCCAAAAATCGTTTGTTCCTGAAGGGGCGTTCAATGATAAGCCAGGTTAAATAGGCCAGTACAAAGGTTGCTATGCTTAAGGCCAGCATTAACCCCAGGCTGGGAGTATCCATACTGCGTATTCTGGCAAATACAAAAAGTGGCTGGTGCCATAAATACGCACTGTAGGAAACCAGTCCCATTCCCACCATCAACCTCTGTGAAAGTAACCAATACGCGAGTGTACCTTCAGTGGTAAAAAGAATGATCAGTGCAGCACCTGTGGTGGGTACCAGTGCATAAAAACCGGGAAAGGGGGTGTCACTATCGAAAAAAAATACAGCAGCCACAATGAATAGAATACCTAGCAGGCTACCCCATTGGCGAATTGCCCCACCCGGCTGCTTATGCCTGAACAGGTAAAAGGCAAGCAAGGCACCGAGCATCAGCTCCCAGGCCCGTGTTGGTAACAGGTAGAAATTAGCTTCCGGAAAGTAACGCCAGCCCCATTCTGATAAACCCAGGCTTAACAGGCCTGTTAATAGAATCAGTGCTACCAGCCAGTACCTGCCAAAGCGCCAGAGCAATAGCATGAGTAAGGGGTAAATGACATAGTACTGCTCCTCTACTGCCAGACTCCAGGTGTGGAGTAACGGTATATACTCTGCACCGGTGGCAAAGTATTCACTTTCCTGCCAGAACAGGATATTAGACGAAAACAGGACAACGGCAACAACACTTTCGGCAAAACTTTTTAGTTCATGCGGCAATAACCAGAGCCAGGCGAAGGGCAGGCAGACAAAGATTACAAAAAACAGGGCGGGAAGAATTCTGCGTATACGTCTTTCATAAAAGTGGATCAGGGAAAAGGTACCAGCTGTGAGCTCCCGGAGAATAATAGAGGTGATGAGATATCCACTAATAACAAAAAAGATATCAACACCCACATATCCGCCGCTCACTCCCAGCCCTGCATGAAAAAGGATTACGGGGATGACGGCAAGTGCACGCAAGCCATCAATTTCTTTACGATAAACCATGAATAAGAGTCTCTGACTTCTGGCAGCCTTTATTGGAGTCCAGCTTCCATGGTCAGATTTAGTTTCCTCCACAAAGTTCAGTCATTGATTAACCTGAAGTTTTCGGTTGGAGAGGGTAGGGTGATTTAAATCAGAGCCTCCTTAAAGCATGAGTGTGCTTTTCGTTTTTTTACTCTCATCCAGGCCAGTCTCTGAAGCCTCGACGTCATGTTCGTCATCTACGACTTCCTGTTTGTCAGTTTGGACGGGCTTTTTCTCTTGCTCAACAACAGGTCTGGTTGTGGCAGGTTGTTGTGTATCGGCGTGTTGAGTTTTGCTGTTAAGCAAGTTGTCCAGATCCCTGGAGCGTGCAGAGTCGATGTGGTAGCGTTCCAGTATCATTTTGTTTTCTTTTTCTGATGCCAGTCGGTCAATAATCACTTTATAGCCATCTTTATCTTCCAGTGTAATAAACTCACTCTCTGTTGAGGCCATAGTGATGTAAAATTCGGTAAAGTCCTTGAACTTTTTACCATTTATTTTTTCAACAACCCAGTCGTACAGCTCGTGATAGCCTTTATTGGTGTCGGATGCCAAAACTTGCGATACAACGACTGCTTCGCTACGATCCTCGCTGGGCCATTCGTATAACAGTTCACCCAGTTCACCACCTCCTCCAAAAAAGGACATACCTGCATTAATATAGTTTTTGGTGACAGGGGTAAAGACAAAGCCACCAAAAATAAAGTAGCTGGGGAAGGCATCATATTTTTCACGCTGTACCAACCAGAAGTCCTTACTGGTCGTAGAGAGCGTAATTTCTTTTTTCATGGCAGTGGAGTCACGGATAATTTCCAGGCTGAGAGTATCGCCAATCTGATGGTTATCAATATAATAGCCAAAAGAAGTAAACTCCTTGGGTCGGAACTCGACGGTACCATCATTGGCGATAGTATGCCCATCTATAGCCGTTAAAATATCACCTGGCTGAATAATGTTTTTTGCAGGTGAATTAAAAAGAACCTTGTAAGCCAATACACCCGTTTGATCATCTGATAACTTGAATTTTTTGCGGGATGCAGGATTTTCCATGTCCTGCACAATAATGCCAAGATCTGGAAAGCCATCATATTTGCCATCCTTTATATCGTCGAAAAAATGACGGACAACGGGTGAAGGAACCATGTAACCTATATTGTCAGCACCACGTAGACCCTGCATAACAACGCCAGCAATTTTCCCCCGAGAGAGTACAGGGCCACCGCTATTACCAGGGTTAATGGCAGCATCTATTTGTACAGACAGCATGTATTCACTGCTATGTGCATATTGTTGATGCTCTATACGTGAAACAACGCCTTTTGTGACACTTAAGGTATCACCCCCTGTAGGAAATCCATAAACGACCACTTCTTCCTGAGTGATCGGTAATTCTCCCAGTTCCAAAGGGGTAGCGCCTTCGAAAAATTCGGGATCTTTTACAGTCAAAAGCGCCAGGTCTGCATCGTGTGAGACACTTTCAACGCTGGCACTATAACGTTTTGTTTGACCGTAACGTTTAACTTCCAGAAAAGTATTATCAGCAATCACATGTGCATTGGTGAGAATTTTGTTGCCTGTAATAATACTGCCAGAACCACTGAACTGTGCCGTAGAGGTATTCCAGGGCTCCTGATAATCGGGTTGGTTGGCAACCGTGTAAATTTTCACGATAGATTCCTTGACGATGGCAGAGGCGGCATTTTTTTTATCTACTGCCTTGTTGCTGGCGCTTTCGGCTTCCGTTGTTATCGCCTGTACATCCATTATCATCAGGAAAAAGATACACAGGGGAACGAGGTACCGCTTTACTACGGAGGTGATCAGGGTTGTGTTGTCTGTCATTGGGAGTCTCTTTGATTGTTGCCCGTGGTGTAGGTGAATACCGGATCTTCAGTCGATTCTGTTTAATTATAACAGAATCTTATTTTTTGATCATTTATTATAAAGCTCGCTCGTGTTATAAACTAGCTCATTTTTGTTCGTAACCTCTTCAGAAAAGAAGGCCGCGAGAAAATGAACACAGTTTTTAAGGAGACTCTGATCAAGTCGTGAGCGGTTTTACAGCTTGATGTTTATCGCCTCTGATGCCTTAACTGCCTTTTCAATAGCAGCTTCGATGGTTTCATCCCGAGCCAGCACGACCCCCATTCGGCGCTGACCTTTTACTTCGGGCTTGCCGAATAAACGCAACTGGGTGTTGGGTGCTTGCAATGCCTGTTCGAGTCCTGAAAAGCAGGGCTGGCTGGAGTTGCCTTGTGCTAAAACAACACTGCTTGCAGCCGGGCCATGAAAGTGAATATTGGGAATGGGTAGACCCAGGATTGCTCTGGCATGCAAGGCAAATTGTGACAAGTCCTGTGAAATCATGGTAACCATACCTGTATCATGTGGACGTGGCGAAACCTCACTAAAAATCACTTCATCACCTTTAACAAATAGCTCTACACCAAAAATGCCACGCCCACCCAGCGCTGTTGTTATTTTCTTTGCTATTTCACGAGCTTTTTGCAATGCAGATTCCATCATTGGCTGGGGCTGCCAGGATTGGCGGTAATCGCCATTGACCTGCACATGACCGACAGGTTCACAATAATGCACACCTTCAGAATGACGTACGGTAAGCAGGGTGATTTCGTAGTCGAAATCCACGAAACCTTCGATAATCACTCTTCCTGCACCGGTTCGACTGCCTTGCTGGGAGTAGTGCCAGGCCCTGGTCATTTCATCAGGGTGGTGAACTGTGCTTTGTCCCTTGCCTGAGGAGCTCATGATCGGTTTCACCACACAGGGAAGACCAATGGCTTTTACTGCTGCTTCAAAGGTCGCCTGGGTGTCCGCAAAACGGTAGGGTGATGTGCTGATATCCAGCTCTTCGGCTGCCAGCCGCCGAATACCTTCGCGGTTCATCGTCAGCCTGGCAGCATTTGCTGTGGGTATGACGGTATATCCCTCCTGTTCCAGTGTGACGAGTGTGTCTGTCGCGATGGCTTCTATCTCCGGGACGATATAATCGGGATTCTCCTGCTCAATGACAGCACGAAGGGCGGTACCATCCAGCATGGGAAGAGTATAACTACGATGTGCTACCTGCATAGCGGGCGCATTGTCATAGCGATCAACGACAACCACTTCAACGCCCAGGCGCTGTAACTCAATGGTCACTTCCTTGCCCAGTTCACCACCACCACAAAACAGTACACGGGTAGCTGTAGGGGAAAGCGGGGTGCCTATGCTTGTCATAACGTGATCCTGTTATGTAATAAAAGTACCAATTATACAGGGGTTACACAGTTTCTATTATTTATTTCTGGACTCTATCGCATCCAGTTCTTTATTAGCTGCTGCGATAATTTGTTCCACTGTTGTGGATAACTCAGGCTCTTTTTCGAAGAGTTGATGAGTATGCTCTTCTTCAATATGTAGTACTTCCGCATCTTGGGTTATGTGTACACTTGTACGGTCTGCTTCATCTTTTACCAGGCTAACCAAACCAAAAAAGTCTCCCGGTCGCAAGGTTCGAATGGTATGTACTTTGCCAGTCTTATCGGTATAGATTTCTTTTGCGGTTCCACTGAGTAGCAAAAAAAAGCCTGCAGAATGATAGCCCTGTTGTGATGCCAGTTCATGGGTGCCATAGTGTTGCAAGTGACTACGCTTGGCCATTTTTGTTAACAGGTCCATGTTTTTACCCCGGAATAGAGGTGAGTCCTGCAGGATTTCGAGGTAACGAATATAGCTGGGTTCGGACTCCGATTTGGCTTCCATGAGCATAACCTCATGTGCACGGGTTGGGAAAGTGATGCCCGCTCTTTGTGCGGCATACCAGATGCTGGACATAAACCGGTTTCTGATTTGAGGCAGATCCGTATAATCTTCGATGTGAAAGCTGATCTGATGACGTACTGAAAACTCATCATAGGAAACCAGGATCACATCCGGTGAGGGATCGTCCAATATGCCTGCGGTTTTAATGGCTGCTTCAGTCAGTGTCTGTTTGACCTTGTAGGGTGCATCATCAAAAGAAAAATCAAAATTAATGCGTTCAATATGCCGCGGATAGGGGCTGGAAAAATTGACAAATTTCCCATTAGCCAGCTCAGAGTTAGGAAGCAGGACAATATCTTCGTCACGGTTGAGCAATGTAACACTGCGCCAGCTAATATTAATCACCTTGCCGATGTGATCACCCACTTCCAGCCAGTCTCCTTCTTTGAATTGACGCGATGAAATGAGCGAAAAGCCTGAAAGCAGGGAGCTGAGCGTATCTTGCAGGGCAAGACCGAGAACGATTGAGCCTACGCCGAGAGCGGCCAGCATCTTTCCTAGTTCAAACCCCCACACTGAAGACAGCACGATGGCTGTTCCTACGGCAACTACAATCACACGAGTAAAATCCAACAGGAGCTTGGGAGCCTTTATTTTCCACTTGCTTTCCCCTGTATCTGAGAACAGCAACAGGTTCACCACTGAAATGGCAAGATAGATAATGAAGACCCACAGCAATGTTTCAACCAGTTTGACCAGTACATTGCTGGTCGTTAACTCCAGCACCTTGGTCATGATAAGCAGGAGTACCAGCTGCGGTAAAACAAAGCGTTGAATGAAGCGAAAAACATGCACCCATTCTGTCAGAGAGGCGGTACGGTTTTTTTCCAGATGATGAGTAATTTCCCCAATGAGTACAACAATCAGAGGAAATCCTATAATGAGTGCCAGACCCCAGGAAAGCCAGCCTTGAGAGAAATCGAGATTCACCCGTCGCTCCTGTTAAACGTGTTGGACAGGGACGGCAGGGCGTGTTACGTCAGCAGGACTCTCCTTGCTATATACCCAGATTTCCAGTTCCCCCATCCCCTGGGTGGCTAGTGTTTTCTGGTTATCGAAAATACTTTTATCAGCAAGACGGGTATAGACTTCTTCTGTAACAACCAGTGAATCCAGAGGCGCTTCGAAACGGATTCGGCCGGCAATATTGACCGTTTCCCCCCATAAGTCATAGGCGAAGTTGCGCTTGCCGACGACTCCGGCCAGTACACTGCCAGAATGAATACCTACTCGTAAGGCGAGCCGGGTGCCCTGTCGATGATTAAATGTTTGCACTATATCCAACAGTTCCTGCCCAAATTGAACACATCGATTAGCGTGATCCAGGCGGCTGACGTTCAGTCCACAGGCGGCCAGGTAGCTATCACCAATTGTTTTTACTTTTTCAATGTCATATTTTTCCGCAGCGATATCAAACGCTTCGATCAGATCATTGAGCAGCGTAATAGCCTGCTCGGGCTTCATCGTGTCAAGATTTTCGGAAAAACCACGCAGTGTCGTGTACACCACCGAGACATTACTCACTTTTTCTGAGATTTTAGTTTCTCCATGTTCCAGCTGCTGAGCTACTTTTTCTGGCAAAATATTGAGCAATAATGTCTTGTTTTCCAGCTCCTTACGTTTGATTTCCTTTTGTTGCTGACGAATGAGTTTGCCGGTATTGTTCATCACCCGGGCTAATTCTCCATATTCATCTTCCCTGTTCAGTTTGATATGAATATCTGCATTACCTCGACTTAATTTCCGGACACCCTGCATGAGTATTGCAATGGGTTTGGTAAAAAAGTGAGCCAACAGCATGGCAAGAAAAGTGATGATACTGGCCAGAATGACCGTGGAAATACCAAGCTCTTTCTGAAAAGCGTGTATTGGCTTATTGGCCTCATCCAGATCAATCTGCGAGATAATGGCAAACTTGAGATCACCAAGTTGCAATGGGGAGTATGCTGCAAGAGCTTTCTTACCAGAATAAGAGATAATTTTTTCAGTTCCTTTCTGTCCGTTCAGGGCTTTATCAACCACTGGGGTTTCTACCTGTTGCAAAAGCACTGAGGTTTTCAGGTCACATATTTTTTGTGCCGATGGACCGCCTACTTGCAAGCCGCCAGCCGTTTTTTTAACGGCATAGCATGAATGTTTTTCAGCGGAAGTTGTCTCTGTCTCGAACAGCAAACGGGCATCGGATCGCATCAGGTGGTCAGTACCAACGATATAGGACTCTCCGGTATCACCCAGTCCCTGACTTTTCCAGCCTTTGTTGCCGGTCATGACACTACTCACTTCCTGGTTGG
>WFWY01000097.1 GCA_015490895.1 Thiotrichaceae bacterium | reverse complement strand
ACACTGGGGATAGCGCCTGATGCAACGGTGCTTGCTATCTTGCCGGGAAGTCGTCACTCAGAAATCAGATATCTGGCTGATGACTTTCTTTTAACTGCCAGGCGTTTGTGTGCAGAAAATAGCAACCTGGTGCTGGTTGCTCCCATGGTGAACGAATCCCTGCATCAGGCCTTTGCCGAACGCTGCAAGCTACTTGCACCAGCGTTGAATATTCAGTTGGTTGCCGGTCAGTCCCGGCAGGTAATGGCTGCTGCCGATGTAATTTTAATGGCCTCAGGAACGGCTGTACTGGAGGGCATGTTTGTCGGGCGACCCATGGTTGCTGCAGGCAAACTGTCAGCCCTTAGTGTCTGGCTGATTCGGCGTTTTGCCGGACTTAATGTGACCTACTATACCTTGCCCAATAACCTGGCAAATCAGGAACTGGTGCCAGAATTCATTCAGGAGGCGGTGACGGTTGACAACCTGACAGCAGCAGTCAGAAAAATGTTGCATTTGAGTGGTGAAGAAAAACAACTGCTGGAGCAACGTTTCACCGAATTGCATCAGTGTCTGAGAAAGAATGCCAGTGTCTCAGCTGCCAAGGTATTGGCTGAAAAATTTGATTTAACATGATATAACTATCAGCTATTAGTGGCGTGGCACAAGAACCTGTATCGCATGGTGAGATACCTGTTTGATGCCAAATTAACACATAGACGAGCAAATATTCCTTATGAAAAAAATAATATTCCTGATTAGCGTATTGCTGACATTAGCTTCCTGCACGGGGGGGATAAAAGGGGTTGCAGAGCCCCCTAAAATTAGTGTTTATGGTGTACGACTGGCGGATGTTTCGTTGACACAGGGCAAGGCCATTATCGCTTTACGGGTCGTGAATCCCAACCCTTACAGTTTGCCCCTGCGGGGTCTGAATTATAATTTGTTGCTCAATAACCTCAAGGTGGCTGAAGGTGCTGTGCAGAAAAATTTGACGATCACTTCCCATGAAGACCGGATTATCGAGATTCCGGTGAACATACAGTTCACCAGTTTGTTACAAACATTACCAGGGCTGGTTAAAAACCGGCAGTTAACGTATGACCTGAGTGGTAATACACAGTTCCCTTTGCTGAATATTCCTTTTAAGCGCGTTGGCAGAGTAGGAAGTTATTAGTGAGTATTAAATCGGATGCCTGGATCAGGCGCATGGCCGGGCAAGGCATGATTGAACCGTTTGAACCGGGTCAGGTTCGCCAGCGTAATCAGGAAAAAATTGTTTCCTATGGTACTTCCAGCTACGGCTATGATGTTCGCTGTGCCAATGAATTCAAGATTTTCACCAACATTAATTCAGCTATTGTAGATCCCAAAGGGTTTGATGAGGATAGCTTTGTTGATATTCAATCGGATGTTTGTATTATTCCGCCGAATTCTTTTGCTCTGGCACGGACAGTCGAATTTTTTAGAATCCCCCGAAGTGTATTAACGATATGCCTGGGCAAGTCTACTTACGCACGTTGCGGTATTATCGTCAATGTGACTCCACTGGAGCCAGAGTGGGAGGGGCATGTTACGCTGGAATTTTCCAATACAACCCCATTGCCAGCAAAAATTTATGCTAATGAGGGTGTGGCACAAATGCTCTTTTTCGAGTCAGATGAGGTGTGTGAGACCTCTTATCGAGATAGAGGGGGTAAATATCAGGGGCAACAGGGTGTTACACTACCCAAGGCCTAAAATAGGGTTACCCTGGCATCGTCACTTTGATGAGGTTCTGGTGCCATTATCAGTGCTATTACATCAGGAGGCTCTGATTAAGTCCGGTCGAATTTCCTGTGAAATGAAATGCGTCAGTTTTTTGATAGAAATGTTAGCAATAGTCATTCTATTGGTCACTTTTATAGCGAAAAATGGCGATATTTCAGCCTCAGGAAAACGATTGGGACTTGTTCAGAGTCTCCTTAACAGTGATAGTCAAGCAAGGAGTATGGAATGAATTCAGAAAAGGTCATCTTCGCTTTTTTTATTGTATTTGCCATGACGCTGAATTTCGGTTTTTTTATCGGTGGTATGGATGAAGTCTCGCATCATAGTGAATACGAGCTGTTTGCAGCCATCGTGGTCAACCTGATTGCAACAGTGCTAAAGTTTGGCGATAGAACTCACCTGGGAGCTGTTTTTCTCGCTACCAGTCTGGTGGCAGTCATTCAACTGGTGGCGGCAGCGATCATTTGGGGTCTGAGTGAACACGTCTTTGAAACAGTGGGAGGTGCAGACTGGCTACCTATCGTTGTATCATTATCTGGCGGTGCCTTTTTAGCCAATATTACGTCTGTGGTACTTCTTGTCGCCGAGACACTCAGTGTAAGACGTTAAGCCGGTTTTATAACTTCCGGACGGTGTCCTGATATGCCCAGCATCATCTATATCCTGTTACGACGCTTGAGGTCTCCCCTGATAGCCCTCATCGTAGTGTATGCCATATTCGTGGTGGGTTTTGTGATCATTCCCGGTGAGGACAGCCACAAGGGTATGTCCTTTTTCGATGCTTTTTATTTTGTTAGCTATACCGGTACGACGATTGGCTTTGGTGAAATGGGTGATAACTTTAGTAATGCCCAGCGGGCCTGGACACTTCTGGCTATCTACGCAACAGTCATTACCTGGTTATACGGAATCGGTTCCCTGTTGACCGTATTGCAAGATCCTGCCTTCAAAAGGCTGCTAAAACATAGCAAGTTTGCTCGTAAGGTAGGGGTGCTGCGGGAGCCTTACTATATCGTTTGTGGTTACGGTGATACAGGTAGTCAGCTGGTACAGGCTTTATCAAGTGAAAACATACGCTCGATCGTCATTGATAGAGATGAGGAAATGGTTAATGAGCTTGAAGTGGCGGATCTGCTGGTTCCCAGCCTTGGGGTCGTTGCTGATGCATCACGGGCTGAAATATTACTGGATGCAGGTATTCAGCGACGTTGGTGTAAAGGTGTGGTTGCTTTGGCAACAGAAGAGGCGACTAATCTCTCCGTTGCAATTACGGTACAGTTGCTCAATCCCAAAGCACGCTTTATTGCCCGGGCAGATAGCCAGGCGATGCAAAAGAATATCCTTTCTTTTGGGGCTAACGAGGTTATTAATCCATTTGAAACCTTTGCCGATGCACTCTCGTTACTGATTAAGTCACCCTCCCTCTATATCCTGTTCGAATGGCTGTCAGGCAAACCGGGAGAGAGTCTGGTTGATCCATTTTTTATCAGGAAAGGGCACTGGATTCTTTGTGGTTATGGCCGTTTTGGAAAAGCTGTTTACAACAAGCTCAGTGAGATTGGCGTACCTATTCGGGTTATTGAAGCGGATATTAACAAGCGTGATGTCCCATCGGGTAGTGTACTGGGAAGTCCCACTGAAGCGGTTAGCCTGAAAAAAGCCGCCGTCGAAGACGCGGTGGGAATTATTGCCGGAACGGACAATGATCCCAATAACCTGTCTACATTAATGACAGCACTTGAGTTAAACCCGGAGATATTTACGGTTGCCCGCCAGAGTGAACACCAAAATGATGCTATTTTTAAAGCGGCAGGGCTGGATTTGGTGCTGCAACGCGGGGAGGCGGTTGCACATAAAATGTTCGCTCTGATTCGTACTCCCTTGCTGGGTGATTTTTTGAGAATTGCGATACGTTTCAAGGATCACAAGGCCAATATGCTGGTGAGTCGGATTATAGGAGTGGTGAATGATGAAGTCCCCAAGCTGTGGGAAATATTGATTTGTAAAGAAGCAACACCTGCTTTACATGGCAAAGTAACCAGTGAATCCGTCTTTATTTCAGACTTGCTGCGTGATCCCAGGAACAGGGACAAGAATCTGGATGCCTTGCCGCTCTTTCTGAAAAGAGGTAAGGGCAACGTTATGCTGCCAGAAGATGATCGCTTATTGCAAAATGGAGACCGGATATTGATGTGTGGTACTGACCAGTCTGATCGCCTGATGCACTGGACAACCGAAAATGTTAATGTCATAGAGTATGTCCTAAATGATGAAGTGGAGTCTAATAGCTACATTATTCGCTTGTTTAAGAGCTATTGGAAGAGAGCAAGGCGGGCAGGATAAAGCAGCAAAGAAGTAAAAAAGAAGGCCACAGAGAGACAAGATAAACCAACAGATTGAGACGAAACATGCATGCTTTGTCCAGTAATTGTAAGGAAAGCCAATGCTTCGAACATTGCTACTTTTACTCTCATTATCCGGCTTTGCCTATAGTGGTTTTAAATTTCTAACTTACTGGGATTATCAAAGCCAGTTGACGGATGTTGGACAGCTGCTTTATGCACAGGTATCACCGGAGCAGCTCAGCGAACAGGTAGGGCGTGCGATTAATGAAGACCGTCTGGAAGATGCCAGGCTCTACCTTGCTATTGGCGAGCGTTATGGCTACCCTCTGCATTATGATTATTACAACCAGTATATTCAGGAGCGAGATACACAGCTGCGTAAAATAAAAAAAGGCATAGGTAATTTTTCAAGTGGATTTCTAACCGGGAAGGGTAGTGATGCCGCAGGTATTAGTGGTGCGATGGCCTCAGATTTTACCGTTATTGGTGATGTGAGGGACCTGTACGGGCAATATCAAATTTACGACGCAGGTGGAGAAGTCAATCAACTCATCGTGGGGCTGGCAGGTGTGGGGATTGGTTTAACAGCGGTTACCTATGGCTCGGCGGGGACAGCTTCTTTTGCTAAGGCAGGCACCTCACTTTTTAAACTGGCCGCAAAGACGGGTCGTCTGACAACGCGTTTTAGCAAAGAGTTGTTAAGACTGTCGGGAAAGGTCTTTGACTGGAAACTGTTTCGGCAAAATATAAGACAAAGCAGCAACCTCACTGATATTCGAAAAATAGCTCAAAAGTCTTTTCACCCTGCTGCCTTACAGCCCTTGCAGCGGTTAGCGAAAAATGTCGATATGATCCGTCGTAATACCTCGTTAACTGATACCTTGCACATGCTGCGTTATGTAGAAAATAGTGACGACCTGAGGCGTTTGGAGAAATTCACCCAACAACACAGGCATTTATCAAGGGGCTTGCTAAGCCTGGTGGGGCGGGCTGCACTGCGTAGTGTTCGAGTGTTACAAAGAACGACAGGTTTGTTGATGTCCCTGTTTGGGGCGCTGGTATCTGCTATATTTAGCTGGTTATTTTTATTTTCCCGAACAACCCGGCGCTAAGAAAGCCCGGATTTATTCGGACATGTCTTCTGGAAGCACAGGCTGAGCTGAGTCTCCCCTTGCTTGATCCTAATACTTCACCACTTTAACCCTGCCATATGAATAACCACCGGCACCTGTAAACACAGGAGGAGAGTAGCTTATTCGTCCACCTGTTTTTTTCCGGTCACCATGGCCTTGACCAGGTTTTCACGATCTATGCGGCTGGAAACAGTGACGCCCAAAATATGGATGATAATCAGCAAAACAGTCAGATTGGAAGCAAATTCATGGATTTCCTCCCAAAATTCTTCGAGTGCTTCGTCTACCTTGTGCTCTTTAGTAGCATTGTGATCATCATCATCCGCTTGTGCAGATGAAATCAGTGTCACAGGGGGGTCGTAGGTTGAGGTGGCCAGGGGGCCGTATCCTTCGACACCATATACCTTAAGCCCTGTAAGTGTGGTGACCAGAAGCATAAAGAGCAAGGCAATAATCATATAGCCACCCGCCGGGTTATGTCCCAAATAGTGTGCTGGTCGGGCAGCAAGCAGACTATGCAAATAGGCCATGACAGTTTTGGGTCGATAAACAAACTGGCTGAACCGGGCATATTGTGTGCCGATAAAGCCCCATAGAATGCGCCATACAACAAGCCCCAAAACCACGTACCCTGTATAGATATGTAGCTGACTTTCATCCTCACCTGTCAAATAGGCAATAACAAAAAATAAAACCAGTGACCAGTGAAAGATTCTTACGAGAGGATCCCATACTTTTACCTGTTTTTTTGACATGATGTATTCCTTTTATTGAAATAATATTCTCCCGGGACAGCCTTCTGGACTAACACGCAGGTAGAGAGGTGACAGAAAAAGAATAGCCAGGAAGCCTTAAATCAATCTGAATTTTTTGAACAGGGTACAGGATAGAATTGTTCAGTTTGCCTTAAGGAGACTCTGAATAAGTCGTGAGTGGTTTTCTCGAAGCTAGAATCGCCCATTTT
>WFWY01000096.1 GCA_015490895.1 Thiotrichaceae bacterium | reverse complement strand
TTTGGTCAGACCCGTATTTTTCAGTATGTTTTGAAGGCTGGCAGCCTGAAACCCGACGCGGTGAATTTCTGTAAAAGCAGCTTGCATGATTTTTACACGGGTTTCTGTGGATGTGTTGACCTGGGGCTGGCATTTTGAGCATGACCAGAGATACCACCAGGGTGTACTGTTTTTTGTATTCATATTCATAGAAAGAGCCTCCTTAAATAGAACAACGATTAGCTCTATTTTTAAGCAAAAACTGAACAATTCCATCCATCGAAAAATTTCATTCAGGCTTGATCAGAATCTCCTTAAGCAATAGCATAGCACATTCATACCGGTCGGTATGAATGAATTTCTAGCTAATAGCCTGAGGATGTCTGACGTCATGGGTGTTACTTACTGCTTGTTGGGAGTTATTCACTTTCGAGAGTAGTGAGAGGGCATAATGAAGCGCTGTTCATGGTGTGTCCAGCTGGCTTTTTCGAAGTGCCAATGTTAATCCGTCAGCAACAGGAATCTGGCTTAAATAAATACGCGGATCTGTATGTACAAAGGTATTAAAGTCACGAATGGCTCGTGTGCTCCGCTGCTGATTCTTTTTGTCAATGACCGCGCCATCCCAGAGTGTATTGTCAATAAGGATTAAGCCGCCCGGTTTGACCAGTTGCAGGCAGTATTCATAATAGTGACGATAGTTTTCTTTGTCTGCGTCAATGAAAGCCAGGTCAAACTGTTCCTGCTTTCCATCAGCAACTAATTTTTTCAGCGTGTTCAGGGCATCCCCTTGATGGAAGTCTATTTTATGAGCAACGCCAGCTGTTTGCCAGTAGGGCTTTCCAATTTCCATCCAGTCTTGGCTAAGGTCGCAGCAAACCAGCTGACCGTTATCAGGTAGTGCGATGGCCATTGCCAGGGCGCTGTAACCAGTGAACGTGCCAATTTCAATAGCCAGTCTGGCGTTGCCCAGACGAATCAAAAGCTGCATGAATTGTGCTTGTTCGGGAGCTATTTGCATATTGCATTCAGGGAGCCTGGCTGTTGTTTCCCTCAGCTGCCGCATAACATCAGGTTCACGCAAGGAGTGATTCAGAAGGTATTGGTATAAAGGCTCTGTGAGGTTTAAGGTCTTATTTGACATCCTGGAGTCCCTTTTTTGGGTGCGTGTCAGGGGAAACTCTGATTAAGCCTGGCGGGGCTTCTTGATGGATAGAGCTGTTCAGTTACAGATTAGGCTGAAGTAGTTACTTCAGTTTTTACTTAAAATGGAGCTAACAGTTGCTCTATAGGGAGATTTCTAAGCAAAAAAGACCCTGTCGCATGAGTCGAAGGGTCTTTTCAGGGTATAAAACCTTGCAGTGTTTAATCAGGGCTAGTTGAATTGTTGTCGTTGCTAATGGCGCTGGCTGCCGCTCCAGCTGCTAATAGAGCTGCTCCTACTTTTAGCGCTGTTCCTGCTGCTAGTGCGCCACCTGCTGCTGCGGCGCTTCCTGCTGCTGCGGCACTTCCTGCTGCTGCGGCGCCACCGGTACCCAAGATTGCTGCACAGGCATTGGTTTTAGGGATTATAATATATTGTCCTTTTTTAATTGCTGTTCGGCACTTTCCATAGCTTACTACAGCACTTCCCATCACAGCCTTAATTTTATCCCCTGCTTTAACAGTGGTATTGGCAGGTACAGTTTTTCCATTAACTGTAACCTTGGATCCCTTGGCGAGGGTAACGGTACCGGCGCTTGCATTGACTGCTACAAGTGATAGTAAGCCTGCGATTAATAGTGTGGATGTTTTTTTGTATTTCATAATTTGTCCCCTATTTAGAGTTGTTTTCAGAGTGATTCGGTTGATGCTAGGTCATATCGTTCATATTTAAAATCTTCCTGTAATTAGAGCATAGAATATAGGCAATGTTCAAGGTGTTTACTATGAAAGGGGCACAAATATGTTTTATTGTCTGCTGTTAGCTTATCGAATATCCCCCAGTGTGCTCTGGAGTAGTACTAGAGAGGCAATAGCGGCTGTTTCTGCTCGTAATATTCGGGGACCAAAAGAAAGTAGCAGAGTGTGTTTATCTTTTTCAATGAGATCGGTTTCAGTCTCGCTAAAACCACCTTCGGGTCCAATGAGAATTTCAATAGATGAGGGCTGACGACATTTTTTAATATGCTGAACGGTTTTTTTAGCAGTAGGAGACATGGCCAGTCGCAAGCCGGAGGGTGGATTTAGCAGGTAGTGTTGCAGCCTGACAGGGGAAGAAATATCCGGGATTCTGGTTCGTCCACATTGTTCACAGGCATTTTTGATAATTGCCTTCCAGTGGCGAAGCTTTTTTTCCAGCCTTGTCGCTTTTATCTGGATAACACTACGTTCAGTTAAAAGGGGCTGGATGTGTGTCACACCGAGCTCAACTGCTTTTTGGATGGTTATATCCATTTTATCCGGCTTGATAAGGGCGCAAGCGAGCTGGATGTTGAGAGGAGACTCACGATTGACCGGATCATAGGAAAGTATTTCCACTTCGGCCGAGCGTTTTGTGGCGGTGCAGATTCTGGCGGTGTATTCACCACCTTCCCCATTAAAGATAATGAGTAAATCATTGGGTCTAAGGCGCATCACCTGGATGGCATGGCGCACATTCTCCGTAGAAAGCAGCAGGGCTTCTCCGGTCTGAATGGAGCCGGCTTGAAAAAAGCGTGGAAGGCGCATGGATGGGAGTTGCTCAAGATGGTCTGAGGTATGATAATCTCAAAATTTATTAGATTGTCAAGGTGAGGGTGAATGCAGCAAGGCGTACAACAACGACAACGGGGCCTTTTTGTGACGGGAACCGACACAGGGGTTGGTAAGACCTGGCTTGGACAACAAATTATCCAGAGTTGCCGTGCAAGTGGTGTGGCGGTTGTGCCCCGAAAACCGGTTGAATCAGGCTGGCAAGGCGATCTGACAAAAACAGATGCGGGTTTGTTGGCTCGGGCAGCTGGATGTGATGATGATATTTTTTCGGTCTGTCCCAACCGCTTACAGGCCGCTGTTTCTCCTGCCAGGGCTGCTGACATGGAAGGGCGCCGTTTGACGCTGGATGGTGTGGTTGAACAGTGTTGCTTCGGTGTCTGCCGTACAGAATTTTTATATGTTGAAGGAGCCGGTGGCTTTTTTTCACCTCTGGTGAATGATGGTTTGAATGCAGATTTGGCGAGTGCTTTGGGTTTGCCGGTTTTATTGGTAGCCGAGGACAGGTTGGGATGTATTAATCATGTGCTTTTGACACTTTTGGCGATCAGGCAATACCACCTGGCTATGGTCGCAGTGGTCGTCAATACTCCGCACAACGCTTTGGAACTACAGAACAAAATGCAAAATGCAGGAGAGTTGAGGCGTTTGGTTGATGTTCCGGTATTCTCAATGTATTACCAGCAAGCTGCCTTGCCAGAAGGCTTGTTGCCGTTATTGCTTGGTGATGAAAAAGAATGCCAGGAGGTTGTCTGTGATCTGTGAACCAGGGAGGCTACTGCATGTCCCATGAGCAGCATGAGCTGAGATTATTGGGCTTTGATGTGTCGCGCTATTTCACGCGAGAGCTTGTCCAGCGCCTGACTTAACGCGGCGACATAACTGGAAAAGTCAGTTCCTTTGGCAGGTACAGTGATGATAGACTTTTTCGCCAGTTTATCCGTATTGCTGTTTTGGGAGCGTAACCACCAGCGTGCTTTCAGGGTAATATTTTTACCGGGTTCACCGTCAAACTGTTCAATTTGCACTCGGACTTGATAATGTGGCCGGAAGTGACGTTTCCATGGAAAAATTTCAATTTGCTCAGTACCCGTCAGGCTCTCCAGGTTGTCAGAGAGTACTTGCGTAACATCTTCTTTCAATGAACCCGCCCATTGATGTTGTTCGTTAACATGCAACTCATTTTGATTAATTCGGGTGACAATTTGAGGACGTTTTAATTGATGGGGGAGTTTGACGGGGCCGATACCCAGCCTGATACGGGATGGTGGTACGGATGCGTTATCACTTTGTGTTGAAAGTGAATAAAAACGGGTCGTGTCAGTACCGCCACCGAGTGATGAGCAGGCCGTGAGTAGTACGAATAAAAAGAGCAATAATAACGATTTCATGGTGTGTTCACTTTCCAAAAATAACGGAGTTGGGCTTGCGCTGTAAGGTGTTGGCTAACACCGTAAATGAATTCGCTGCTTCGCTGACTTCTTCAATCAGTAAACGCAGTTCATATTGTAGTCCCGAATCTTCGTTGAGTGCAGTGTCTGCACTGGATAAGGTCTTTTTAGCCTCAATAAGGGCTGTATCCAGTCTTTTTAGTGTGGAGTTGAGCTGCTTTGCCAGCGGCAAGGCTTGCTGGTTAAACTTTCCGGAAATAGCCTCGGCATTTTTAAGTGTGGCTGACAGGCCTCTAATAGAGGCAACAATTTCAGGCTTGATTTCCTTGAGGAGGCTGCTGACATTGTCCAGTATGGCTGCAATATCCCTGGTAGATGAGCGCATGTCGGGAGAGTTGATAAGGCGACGTGCATCCACAATTCCGCCATGAATTTCATGCATAATTTCAGTGGCGCTTTGTGCCAGCATCGTAGTGAGTCCAGAGGTTGTAGGAAGCTCGGCATAGGCAAGTCCGCTTTCACTGCTCGCTTTGATCTCACCGGGGTTTTGCTCCGCATTATCGGGGAAAACCAGGGAAATAAACTGTGCGCCTGTGAGTAGGTTGGCAGTGGTTAATTGCCCTCGGATGCCTTTTTTCACCAGGCTGGTAATGATATCAGCGGCATCATCGACGTCTCCATCCAGAGATAGCTTTTCTGCATAGATAGAAATCAGTATGGGTATTTTAATCTCATCATTGAATTCTTCGATGGATAGCTGGATATCTTCCACCTTGCCAATAGGAATGCCCCGGTACTCTACCGGAGCACCAATACTGAGCCCCCTTAAGGTTTCATCAAAATACATCACATAAAATAGTCGATCACCTTTATTTTTGTCTTTGGCTGCCTCTCGGGTTTCATAGAGCGGGAAAACAGTATCGTCATTGATGGGGAGCGAGCGGTTCAGTGTCTGGGGTGTTTCAAAGGTAATACCGCCGATCAGTAACGATGCAAGTGACTCCATCCTGACTTTTACTCCTCCCGAGCCGGACAGTTCAACCTGTAGTCCACTAATATTCCAGAACAGGGAATTTCGGCGCACAATTTTATTGTAGGGTTCTTTAATAAAAATAGTAATACCTACCGTGTCCTTGTCCTCATTGAGCTCATATTTGACGACTTCACCAACATTAATCTGTCGATAATAGACAGGTGAGCCCACATCCAGTGATCCGAGCTTGTCTGCCTGTAGCGTGAAGGTACTACCATGTGTGTAGGAAGTGACCCGGGGAGGTGCTTCGAGTCCTTCATAGACACTCAGGGCGTCACCTTCCTTGCCAGGATCCATACCAATGTAGATTCCAGATAACAGTGTTGTCAGGCCGCTAACGCCTTGTACGGAAACCCGGGGGCGGACAATCCAGAAGCGGGTCTCAGGCCCCAGGTGTGCAGCCATAAAAGGAACAATCTCGGCATCTACCAGTACCTTGTTTAATTGGGTGTCCAGTTGCAGGTCAATAACTTTACCCACGGTGACATCCTTATAGCGAATGGGTGTTTTCTTGACTTCAATGCCCTCAGCACTTTCGAAGGTAAGTGTGATGACTTCCCCTTTTTCACTATAGACCTTGTAGACCAGCCAGCCTCCAATGAGAAAGGCGACCAGGGGAATAACCCATATCAGGGAAAAGCGGGACTCATCCTCTATTTGTGCTAATGGTAAATGTTCCAAAGCGTCAGCCATGTGTTGTATCCTTCTGCTTGTGCAGGTTTTTTTTGTCCATAGCGTCCCATATCAAGCGAGGGTCAAAGGTGTGTGCGGCAAACATGGTAAGTATAACAACGGCGGCAAATGATAATGCTCCCAGTCCTGCATCGACAGAGGCAATATTGCCAAACTGTACCAGAGCAACCAGTATGGCGAGGACAAAAATATCGACCATCGACCAGCGACCAATAAATTCGGTAATGTGAAATAAGTGGGTGCGCTGAGCAGGTCGCCAGCATGAACCGAATTTTACACTCAGCAAAAGGCCTCCCATGACCAGTAGTTTCAACAGGGGGACGACGATACTGGCGACAAAGACAATAAGTGCCAGTGGCCACATGCCCTCCATGAACAGGTGGATAATGCCTCCCATGATAGTATCGGTTTGGCCTGAACCCAGGTAGGTGACATTCATGATAGGCAAGATATTGGCGGGAATATACATGAAGGTGGCAGCGAGTACGAGCGCCGTAGTCTTGGCGAGGCTATGGGGTATGCGAGTATGTAACAGCGCATCGCAGCGTGGGCAGATAATGGATGGTGGTTGCCGGTTGTTTGGAGCACGTGTTTTTGGTGCTGTGTTTTTTTGCTCCGGTAGTCGTGAGATAAGGTTGCAATGTGGGCAGCACAGCAGTCCTTCCTCCAGGCCTGTTTTGTAGAGGGTGCTCATGTCGTCGTCTCCTGGTGTTGCCAGACATCATCGGGGTCGAGCGTTGAACTTAATAGTGCCAGTATGATGACGAGTGCGAAGAATGAATATAATGAAATACCCGGTATAATTTCTGCAAGATCTCCCAGTTTGACACCTGCAACAATGATGGCCAGCAAAAAGACTTCCAGCATGCCCCAGACATCCGTGCTGCGTAAAAACCGGAAAATGGGGCCAATCCATTGGCTATTGTGACCTAGTTTGACAGAGCCTAAAACATAGACCATGCCCGCCAGGCTGAGTGCAGGAAATAGAATGGTCGTAAAAAAAACAAGGAGCGAGAGAAGTGGACGATCAATACGAAAGAGCTCAATGCTGGAAGAGAGTAAGGTTGAATCCAGAGCGACACCACCGGCCTTCAGGGATAGTAGCGGAAACAGGTTGGAGAGCATAAAAAGGATAATGCCCGTAAGCGCTAGTGCCAGGCTGCGATCAAGTGAGTTGGTGCGGTGTCTTTCCAGTATGGAGTGACAGCGTATGCAACGTGCCGTTTTACCTGCCTTGAGTGGCGGTATTTCCTGAATCAGGTCACAATCGTGACATATTCGCAGAACGCGCTGTGTATGTTTATGTTTCTCTCCTTGCATATGAAACCGTGTAGCCGGGACCTTGCTTGAGTTTTTTATAATGACCAAAAATATCTTTCAGGTTGCGTTTCATATACTGACGTAAACCATTGATCGTGACAAGATATATCTCCCCACCGGGTTTTAGGTGATGCCTGGCATCATGAAGTAGCAACGTCATCATTTCTTTGCCAACTTTGGCTGGCACATTGGAGGCGATCAGGTCAAAACGCAAGTTGGTGTCAATATGCTGAAAACCGTTGCTGAGTTGGGCATTGGCATTGTGAGCCTTGTTAAGTATGATATTTTTATTGGCATATTCTATGGCGATAAAATCCTTATCAACCATGAGAGTTTGTCCCTGTGGGGCAAGTTTTGCCAGGGTAATGCCGATTGCTCCGTAGCCACATCCCAGATCCAGGCAGTGATCTGTTGGTTGAACCTGGATATAGTCAAGCAATAGTCGGGTTCCAGCGTCTATTTGTCGGGGAGAAAAAAGCCCCCAGGTGCTATGAAAGGTTAGCGGCTGTTCACGCAGCGTTTCGGTAAAGGCGATATCTTCACGTAACGCGTTCAGTTGTTCGTGTATTTGCTTGTTCATTGGGGAGCCAGGAAAAGCAGAATGAAGAGGATAATAGCTGCCGCCACCAGGGAAAGCGCTGGGAGTTTTTGTCTGCCAGGAGTGAATGCCACCAGATTGAGGGCAACAAAAGCTAGAAAGCCGATAATTTTTGTCAGTATAAAGGGGTGACTAAAGGGTATTTTCAGTACAAAACCCAGTGCGATACCGCTGAAAAAAACGACGAGAACCAGTAAGGAGAAACGGTCGAGCATTTTTTTTGAATAGGCCTGTACCGGGTCTTTAAGCAATATTGCCGTTCGAAACACTACAAAGAGCAGTAGCAACAGGGACAGGCCGACATGTATAACTGGCAGTTGTTCTATGAGTGTTTGCACGATGCTGTATCCGGTGCCGCCAGTTTTTCAAAAATAGAGTCTGCGGTTTTCTCTGCATGCTCCAGGTCGTTTGTCAGCGTACAGAAGTGCCCCATCTTTCTGCCAGGGCGAGCTTCACTTTTTCCATACAGATGGAGTTTGCTGTATGGATCGGAGAAAAGGGCTTCCCAGTGCGGTCTGTTTCTCCCCCATAGGTCTCCTAACAGGTTGATCATCACGACCGGGCTTAACAAATCCGTGCTGCCAAACGGCAAGTCACAAATCATGCGAACCTGTTGCTCAAATTGTGAGGTCACGCAGGCATCCAGTGTATAGTGGCCACTATTGTGTGTCCGGGGTGCCATTTCATTGACCAGTAACTCCCCCTGCCTGGAGATAAAAAACTCCACTGCCAATATGCCAATGTAATCCAGTTTGTCGGCGATACGGGTTGCGGCAGTTTGTGCTGCCTGACAGATAGTGTCTGGAATGTTGGCAGGCACCCGGCTTTTGTGCAGGATGCCATTAACATGGCTGTTCTCTGCAACCGGAAAACAGCGTGATTCGCCGTTACTGTTCCTGCCCAGGATGACAGATATTTCGCTATCTAAGTCAATGCGTTGTTCCAGTACACAGGGCTGGCTGTTTAAATGCTGGAAAGCTTCTCTTACCTCCTCCGTGTTATGTACGGTGACTTGTCCCTTACCATCATAGCCAAAGCGGGCTGTTTTCAGAATACAGGGAAAGGTTATCTCCTCAACGGCAGTCGCTATTTCAGAGCTGGTAGTGATGATTCCATAAGGTGCTGTCAGCAAGCCACATTGACGGATAAAAGCTTTTTCGGCAATACGGTCTTGTGCTTTTTCCACTGCCTGCGGGCCAGGTCGGACCTGTGTCTGCTGTGCCAGGGTATTCAAGGCAGGCGCTGAAATATTTTCAAACTCTGTGGTAACGACATCACAACGGCTGGCCATTTGCTGCAAGGCGGTTTCATCATCGTAAGTTGCGATAATATGCTGATCAGCAAGCTGACCGGCAGGGCTGCTGGCATCGGGTTCCAGTACGATCACACGGTAACCCAGATTTTTGGCGGCAATGGTAAACATACTGCCGAGTTGACCGCCACCTAGCATCCCAATAGTTGCACCCGGTCGTATCATGAGCGGGGAGGAAGTTCCATATTCATGGCAAGCTGGCGTTGTTGCTCACGAAAGTCATTGAGTTGCTGAGCCAGCAATTCATTATGGTTGGCCAGCAGAGAGACAGCAAACAGGGCGGCATTGGCAGCGCCTGCCTCGCCGATGGCAAAGGTGGCAACGGGAATGCCTTTAGGCATCTGCACAATGGATAATAAGGAATCCTGGCCTTTCAGGTAGCGCGAAGGTACTGGCACACCAAGCACAGGAAGTGTTGTTTTTGCGGCCAGCATACCGGGTAGGTGGGCAGCACCACCTGCGCCAGCGATAATACATTGAATGCCGCGTGCTCTGGCATTACTGGCATATTCAAAAAGGAGGTCAGGGGTGCGGTGGGCAGAAACCACCCGGTATTCATGCTCAATGTCAAAGTGTTTGAGATAATCAACCGCCTGTGACATGACTGCCCAGTCGCTATTGCTTCCCATTACTACCCCGATTACTGGTTTGCTCATAGTGGTTTTAACTTTCAAAAAAGGTGATATTATACGCGATACGTTTGTCTATCTCTATTGGTAACTGCTTATTCTGCCAATAGCCTTATTTGTTGCCCTCCATTAGGATATGGTCTTGAATACCTCCGCTGTTTTTGAAACACAACTGAGCAACTTGTCTCTGATCCATCGTGGTAAAGTGCGCGACATTTATGATGTTGATGATCATCATATGTTGATTGTAACAACGGACAGGCTGTCTGCATTCGACGTGGTTTTGCCTACGCCGGTTCCGGAGAAAGGTAGAATTCTTACCCGTGTGTCTGACTTTTGGTTTCAGCGTCTGGCGTACATTGTTCCCAACCAGCTAAGTGAAATGACGCTTGATGATTTGCCACTTGATGAGCAGGAAAAAAACCTGTTGACAGGGCGGAGTGTTATCGTAAAAAAACTAAAAGCACTGCCGGTAGAAGCTATTGTACGAGGCTATTTAATTGGTTCAGGGTGGAAGGATTACCAGCAAACCGGGTCAGTTTGCGGGATTAACCTGCCCACTGGTCTGCAGCTGGCGGGCCAGTTGCCGGAACCTGTTTTTACACCTTCGACCAAGGCAGAGGTGGGTGGTCACGATGAAAATATTGACTTCCGGCAAATGACGAAGCTACTTGGAGAGCCATTGGCCAACGAGGTAAAAGAGATTAGTCTACAGCTTTATCAGGCAGCAGCACACTATGCTCTGGGGAAAGGCATTATTATTGCCGATACCAAGTTTGAGTTTGGCCTGGATGCGGATAATCAGCTGGTCTTGATTGATGAGGTACTAACGCCGGATTCATCACGTTTCTGGCCGGTAGAGCAGTACCATCCGGGCGTGAGTCCCCCGTCATTCGATAAACAGTTTATCCGGGATTACCTGGAGACGCTGGACTGGGATAAAACAGCGCCAGGTCCAATGTTGCCTCAGGATATTATCGACAAGAGTGCAGCCAAATATAAGGAGCTGGCGGCATTATTGGTTGAATAGAACGGATTGAATAAACGGATTGAATAGATATGAAAAAAACAAAAAAAAGAATAGCAGGTGAAAAGTAGATGAAAGTGCTGGTAACAGGGGTTGCAGGTTTTATTGGCATGCATGCGGCTATCTACTTATTAAAACGGGGTGATGATGTTGTCGGCATTGATATTCTGAACGATTATTATGATGTATCGCTGAAAGAAGACCGCTTGCGTCATATCAAAGATGAAATTAGCCAAGCAACGGTTGCAGCGGGCGCCTTTAGGTTCAAAAAAATAGATATGGCCAATCGAGCCAGCATGGAGCAGCTTTTTGCTGATGAAAAGCCGGATAAAGTTATTAATCTGGCTGCACAGGCTGGGGTGCGATATTCTATTGAGAATCCTCTGGCCTATGTAGACAGTAATCTGGTGGGTTTTGCACATGTCCTTGAAGGCTGTCGGCACCATGATGTCAGGCACCTGGTTTATGCTTCTTCCAGTTCCGTCTATGGTGCGAATGAATCCATGCCTTTTTCGGTACAAGATAGTGTGGATCACCCGGTTTCTCTTTACGCGGCATCCAAAAAAGCTAATGAGCTGATGGCACATACCTATTCTCATTTGTATGGTTTACCAACAACAGGGTTGCGATTCTTTACCGTATACGGTCCCTGGGGGCGTCCGGATATGTCGCCTGTCAAGTTTGCCAGGGCGATTACCGAAGGCAGGCCGATCGATGTCTACAATTACGGGAAACACCGGCGTGACTTTACCTATATTGATGATATTGTCGAGGGTCTGATTGCTGTGCTGGACAAGCCTGCCCAGCCAGATACACAGTGGGATGCCAGAACCCCCAGCCCGGCAAGCAGTAAAGCGCCCTGGAGAGTTTATAATATAGGCAACCATGATACGGTTGAATTACTGGATTATATTCGTTGTATCGAGCAGCACCTGGGTATAAAAGCGAAGATGAATATGTTACCCCTGCAAGCGGGTGATGTGGTGGCAACCTATGCGGATGTCGATGCACTTGTTGCGGATGTTGGATATGAACCCGGCACCCCGCTCAATCAGGGTATCGCGAAATTTATTAACTGGTATAACGACTACTACAGATGAACACATTAAGCGCATTGGCACATAATGAGGCTTTCAATAAAGTGCTAAACCTGCTGCCGCGAATCATAACAGCGGTACTGGTTATGATGATAGGTTTATTGCTGGCAACTTTATTCTGGCTGTTTTTCACGCCGGAGAGTCCCTTGCCGGTGGTCTCGATGACACCTTCGACCCGTTTAGATAAGGCAGCTACTCCGGAAAATTATGGAAAAGACCTGGCCAACAAGCACCTGTTCGGTGAGGTTGACAAGGCGAAAAAAGTTACGCCAGAGGCACCGCCTGTAACCCGTTTAAACCTTGAACTGTTTGGAATTGTTGCTAGAAAGGGACAGCAAAGCTATGCCATTATTGCATCCGGTAAAGGCGCAAAACAGGAGATCTATACACAGGGTCAACAGCCCCAGCCTGGTGTGTCGATTAACCGTATACTGCCGAAAAAAGTGATCCTGAAACATGGCGGAAAGCTTGAAGAGTTGTTGTTGCCGGAAGATAAGGTTAGTACGGGTAACAGGGCGCACTTGCCAAGAGTTGTTCCTCCACCTGCTTATACCCCTCGGGTTGATACCGGAGCTACGGCTGAAGATGCGGCGAACAAGCTACCAGAAAATGATCTGGGTGCCTTGCGTGATGCACTGGCCAACAATCCGGACAAGATTCTTGAAGTTGCGAGTATCACAGAAGCCAAGGACAAGGATGGTAATCTTATCGGGTTTCGCTTGTCACCGGGGAAAAACCGCAAGCTGTTTCGCAAGCTGGGGTTAAGGCCAGGTGATGTTGTGACGCAGGTTAATGGTGTTCAGCTGGACAGTCCGGCAAAGGGGCTCATGATTATGAACGAGCTGTCTTCCGCTGCTTCTATTGCTATTGTGGTTAAGCGGGGAGACCAGGAAGTGACCATAGAAAAGGCGTTTTGATCATGGCTTGCATGGCAGTATGAGACCAGTAAACGATTATTTTTGCAATACTTCAATGAAAAACCATGAATCCATGCCTATACTTGGCTTATATATTGCTGAATAAAAGCTAAGCAAGTGGAGTGGACTCCCTTCGTTAGCACCAATCCGTCTCCTTAAGGAGACTCTGAATAAGTCTGAGGCTCCCTAATTCTGAGGCTCCCTAATGTTGTAGGGAATGTCATTTTAATGTCATTGATGAGGTTTGTGATTTACAAAGTTCACCTATTATTGACAAGCCTTGCTTTTGTTCCCTTTAAGTCTTATACGGAAAAGCTGTGTGGATGATAACGCTCCCTTTTTTTCAGACCCTTCTCTGTCAGTAATGAGTGACCTGGACTGTGTGTTAAAATTGTATCCAGTCTTTTTGCCTGGCTGGAAGATTGTTGGTCTGATTCATGTCACCGATCACGCTGTGTTGTATCTGGCTGAGAACAAAAAGAAGCAGCGAGCGGTTATCAAGCGCTTCAACTACAGCATCACTTATCTCCAGGATAAGCATATTCATGATTTTATAGAATCGGTTGACACCATACGAGCCATCGGCTTTGGAGGCTTGGTGGATATATATCATACTGGATTATCTGGAGATGCTTTTTATCTGCTCATGGAGTATCTGGGTAATGGCAGTCTGTCTGAAGTACTTTCAACAGCGTCGAAAGCAGTCACTCTGGAGCAAAAGCTGAGCTGGTTTGAAGATATCGCGATTTCAGTAGGTACCTTGCATAATGCGAACCTTTTGCACCGGGACTTAAAGCCCTCCAATATTATGTTTCGGGATAATAATGAATTGGTGTTGGTTGACTGTGGTATTGAGTCAGACTGGCTTATCAAAACCGGGAATTTAAGTGAGGGTGAAGTCTATTGTACGCCCAGTTATGTCAGTCCGGAGCGTGCCGGGGGGGAAGCCTGTACAGTACAAACAGAAATTTACAGCCTGGGGGTGATGTTCTATGAGCTGATGACAGGGCAAAAACCTTATCATGCCAGTAGCCTGGTAGGATTGATGAAAATGCACGCTTTGGCACCCATACCCAGACTTCCGAAGGAGATTGAAGCTTATCAGGAGGTATTGGACAGAATGATAGCAAAGCATCCAGATGGGCGTTATGATTCTATTGATAGTTTGCTGGATGATCTTTATTTCATCTAGGAGGCTCATGGGATTTGCAGTAGTTTCCTGGTTTTCGGACAGCCTCCTGGGACAATCAACAAATGGCTCCGGGGAGTTCCGGGGAGTATGGGTATCGTCTTCATCGAAAATGAGGTAATTGTTCTGCTCAGTGTATTTATTGCTTATAAAGGTGTTTTTTACCCTATAATCTATTGAAATAAGGTCTATAAAAGACTAGCAACTGATAACGTGTTTTTTTTAGATAACTCCTAGCCAAGAGCGCTGTTAAGCGCTATACTTGCAGCAGTGTACTAACAATCAGGTGTAACTCTATGGATATCAAAGCAAAACCCTTACTAGCTATTTCATTTGCTGCCTTGTTCGCAGCAAGTTGTTCAAGCACGGATGGACGCTATACATTCGGTCAACAAACTGCTGCGGGACCGAACCAGGGTAAAGGTGTTACTCATACGCATAATGGGGTTGCACATACTCACCCTCTTCCTGAAGGCGGGCTTAGCCATACCCACAATTATAACTCCGGTTCTGCGGTGAATACCTGTGCGCCATGCACAGCCGGTACATCCAGAAATGTGGTGACGGCTCCAACAACGACAGCGACAACTGCCGCCAGTGCCGGAAGTAGTGGGAACTGCCATACTCATCAGGGGCGTCGTCATTGTCACCCTTTGCCCGCTTCAGGTACCAACCATACCCATAATCAGGGACAGGGAACAGCAGCGACTGCTACACAGCCAGCCAATGCAACCTACTATGATTACAGCGGTGGCTCAGCAACCGGTAGTAATTACTATAACTATGGTGGTGCCAAAGGTAATGCAGCCTCTAATGGAGTGACACATAGTCATGGTGGTAAATCCCATACACACCTCTTGCCAGCTTCTGGCTTAAACCATACGCATACTGCGGGTTCAACCAGTATCGGTAATACCTATTCAGAGTATGCCAGTGGTGGTTCAGCCACAGCCACAAGTGGTGGAGATGCGAATACGTATATTGTTAAGCCAAAAGACACTGTCTTTCAGGTTATGCGGAATACAGGGGTTTACTGGAAAACAATTATCAAGCTTAATAATCTCCAGGCGCCAGACTATACGATTATACCGGGTCAGAGATTAAGGTTGAAATAAGCGGGTACGGCTATTCCAGCGGCTTGCGGCTTCCATCAAGGTAAGCTTTGCTGGTGCTGGATGCTTACGTGATTATGTTTGCTTTCATTAATCAGGGACTCTTTAAGGAGCCTCTGGTTAAGTCCGGTCGAATTTCCTGTGAGATGAAATTCGTCAGTTTTTTGATAGAAAAGCTCTCATAATGTAACTCCGTTTTTAATTAATGAGCCTCTGATTAAGTTGGGTTGCTTTATTTTATAGTGTTTGCGTTTTCAAACCGGGATGGGGGGAGCTGAAGAAAGTATCCTTCTGTCTTAATATTCTGCAGAATTTCTGTTGCATTACCTCTGACCAGTTTTTTTCGCTCATCAAGAGTGAATTCAAACGAAAAACGTAAGTTACCCAGCAAATCCAGCAATGTATCAGGTACTTCGTTGAAATTATCCTTTTCGGGTAGGTACAGGTAGGTGCCCTGCTTGTGCTCGCTATGATAGATATATACGTGCCTCATGGTGGTTAATTTTGTACTGGGATGAGCTTCTCGAGGGTCTGTATGTGCTGGGGGGAGATTTTTAGCACCTGAGTGTTGCCCCTCTCTGTGGTTTCAAGCAGCAAGGCCTGCCTTGATGCCTTGATGCCTTTCCCCTCCATTTGCTGACCATTGGTGAGTGTCAGCCTGACTTGCTGACCCACAAGACTGGTTAGTTTGGTATTGTCCACCTTGTGATAAACAAGGTAGTAAAGCGGTTTCTCGGGTAGAGGAGTTTCCTTAAAATTTTGTGGTAATGCTGCTGCCGCAGGTTTTTTTTCATGCGCCGGTGAAAGCTCCGAGATGGAGGGGGTGCCGGTAACTCGTTGCTCCTGAAAGTAACGATTTCCTCCAGAATACCAGGTAATGAGTGCGGTACCCAAACCTAATAGTCCTATCAAAAAAGTTTTTCCTGACTTGCTCCATATAGTGGGTAGTACTGTCAGGTTAATCCCGGGGAGCAGGGCGATAAGGCCGGTAACGGGATGGTGACGAAATGATGCGGCGACAATCAGAAAATAAGTAAGGATGAAAAGTGTCAGTCCGATAGTTGCAGCAATAAATAAATAGAATGACATAAAAATATTCAGTATTTTCCCGTAGAGTCAGATGCCGTGGTAGGATGGTTGAGGGTATAGTCGTTGTATATCCATTGTACAGTCTTTAGAAAACATAACAATGGGTTTAAGGAGACTCTGATCAAGTTTCGGTCGTTTTCCTAAGGCTGAAATATCGCCATTTTTTCGCTATAAAAGTGACCGATAGAATGACTTTACTAACTTTTCTATCAAAAAACTGACGGATTTCATCTCACAGGAAATTCAACCGGACTTAAAAAAGTCATTACATGTCATTATATAGAGAAAGATGGAATGAAAATAACCGTGATCAATGGAAGTATGCGCCATGTAGAGCATTCACAAAGCTTGAAAGTGTCGCGCTACCTGCTACAAGCACTCAAGAGCCAGTCGTATTGTCGGTACACGCACTTGATTAGCATGACAGAGAAGCCTTATCCGCTATGGAATGAAGGTGTTTGGGATGGTGAGCCTGAGTGGAAAGCACTACTGGAGCCGATAGGTGACGAGCTCGCTACCAGTGATGGCTTTGTCGTTGTCGTGCCGGAGTATCATGGCATGGCACCTGCGGCATTAAAAAACTTTTTACTGATGCATAACAAGTATCAGATTGGCCATAAGCCGGCGTTGCTGGTGGGGGTTTCGTCTTCTGACGGTGGTGCTTACCCGGTAGCAGAAATGCGTATGAGTAGCACCAAGAATAATCGTCTTTGCTATATCCCGGAGCAGTTGATTCTGCGTCATGTCGAGACAGTGCTTAATGAAAAAAACGAAGATAATAATGCCGAGGCCGATGCTTATTTTAGAGAGCGTATTGATTTTGCACTCACAATATTAGGAGAGTACGCAAAAGCGTTGAAACAGGTTCGTGCCAGTAATACCCTTCATAATGAAAAATTCAGCAATGGTATGTAAGGGGCTATAATAGTGGTATGTTGAAGTCATCTGTCCAGGTACATCAAAAAATTCTCAACCGGATTGGTCGGCATTCGTATTTCCACGATGAGCGCCACTCTGCAAGAAGGAATGAGATGCGCTGGTTGACGGTAGAGAGAACAACCGTCCCGGTTCCGGGTCTGCCTGAAGCACTGGAAGGGATGACGATTGTACAACTGACGGACTTGCATTTGCGGCCTTTCACGCAAATAGAGCATATTGAAAGGGCGGTACATCTTGCCAACTCTCTGTGCCCTGATGTGATTGTATTAACGGGGGACTATGTCTGGCATGATGCTGAAGATGTATTTGAACTGGCGCCGACGCTGGCAAAGTTAAACGCCAAATTGGGTGTTTTCTCGATATTGGGCAATCATGAACATAAAACCAACCCTGAGCTGATAACCGAAACCTTTGAAAATGTCGGGATCCCTGTATTCAGGAACCACGGTATTGATCTGTCGGTAGGTAAGGCAATGCTCTACCTGGCAGGCATAGACGATGGCTGGTTGGGGAATCCGGATATTAAACAAACCATGGATGCACATCGTCGTGATATACCAGTGGTGTTAATGGCTCATGAGCCAGACATGATAGACTGGTATGCTTATGATACGCGCATCAATTTGCAACTTTCTGGGCATACACACGGTGGACAAATTCAATCCGCAGCCAATAAGCCCCTGGTTAGACCTTATCTGGGGCGCAAGTATGTACAGGGTTTGCACCGGGTTAATGAGAGCTGGGTCTATACCAGCCGTGGTATCGGCACAACCGGGATCCCCCTCAGGCGAAACTGCTCGCCGGAAGTAGCACACCTTACCCTGATTGCCGCATGAAACTTTTCTGCATCAGGCAGGTTGCTGTATCAGGCGTTTGGGTTTCAGTGTTTGTGGGTCTTTGGCGGTACCCATTCCAAGAAACTGATGTTGCTCATCGTAGATACGAATCAACGCCGCTTTTTCTGGCAGCTCTATTGTGATATAGCGGCCATAGAAAAGAGCTTCACGTTGTTGTGTATCTAGCGTGACTTCCGGGAAATGTCTCAAACCGGCGTCAATGGGCAAGAGTCGTGCGTCACGCTCTGCTTGCGTCATACTGTTTAGGGATTTCCAGGAAAAAGAGGGCTGGTCTGCAAAGGGTGAGACATGGTTTCTGTGCAACATGGAGACATGGGCACCGCAGCCCAGGGCGTGACCAATATCTTCTACCAGCGTTCGAATATAGGTGCCTTTGGAGCAGTCTACCTGTAATTCAAGTGTGGTGCGGGTGTGGCCTGTTAGTACCAGGCGGTAAATCGTAACATCGCGGTTCTTGCGTTCAACTTCAATCCCTTTTCTGGCTAGTTCATAGAGTGGTTTTCCCTGGTGTTTGAGTGCTGAAAACATAGGGGGGATTTGTGCAATCTGCCCCCGGAAGGTGTCCAGGACGGATTCAATCTGTCCTTCTGTCAATACAGGTGGCTGCTGTTGCTGGAGAATCCTGCCTTCGGCATCGCCGGTTGTGGTTGTAATGCCCAGCGTGGCGGTTGTGCTATAACGTTTATCCGTGTCCAGAAGAAAGGATGCAAACTTGGTGGCTTCACCAAAGCAGATGGGCAACATGCCGGTCGCCAGAGGGTCAAGGGTGCCGGTATGGCCGGCCTTTTGTGCACGAAAAAGGTGCTTTGCCTGCTGTAATGCGTGGTTGGAACTTACTCCAAATGGTTTGTCGAGCAATAGAATTCCGTGGAGACTGCGTCCTTTCTTACGGTGGCGTGCCATGATTAACTACGGCTTATAGCGTGTTTTTGTCACGCTTGACCGCTTCATCAATCAAGTTGCTTAGGGCGTTTGCTTTCACCTCGGTATCATCGTAGAAAAACTTGAGTTCAGGGGTAGTGCGTAAGCTCAGGCTGCGAGCCAGCTCACGACGCAAGAAGCCTGCTGCACGGTTTAACCCTGCTTCGGATTCTTTTGCGTGTTCGGCCTGAAAGGTATCGAAATAGACCTTGGCAAGCTTCAGGTCTTTTGTCACCTGTACGTCCAGCAAGGAGACCATGCCCACTCTTGGATCTTTAACCCGGTCTCGTATCAGTTGAGCAAGCTCACGTTTTATTTGCTCAGCAATACGATCTGTTCGAGAGTAATCAAACGGCATGGCGTGAACTATCCATCAATACGGCGTGCAACTTCGGTGCGCCTGAAGCACTCAATCTTGTCACCGGGTTGAACATCATTGTAATTCTTGATGGCGATACCGCACTCGGTGCCTGTTCGGACTTCTTTCACGTCATCCTTGTGGCGACGCAAGGATTCAAGTTCGCCTTCAAAGACAACCACGTCTTTCCGGAGGACACGGATGGGAAGACCCTTCTCGACATGACCATCAACGACCAGGCAGCCGGCAACAGCACCCATCGCGGATGAGCGGAAGACATCTTTTACTTCTGCAATGCCGACAAACTCCTCGCGTAATTCCGGAGCCAGCAAGCCACCCATGGCATCTTTGACATCATCAATCGCTTCATAAATAATACTGTAATAACGTATCTCAATGCCGCTTTCCGAAGCGTGGCGTTTTGCGGCGGAATCTGCGCGCACATTAAAGGCGATCATAATAGCACTGGAAGCCTGAGCCAGCGAGACATCACCTTCATTAATACCGCCAACACCCGCAGAGACAATATTCACCTTGACCTCATCCGTCGATAATTGCTGTAGTGCATCTTTGAGTGCCTCAACACTGCCATGAACATCTGCCTTGATAATCAGGTTCACTTGCTGGACAGTGTTACCTGTCCCCATGTTGGCAAACAGGGCTTCCAGTTTGGCGGCCTGTTGGCTGGTCAGACGGGACTCGCGCTCCATATGGCGACGCAGGGTGGCAATTTCACGAGCCTTGCGCTCATTGGTCACAACAATCATTTCAGCGCCGGATGCTGGTGCGCCTGAAAGACTTAGAATAGAAACAGGCGTAGAAGGCCCCGCACTTTCGACGGGATTTCCCAGGTCATTAATCATGGCACGTACCCGGCCATATTCCTGTCCACACAAAACCATGTCGCCCTTGTGTAAAGTGCCCTGTTGTACCAGTACCGTTGCTACGGCACCCCGACCCTTTTCAATGCTCGCCTCAACGACAACACCCCTGGCAGCACCTTCTACAGGGGCTTTCAGATCCTGCATTTCAGCAATCAACAAGATGGCATCCAGTAACTCATCGACACCTTTTCCGGTGAGGGCTGAGACTTCAACAAAGATATCGTCACCGCCCCAGTCTTCCGGGATAACCTCCAGTGCGCTCAAGTCACTCTTTACCCGCTCGGGGTCGGCATTTTCCTTGTCAATTTTATTTATCGCAATAATAAGGGGGACACCAGCAGCTCGGGTGTGTTTGATAGCTTCCCGAGTTTGTGGCATAACGCTGTCATCGGCAGCGACAACTATAATGACAATATCGGTGGCCTGGGCACCTCGAGCACGCATGGCTGTGAACGCTGCGTGACCGGGTGTGTCCAGAAAAGAAATACCACCATTGGGTGTTTCTACATGGTAAGCACCGATATGCTGGGTAATACCACCCGCCTCACCGGCTGCTACCCGGCTATTGCGTATATAGTCCAGCAAGGAAGTTTTACCATGATCAACATGTCCCATGATGGTAACAACAGGAGCGCGGGGCAGGGCTTCATACCTGGTATCATCTTCTAGCAAGGATGCAAGCATGGCTTCATCAGCTTCCTCGGTCGTAACCGGAATGGCAGCATGCCCCAGCTCCTCAGTCACCAGGATTGCGGTATCCTGGTCAAGAACCTGGTTAATGGTTGCCATGACACCCATCGTCATCATTTGCTTGATCACGTCAGTCGTTGAGACGCTTAGTTTTTTGGCCAGCTCTGAAAGCACAATGGTTTCAGGGATTTCCACTTCCCTGATAACAGGAGCCGTGGGTTTTTCAAAGGCATGCTTGGTTTCACGTTCAATCGTCACCTGGCGTGATGCTTGTTTACCCCTGCCTTTTTTGCGGCGCCGGCTCATGCTGCCCTTTTCCATGTGTAGCTGGTTCGGGTTGCTACGACCCTGAAAAGGTTTTTTCTTTTTATGCTTGTTTCCAGTCGTTGTACTGGTGGTGCCTGCGATTTCAGCGGCAGGTGTTGGAGCAGGTGTCGCCTTCTTTCGGCCAGGACGCTTTTTCAATAAAGAAGCTGCTTCATCTTTCGCTGTATTCTTGCCCGAATCTCTGTGTTTGCGAGCCGCTTCAAAAAAGTTTATATCAGGTCTGGATGTGGCGACTTTTTCTGCCGTCTCGGTTTTGACCTCTTCAGTGGTGCTGACCTTAGTGTCGGTATCGCTTTCTGGCCTGGGTGCGAGTGTCTCAGCCGTTTCACCAGCTTGAGGCGCTTCTTCTTCAGTGGGAGATTTTTGTACTGTAGTTTCGGCTTCATTTGCCTTGTTTTGCTGTTCCTGCCGGGATGCTTTTTCTGCCTCCTTGGC
>WFWY01000095.1 GCA_015490895.1 Thiotrichaceae bacterium | reverse complement strand
TGGACGGCTCTAAATCCCTGCTATCAAACCAAACCGGGACCAATATATCAGTAAATACGGGTACCTATACGGGACAGGTTTAAACCATCACCATCACCCGCATAATGCATCCAGACAAACATGGCTTTACCTACCAGCATATCCTCTGGCACAAACCCCCAGGAACGACTGTCACTACTGCCAAAGCGGTTGTCACCCATAGCAAAATAACTACCTTCGGGAACAGTAACCTGCCTGTCTACACTGTTATTCATCGTTCGGAAGTACTGCCCGTCCACTAACATGGGACGCCCATCCAGAGGAGCATGGGTATCGTAGAGAATAATATCATGCTTCACACCCAGCAAATCCTCTTTAAGACGACTGGCGGGTGTTTCACCACCATATTGATCAATAGCGGTATAGACATCAAATTCGTTATGAGAAATCAGCTGACCGTTGATATAAAGCTTGTCAGCCTGCCAGCGAATGGTATCCCCCGGCAAGCCAATAACACGCTTGATATAGTTTTGCCAGGGGCGTTCAGGATAGCGAAACACAAAGACGTCACCTCGTTGTGGCTCACCTGTATCCAGAATTTTGGTTCGTAATACAGGCAAACGAACCCCATAAGCAAACTTGTTAACCAGAATAAAATCACCTACTTCCAGAGTTGGCATCATAGAACCGGAGGGGATACGAAAAGGTTCTGCAACGAACGACCGGAGTACAACTACCAGCAGCAGTACCGGAAAGAACGAACGCGCATACTCAACAATGACGGGTTCTTGCTGATTTTCCTTCTTGCGATTAAAAAGCCAGTACACCAGCCAGATCACACCTGCCAACAGCGTTGCCAGAACCAGCCAGAACTCCAGATCCAAATAAAATTTCTCGATCATTTGTCGTCTACTCTCAGTACCGCAAGAAACGCTTCCTGTGGTATTTCCACACTACCTACCTGCTTCATACGTTTTTTCCCCGCCTTTTGTTTTTCCAATAGTTTACGTTTGCGTGAAACATCACCACCGTAACATTTAGCTGTGACATTTTTGCGTAATGCCTTGACGTTGGTACGTGCAATAATGTTGGAACCAATCGCGGCCTGAATCGCTACATCAAACATTTGTCGAGGGATAATGCTTTTCATTTTGGAAGCCAGCTCACGACCTTTATAATCCGCAACCTGCCGATGTACAATGAGGGACAGGGCATCCACCGGTTCCCCATTAATCAGAATATCCAGTTTCACCAGGTCGGCTGCTTCAAACCTGTCCAGCTCATAGTCAAAAGAGGCATAACCACGACTGACTGACTTCAGCCGGTCAAAAAAGTCGAGGACTACCTCACTCATGGGCAGTTCATACACCAGCGTGACCTGGTTACCCAGGTACTGCATCTGCTTCTGCACACCCCGTTTTTCAATACACAGATTGATGACATTTCCTACATACTCGCTAGGTACCAGAATGGTGCCACGAATAATAGGTTCGCGAATCTGTTCAATTTTATTTACCGCTGGTAAACCGGAGGGGTTGTGAATCTGGTAAACCTCTCCATCCGTTTGTTCAACCTCATAAATGACCGTAGGTGCTGTAGTAATCAGATCCAGGTCGTATTCCCGCTCCAGTCGCTCCTGGATGATTTCCATATGCAACATACCCAGAAAACCACACCGAAAACCAAAACCCAGCGCCTGTGACGTTTCCGGTTCATAATGCAAAGAGGCGTCATTTAACTTGAGTTTGGTTAATGCATCACGCAGGTTTTCATAATCGTCCGAACTTACCGGGTAGATGCCCGCAAATACTCTCGGTTGCACTTCCTTGAAGCCTTCTAGTGGCTCATCAGCCGGGTTGTTTGCCAGGGTCAGGGTATCCCCCACTTTTGCTCCTGCCAGATCCTTGATACCTGCGATGATAAATCCTACATCCCCCGCAGACAAGGCTTCTTTATCCAGAGGTTTAGGAGTATAAATGCCAACGCGCTCAACCAGGTGATCGTTCCCGGTTGACATGGCTCGCACCTTTTGTTTTTTCTTCAGGGTGCCTTCAAAAACTCTCACCAGAGCCACCACTCCCAGATAGTTATCAAACCAGGAGTCAATAATCAGGGCCTTCAGGGGAGCATCCACATCCCCTGAAGGTGGCGGTATACGCTCAACCAGTTGCTCCAGTAATTCAGGAATCCCCACACCGGTTTTAGCGCTACAGTGCACCGCATCTGTCGCATCCAGGCCAATAATTTCTTCAATCTCCTGGCTGACGCGGTCCACATCCGCGGCGGGTAAATCAATTTTGTTAAGTACCGGTACAACTTCAAGATCCAGATCAATCGCGGTATAGCAGTTTGCTACACTTTGTGCCTCAACGCCTTGCGATGCATCAACGACCAGCAAGGCTCCCTCACAGGCAGATAACGAACGGGAAACCTCATAGGAAAAATCAACATGGCCAGGGGTATCAATAAAATTGAGGAAGTACGTTTCACCATCCCTGGCTTTGTATTCCAGGGAGACACTTTGTGCCTTGATGGTAATACCCCGCTCCCGCTCAAGATCCATGGAATCCAGCACCTGATTTTCCATTTCACGCGCACTCAAGCCCTCACATTCCTGTATAAACCGGTCAGACAAGGTCGATTTACCGTGATCAATATGTGCAATAATGGAAAAATTACGTATGTTTTGGTTTGCTTCACCCATGAACGAGTGCCTGCCTCAATCTATCTTCGTCAAAAAAATGGCGAAATAGTACCGTATTATCCATCATGACAACAGGAACATCTGCATTATATTGGGCAAGTAGCTCCGGCTTCTCATCAATATCAACGAACGCCAGCTGAAAAGGCAATTTTTTTTGCATTAAGACCAGCTCAGTAGCCATCTTGTCACAAAGATGGCAACCTTCGCGCGTCATCACGGTAAGCTGTATCATCAGCTGTGTTTACTCTATTTTCAGAGCAACGAAGCGGGCAGCCCCCTCTCGCTTGACCAGTACAGGGATAACATCCCCCTTCTTGAAACCTTTGGCAAGCTCAATAAACTGTTGTGTATTTTCAATAGGCTTACCCGCAACCATACTAATAACATCACCTGCTACAATGCCCGCTTCCGCAGCAGGGCCAGGCTTTACTTTATGCACCAACACCCCTGAATTGATTTTTAGTGCCTTGCGTACCGCATCATCCAGATTCTGGATAATCATACCAAGCGCAATCTTTTTCTCTTTTTCAGGTGCCTTCTCTGTCTTTTTACCCGCAGCTTTATTAAGGTTTTCCGGCAGTTCGGCTATAGTTAGTTTGAGTCTTTTCTCCTTACCGTTACGCAGCACCTTAACATCGACTTCCTTGCCAACCGTAGTTCGACCCACAATCACGGGAAGTGCTGACACAGTATCCACGCTTTTACCGTCAAACTCGATAATAATGTCACCACCCCGCAATACCCCCTTTGCCGAACTTTTATCCAGCACCTGGGCAACCAGAGCACCTCTGATCTCTTTCATCTGGAAGGACTTTGCCAGATCACGGGTAACTTCCTGAATCACAATCCCCAACCAGCCACGGCTTACTTTTCCTTTAGTTTTTAGTTGCTCAACCACATCCATCGCAACGCCAATGGGAATTGCAAACGACAGCCCCATAAAGCCCCCGGTACGGCTATATATCTGGGAATTAACGCCAACAACTTCACCTTTGAGGTTAAACAGGGGGCCACCGGAGTTTCCCGGGTTAATCGCAACATCGGTCTGAATAAAAGGGACATAGCTATCAGTAGGCAGACTTCTTCCCTTGGCACTCACAATTCCTGCGGTGACACTATGGTCAAAGCCAAAAGGTGAACCAATCGCAACTACCCACTCACCGACCTCAAGTTCATCCGGTTCCGCCGTTTTTAATACTGGCAAATCGGTGGCATCTACCTTTATCAAGGCAATATCACTACGCATATCGCTACCCACCAGCCTGGCCACCAGTTCACGCCGGTCACTGAGCTTGACGATAATTTCATCTGCTCCTGAAATAACATGATGATTCGTCAAGATATAGCCATCAGAGCTAAGAATGAACCCTGATCCCAATGAGCTGCTATCGCGGTCTTCCGGTATTTCATCATCAAAGAAACGGCGAAACAGGTCATTAAACTCATTACTCCTGTCCTTGGGCATGGGAAATACGTGATACGGCTTTTGCGGTGTAGACTTACTACTGGTGCTGATATTGACAACAGCAGGGCTATGCTGTTTAACCAGCTCGGTAAAATTCGGTAAGCCCAATGCAAATGTAATGGACGGTGAGAAAAGTATCAGCAACAGTAAAGCAGCCGGGATAATAGAGAAAAAGCGATTAAATAGAGACTTCAGCATAGATAATCCGTTGAATAAGTACTAACTAAATAACATACTCTCAGAAACCGACCCCGAAGTGAAATACTCCAAAGGCAATGAGTACTATGTCGACAGAGAAAAAGACAGCGGTCGCAGCTCTGGTTCAAGCACACGCAGAATGACTGCTTCAAACTCGGCAGAGATCATTGATCGTTGCATCCAGAATGAAACACCCCTAAAGCCTGCTATCAGGCCAAACAGCCCCATGAGTATACTGCCCGCCTCGTGACTCAAACCAAGCAGACTGAACAGCTTACCACCCAGAACAGCGCCCAGCAACAGGGACATCAGCGGCAGAAAATAAGCTAAAAGAGAACCTTTAAGCAAGGTGTTGGGCTTGACGCCTATAATCACACGATCGCCCGGCCTGGCATAAACCGGATTGTAGACACGAATCGCCTGTGGTTCTTTTTGTTTTGACAACACGCCAAAGAACGCAAGTGAGGATGAAGATGTACATCCAGCTTTTGAAGAGCATGCAGAACATCCCCCTCCACCAGAAACGGGGGTTACATCTGCAAACCCCTGCCCTACACGCTTAACTTCTGCGATTTCTTCAATCATATCCGACCTGTTATTGTTATTATTGATTATCATCATGTGTCATCCTCACAGCCTAGTCTATTATGACTTAATTCGAGCTTAATTTACGGGCGCATTCTAAATTAATAATAAGGTGTTTTGTTTATCTTGTTGCTATATAAAGAATTTTACTCTCACTATTGGCTTTTAATGGTTGCACGTCTAAGGCCTTTGTAAATATCATTCAGAGTATCTTCTGGTACTTCTCCTACCAGTGTAATTGCATACCCCTGATAATTACGCGTTACAATATTCAGCGCTCCCGAACGAATCGGTTTGTATTGTTGCACTGGTTGATTACTGTCACTGATAAAAACAGATACTGAACTGAGCCCATCGCTTATCACAATCTGTTCATCATGACCCGCGGAGTTTCTTACCCTGTCAGTGGAAATAATACGAAAACCTACCGGCAATGGATCAAAAAACCATTCCGTATACTGGTCAGGCTCCCCTCCTGGCGGCTTTTCAGAAAAACCATCTACCACACCGGGAGTATCTCCCACATTATCACTCAAACTCGTCCCTTCTACTAACGGCAAAGCACCCAGAAACGCAGCCTCCGGTGCCTTCTTCTGTAGCACCTGATCACCCGCTGCCCGAAGGGTATTACCGGAAGAGACCTCAATAGCATCAGGGTCTGTCAACGTCATCGTTTCTGCGACTGTTTTATCCCGTGTTGATATCACTTCAAAGTCAGTAAACACAAATCGTTCCACCGGCTTGTGATACTGGTTAATCAATGAATATTTCAGCACCACACTGCGATCCAGATCAATGCAGTATTTTTGTAAATAACGCTTTCTGTCTTTAGGCCTTGCCACTACTATGCGACAAGGTCTGCCAGCGACTCTACCCATCCCACCCATATCAAACGAGTAAACCTGCTGCATTTCCGGTGTAATTTTTGGTAACGATGAGAGCGTGAATGCCGTTGATTCTCTCACATAGTCATCACTATTCTGATCCAGTAACGTCACTACCTCTTTCTCAACACCCTCACTGTTGACTGTGTGGCGTATTGACAGGTTATAGGCCTCTCCATCTTTCAGGTAAACCAGCTTGCCCTGGTACTCCAGTGTATGCAGCGCATCATTCATCTGGTTTAGCAAAATCACGGCATCATTCACTTCAGCCCAAACCCGCGCTGGCAGCATCAGGGCTGAAATAACAGCAAAAAAGATAGCGGTTAAATACCGACTAATAGTTGGATGCATAACTCACCGCTCGTACAGAAGGCATAATCGCTGATGTTGCTGCATATTTGGCATGACTATTCACATAGGCTCTCAGGCGCTTGCGCCAGGCCGCATCAGGAATGTTGTAGACCACAGCAGGCTGGTGGGATTGTAGTATCTGTCCTGTGTTACCCACCTCCTGTTGAGCCAGGTTCAGGGTCGCACCCTGTGTACCAGCTGGCTGAATATTCAAACTATTATTTAACCCCAGGCTCACCACAACAATCGCAGCCAGACTCGCGGCCAGTGCCACGCCTGTCACCGGCTTCAACCAGGCGGGTTTACCGTTAACCGGCATAACCTGAACCTTATTGTAAGTCGGTTCCTCTTCAAGCTGTCGGTGGATTCCTGCCAGAAAACCGGAACGTACCGTCACCTCGGCATGTGCATTACGCATGGCCTCCCCTATCAATGAATAGTTAGCAACTTTTTGTTGCAGGCGCTCATCTTTTTGCACATCATCCAGCAGACGGCGCTTTTCAAAAACACCGGCTTCATCATCCAGAAGTGCAGACAGATATTCTGTTCGGGTGGTTTGTTTTTTTATATCGCTCATATCAGTTACTTCATATTTGGCTTTATCGTTGGCTTTCTTTTTAGTTC
>WFWY01000094.1 GCA_015490895.1 Thiotrichaceae bacterium | reverse complement strand
GCGTCAGGTGCCGTAGTACTCCAGGTTGATCGGCTTGTCATCACTGCCACCATAATGACGACCGTAATAATTATCATAACTATAATAGTTGTTTTTCGATGATTTGGCTTTAGTCAGAACAAATCCCAGTACGTTCCCATAACCCATCTTCAGTCGCTCCAGCGCATCGGACAGGTGCTCTTTTTTGGTTTCCTCGCAGGCTACAGCAAACAGGGTTGCGTCAGCACGGTTGGCCAGAATGAGCGCATCTGCCAAACCCAGCAGTGGTGGAGAGTCGATAATAATATGTTCAAATTCGTGACCACAGTATTCCAGCAGTTCGATCAGACGGTTATCGGCCAGTAATTTTGCAGGATTAGGAACAGATGTGCCTGCGGTAATGACAGACAGGTTGTCTGTGTTTGAGGCAACAATGACTTCGTTTATTTCTGTTTTACCAACCAGATAATCAGCGAGTCCGGCATTATTTTTAACACCCAGATAAGTACTGACTTTGGGTTTCCTCAGGTCAGCATCAATGAGCAAGACTTTCTTTTTGCTATCAGCCAGTGTAAGTGCCATATTAACAGCAGTATTGGATTTCCCTTCTCCGGGGCTGGCACTGGTGATATGCAGAATTCTGGGTAAGCCATTGGAATCAACATATTCCAGGTTTGTGAGTAGTGAGCGGAAAGCTTCATTGGCAATGGAAAACTCGCCATTGGTGAGTACCACGAGGTCTCTTTTATTTTTATGCTTGATATAGGGAAATACGCCCAAAACCGGCAGACTGCTGAAATCTTTCAGCTCCTGGATGTCTTTAATCGTATCATCCAGAGTTTCGCGGAAGAAGGCAAATGCAATACCCAGCATGAAACCCAGCATGCCACCTATCAGCGTGTTGCGAGCTATGTTTGGACTGTAGCTGCTATCAGGAACAAAGGCCTCATCAATGATAGAGATATTGTTACTAACAACACCCCCGGCGATGCCAATTTCTTTCATGCGCTGTAACAGATTGTTATAGAGCTGCCGGTTTGTTTCGACCTCGCGCTGCAAAATGGTGTAGCCAATGCTTTTATCACGTTGAGAGAGTAGTTCCGATTTTTTTAACTCAAGTTTTTCGCCTAATCGCTCGACTTTTTCCTTTGCGGCTAAAAAGCGACTTTTATAGTCATTTTGTGCATTGCTGCGGATTTTCTGTGTTTCAGCCTTGATTTGACGCTGGGTTTCATTAATCTGCTTTTTCAGTGCAATCATGGCGGGAAAGGCAGGTTTGTAGACCTGTAAATCTTTTTTGTATTGGGTACTAAGCTGGCTCAGTTTTTTCTTTAGCTCCTGAATCACAGCGTTGTCCATGGTGTTGATTTCTCCAGACACCTGATTTCGCTGACGATAGTCACTTTCTGCAACAATGAGCTCCTGTTGTGCCTCGGTGTATGCCTGATTCAGGGAGTCCAGAGCTTCAGATACCAGCGATTTACTGGTATCTGCAGAAATAATCTTTTTTTCCTTGGCGTAATCAACCAGTCTTTTCTCCGAACTTTCGAGACGTTCCTTGGTGAGTGCAATTTGCTCGGTGAGATAGGACTTGGCGTAGGTGCTGGAGGCTAATATATCTTCCAGGTTCATACTGATGTATTCATTCACCAGCGTGTTAACAGCCGTTGCAGCAAACTGGGGGTCAATGGAGTCATAACTGACTGCTACCAGGTCGGAATGTTTTTCCGAAGAAATAGTGAGGTGTTTGAGAAATTCCAGTTCATAAGGCGTGTTCCCGGTTTTTTTTGCCAGCGCACTACTTTTTCCGTCAGTGAAGGCATCGGATATGGACTGGGAAATCTGCTCTATTCCCTCCCTGGCTGTATTCAGTATATTGCGAAGCCATCCGGTATCACGAGCCTCTTTGGGAGTGACTGTACTGGTGCCTTCCATTTCCAGTTTGCTAATGACACGCCGAGCCAGTTTTCTGCTGCTCAGGAGTTGATGCTGAGTTTTATGGAAAGTACGGGCATCTGTGCGCTTTTTTTCTTCGATTGCTCCCTCGTATTGAGCCAGTTTGTCAGCTTCCATATTAATCTTGATAGTGCTGGTAGCACGGTATACAGGTACAATGGAAAGAGAGTATAACCAGCTTGCCAGAGTGAGCAGGAGGGTTGAGAGAATGATCGCCTGCTTGTGTTTTAGTAGCGTCGACAATAATTGTTTCAGATCAATCTCATCGCTGTAGTCTTCTTCTACCGGGGAAGTATTAACTGACAGATTATTATCGTACCGCTGGTTGAGATGGGTATGTCGGTGTTCATCTATGGCTATGATTTGGCTATTTTTTCCCCTGTCCATGTATATAGCTCCTTTCAGCTTTTTCCAGGTACGCTTTGGGCCCGTTCCTCAAGTTCAGTATAGTGATAACTAGCGGTTAGATATGCGGGTAGTTAATACCAAGAAGTATGCCCGGTATAATCGTGCAGTGTAATACTCTATGTAATACACTTTAATCTCCTGAAGGTATCACGCTATTTTTAAAGCCCATTTAGGTTTGTAGTGTTCTGTGCATCAACGTTTATAACGACGGAGATGCGTCATCTGTTAATCTGCTTACATCTTAGTGGATTATATAAGTAAAGGTCAGACAATCTGCTAGGGAACTTAGCTTAAAAACCGAAAAAAAGCAATAGAAATTGTTCAGGCTTTGTTCAAAAACCATTAACCTTATTCATTGTTTATTATTAATGATGTGCAGCCTGTTTTTTACTCTCAATGACTATCATCCAGATAGTCTACTCCGTGCCTTAATACCCCCATAGAGCGGGGGATATAGACATCAGCAATTCGTACGCTGTAAAAGACCAGGGCGAGTTCAGGCAGTAAGCCCTGGTAGGCTTCATTTTCAACAGGTGTTTCTGGTGTTCTACGTTCCGGTGCGACCATTGAAAACTCTACAGGAAGGTTCTTCAGGTTAATCTGCCTGGTGCATTGCGGGGGCAGGTCATCCAGGCGCAAAGACAAAGAACCCTTATGCTTGATAGTCTGATTGATTTTATGAAAATAATTCAGTTTTCTATCCTGATCTTCAATGGCAATGAGCTTGAGGTTTTGTCCACCATAATAACTAATGAGGATATCCAGTATGACGTTACCATCTTCTTCAGTCATCAGAATTTCCATATCAATAGTGCGTTGCATGCTCACGCGTTCAATGTCATTGAGATTGAGCTTGTCTTTACGTCGAATTTGGCAGTCCAGCAGGGATAACCAGCTGGGGGAATATTCTTTTAAAAATCCGCAGAAGACATCTTTTTTATGCTCATTTTCCACGATGACGACAACACGCTGATTAATATATCGCTCCAGAATTGGATTGAAAACATTGCCCACCAGACCCAGTGCTGAGGCGCTGACTTTTTTGAGGTAGGTATCTTGTTGGGCAAAAGCTGAGCTGCCCCCTTTAAGTCGATTCAGAAAAACACCGAACGCTTCATTAATCGCATCGTTAAAGGCATTGAGTAAATTCCGGATAGTCCGTTTCGCACGGCTGATAATTCCAGGATGGATGGTTTCTTCAACTTCCAGTTTACGACGCTGCTGATTTTTCACAGAAAGCTCATTATGAAATCGGTAGAAGACCCAGATTTGATCCAGGTCTTCCTGGTGCAGGATATAACTACTACTGAGATCCCCGGTCTCTGTTTGTTGCGGGTCAGTATAAACGAGCTCCAGGCCATTGGAGTAGACATGCATTTTCCCCCATACCTGCTTGTCACTCAGCATTTGCAGGGTGATATGAAACCCCTGCATATCTTTCAGGACACGGTCACGCTTGCGCTGCTGCATGACGTTGGAGATCAATGCAGTGAGGAAAATCAGTAGAATGCTGATAATAAGGACGTTATCCATGAAACTTTCTTTCTGGTATGTAAATTAAGACGACAAGTGATTGTGCGTGATGGTCGTACTCACGGCAAGTTCGCCTGAAGGGTGGAGCTATCCTTTGTAAGCCTCTCCAGGAACCTGTCCGAGAACTAAGAAGCGACTGCAAACCTTACGAACACAATAGCATTAATTTATTGAAATTATTAAATAAACGACTATCCATCTGTTCAATAACCTAGCTTATAATGCTCCTGTGATTTTCGCGATGTTTCCTGTTCTCGGACAAGCTCTTAGACAAACAGGCTTACATCCGCTTTCTGGGCAGTAGGCAGAAAACTGGCTGCTCCTACCCAGTCATTAATTTCGGGGATGAAATCCTCTTTTTCCATGCCAAACAGATCAACAGTCATCTGACAGGCGACCATTTTTACTTCCGCTTCAAGGCAAAGCTCGCGGAGTTCACCAATATCCGCCACTCCTTTGTCGGCCATGGTTTTTTTCATTAATGTCGTGGCTACATGCTCAAAGCCAGGGATATTTGCCATAACCAGGTTGGGCATTTTAATGTTGGCTTTGCGTAGCCAGTGTGGCCCCATGGGCATCTTCATCGGCATAGCAGGGTTGCCTAATGGACTAATAGCCAGATCCAGGTCTTTTTTCAATAAGCTTAAGCCGTAGAAGGTAAAGAAAATAGCAACATCCCAACCCAGAGCAGCCGCAGTCGATGCCAGAATGAATGGAGGGTAGGCCATATCCAGAGTGCCTTTGGTTGAGATGATGGTCATTGAGGGCGTGTGTTCTGCCTCGCGCTCTTTCATTTTTGTTTCAAAGCGTTCATCGAACCGTTCGTTAAAGAGTTGATCCAGTTGGGACAGCTCAATACTTTCTGTTAATGAGGTATTGGCTGCTGGAGCCTGGGATATTTGTTCTGCTGTTGCATTCATTGTGAGTCTCCTGTGGTTATGATTTTTTGATAACAAATGAGTATTCACCTGCATTGGATTCTGATGACACCAGAGTATTACCTGTTTGATCACAGAATGCCTGAAAGTCTTTTACCGAGCCGGGGTCAGTGGCTTGTATGCCTAGCAAATCCCCGGGTGACATGCTGTTCAGGGCTTTTTTTGTTTTCAGGATGGGTAGGGGGCAATTCATATTGCGAGCATCTAGTGTGTGGTTAATAGCAGTTGTCATGATGAGTTCTCCGGTTGTCTGACCGTACGGTCAAATAGTTATGTCATTGATACAGTCTACACAGTTGTGGTTGGTTAGTTTCCGTGTCTTGATTGACTGTTCGGTCAAGACACGGTGTAAAATAAAGGATCGCCTTGCTTCAAAGATGAAACCAATAAATCCGTTACTCAATACGTAAACTCATGATGGCTGGCCCCAGTCGGTATAAGACTTCCGGATCATTTTGCGCTTTTGCGAACAATATCATGCCTTCCAGATAGGCCAACATTGCTTCGGCAGTGAGTTTACTGTTCAAAGGTGCGATATCGCCACGCTCCATGGCCTCATTTAATGCTTCCTCAAAACGAGATTTTGCCTGGGCAAAGACAGCATTGAGGCGTGCACGTAGTACATCGTCTTTGGTGCTGACTTCAAGGACCAAATTTCCAAACAGGCAACCTGGAATTTTCCCATGTTTTTCCTTGGCTGATTTTTGCCAGTAATAGGCAGCATCAATCATATAACTGATGCGTTCCATGGGGGGTAGGGAAGGGTCAAAGGCTTCGGCAACAAATCCCTCTGCCCATTCTGTCGCGAATTCATCGATAACAGCCAGTACCAAGTCTTGCTTGGATGGAAAAAAGTGATAAAAACTGCCTTTCTGGATAAGGGCAGTATCACAGATCTCTTTTATTCCCACATCAGCATAGCTGCGAGAGTGGAAGCGGGACTTGGCAGCTTCTAGTATTCTGTCTCGAGTGTTAATAGCGATTGTCATAGAGACGATTATAGTTGACTGGACGGTCAAGTGTCAAACTGCTGCCTGTTATAAGTGTTTTCTGGCTTTCCTGCAGTTTACATCCCGAAAATAATTTCTTCTTCCTCTTCTTCTTCCGTTTTTTCAATCGGTGTGAGTTCCAGCCCCTGAAAGAGGTTACGTTTTTTGTCGCCATCTTTCAGGTTACCCACGGGATTTTCATCCAGGTTTATTTTGACTTGCAGGTTGTTGGGAGAATCTGCATTTTTAAGTGCCTCTTCCAGGCTGATTCTGCCCTGTTTATAGAGTTTATAGATGTGGCTGTCAAAGGTTTGCATGCCCTGTTCTTCGGACTTCTCCATGACTTCTTTAATGGCTGAAATGTCGCCTTTTTTAATCAGGTCTTTAATAATTTGTGTGCCCAGTAATATTTCTATTGCGGCGACCCGTTTACCATCTATTGTTGGTATCAGGCGTTGAGAAATAAAGGCTTTCAGGTTCAGGGAAAGATCTAGCAAAAGTTGATGATGGCGTTCTTCCGGAAAGAAGTTGATGATTCGGTCTAATGCCTGGTTGGCATTATTGGCATGCAGGGTTGACAGGCACAGGTGTCCGGTTTCGGCAAAGGCCAGAGCATGTTCCATGGTGTCTTCAGAACGTATTTCCCCTATCAGAATAACATCGGGAGCCTGTCGCAATGTGTTTTTCAGGGCATCTTCATAAGAATCGGTATCGACGCCAACTTCACGCTGATTGACCAGGGATTTTTTGTGGGGGTGGACATACTCAATAGGATCTTCAATGGTAATTATGTGACCTGATGAGGTTCTGTTTCTGTGATCAATCAGGGCAGCCAAGGAGGTTGATTTACCCGATCCTGTTCCGCCGACAAAGAGTACCAGGCCGCGTTTTTCCATAATGACTTTCTGTAGAACGGGGGGTAAGCCCAGGTCGTCAATATGAGGAATGTCCACCTTGATATTACGGATAACCATGGCGATACAATTACGCTGCTGAAAGATATTGATTCTGAAGCGTCCAATACCTTCTTCACTGATAGCAAGGTTCATTTCCGGACGTTTCTCAAAGAAAGCCTGTTGTTCTGCATCCATGAGTTGATTGGCAATATCTCTCAAATAAGTTTCTGTCAGCTTTCTGTTTTCCAGTGGTGTTAATTTCCCCTGAAACTTTGCACACGGTGGTGCGTCCACGGTGAGATATAAGTCTGAACCGTCTTTATCAACCAGTATTCTTAGATAGTCTTTAAATTCCACGGGGTTCCCTCTTTTATTGTTATTGTTCGCCGACGAAGCATAGCCTGTATGCTGAGAGTGACCAATGAATACCAGATAATGTGCATCTGTTGTGCTGGCTGGTTTCGTAGACACTGGTGGTGCGCTTGCTTTCACATGATGTAGAAGGAGTACAGCAAGGTCGAGTGTGATGTGAAAGGTAAAGAGTGTTTTTTCAAGAAGCCTCAACTTATTCAGAGTCTTCTCCTACAGACAGGTACCGTCACTATGTATCAGAGTCGTTCCAAAAAATGGATGGCTGCCATGCTTTTCATGATATCGCTTACCGCTTGTAGTGCGGATATTCGCCCCTCCACTCCGGATGAAATACTTGATGCGATCGATGGCATGTCAAATCATGCCAATGAGCCGGATTAATGTTGTTGTGAGTCTCGTTTTTTGGCGAGACGGTCAATCCAGAAACTGATTATCATGGTGAGTATGACTGAGGTGGCGAACACATAGACGCCATAGTGTACGCTTACCTTGGCCAGCGCACCGAGTTTGACCGAGACCAAAAGCAATGCAACGACAAAGACATCCAGCATTGACCATTTGCCCCAGTGCTCAATCCATTGGAGTAGCCTGTCCAGAAAGCCATTCCCCTGATGCGGAATATGCAAAATCGCCATTAACGAAACAATCTTGATAAAAGGCAGGCATAAGGAAAACAGACCAATGACAGTGAACAAAATCCATTCTTTCTTTTGATACAGTTGCTCGACAGCTGTGATCAGGCTGATTTGGTTCTCAAAGAAATACAGCTTTTCCAGGGTCATTAACGGTGCGGTGATACCAATAACCAGCGTAACTAGCGCGATGATCAGTAGCAAGTCAATAAAGATGCCTTGTTTTAGATAGGTGATGAAAAGTGATGAAGGTTTGGACGGCATACGGAGGATCTCCTGATTTTGGCGCAAGGCATTTGTCGCTATTGCGGTTATTAGATATGATTCATTCCCCGTATTGCAAGATAATGGAGAAACTATTGTGCTAAACGCCTATCGTGAGCATGTTGCTGAACGCGCCAGACAGAATATTCCGCCGTTACCGCTCAATGCTCAGCAGGTTGCTGACCTGGTTGAACTAATAAAAAACCCACCTGCTGGAGAAGAGGATTTTTTGTTGGAGCTGATCTCCGAGCGTGTTCCTGCCGGGGTGGATGAAGCGGCTTATGTAAAAGCAGGTTTTTTGGCTGCTATAGCCAGGGGTGAAACAAGTTCTCCATTGATTGACAAGAACAAGGCGGTTGAGCTATTGGGAACCATGCTGGGAGGTTATAATATCGCAGCATTAATTGATGCGCTGGATGATAGTGACATTGCCGAAACCGCAGCACAGGCATTATCTCATACCTTGTTGATGTTTGATGCTTTTCATGACGTGAAAGAAAAGGCCGAAGAGGGGAATTCGTATGCCCAAAAAGTCATGCAGTCCTGGGCGGATGCAGAATGGTTTGCCCATCGTCCTCCATTGGCTGAAAAAATCACGGTAACCGCATTTAAAGTGCCGGGTGAAACAAATACGGATGACCTTTCTCCCGCACCTGATGCCTGGTCACGCCCTGATATTCCGTTACATGCGTTGGCAATGTTGAAAATGCCTCGCCCGAATTTTACCGATGATCCTTTGGGTACGATTGAAAAACTGAAGGAAAAGGGTTACCCCCTGGCTTACGTGGGGGATGTCGTGGGGACGGGCTCTTCCCGAAAATCAGCCACTAATTCTGTGTTGTGGCATATGGGTAATGATATCCCCCATATCCCTAACAAGCGGGACGGTGGCTTCTGCCTGGGTGGAAAAATTGCGCCTATCTTTTTCAATACACTGGAAGATGCTGGAGCATTACCTGTTGAAATGGATGTTTCCAGTATTGAAATGGGAGATGTGATTGACCTTTATCCCTATGAAGGTGTAGCCAGGCGTCATGATACCAATGAAATTATTGCGACATTTACGCTGAAAACCCAGGTCTTGCTGGATGAAATTCAGGCAGGAGGAAGAATCCCGCTTATTATTGGGCGTGGTTTAACGCTGCGTGCCCGTGATGCACTGGGGCTTGGTGCGACGGATATTTTTAAGCTGCCGGATGAGCCTGAGCAAAGTGACAAGGGTTATACCCTGGCACAAAAAATGGTGGGCAAGGCCTGTGGTCTGGAAGGTGTGCGTCCCGGACAATACTGTGAGCCCAAAATGACCACAGTGGGTTCACAGGATACAACAGGGCCAATGACACGTGATGAACTAAAAGACCTGGCCTGTCTGGGCTTCTCGGCTGACCTGACGATGCAATCCTTTTGTCATACAGCGGCTTATCCACGTCCTGTTGATGTGGAGACTCAGCATACTTTGCCAGAATTTATGATGAACCGGGGTGGCGTATCGTTACGTCCGGGTGATGGCATTATCCACTCCTGGCTAAATCGCATGTTGCTGCCTGATACGGTGGGTACGGGGGGGGATTCACATACTCGTTTTCCTATCGGTATTTCATTCCCGGCCGGTTCTGGCCTGGTGGCATTTGCCGCAGCAACGGGTGTTATGCCACTGGATATGCCGGAGTCGGTGCTGGTACGTTTTAGCGGCGAAATGCAGCCAGGCATTACCTTGCGGGATCTGGTTAATGCCATTCCTTATGTGGCCATACAAAAAGGGCTGCTGACGGTTGAAAAAGCAAACAAAAAGAATATTTACTCCGGTCGTGTTCTGGAAATAGAGGGCCTGCCAAACCTCAAGGTGGAACAAGCCTTTGAACTCTCTGATGCGTCAGCAGAACGTTCTGCTTCCGGTTGTACCATCAAGCTGGATGAGGCTCCCATTCGGGAATACCTGCAATCTAATGTCACGTTATTGAAATGGATGATCGCTGAAGGCTATGGTGACAGGCGAACCCTGTCGCGACGCATTGTTGCCATGGAAGAGTGGCTTGCCAATCCTGTCTTAATGAGTGCAGACAGTGATGCAGACTATGCAGAAGTTATCGAAATCAACCTGAATGAGATTACAGAACCGCTGCTGGCCTGCCCAAATGACCCCGATGATGTAAAGCCACTGTCAGAGGTAGCGGGTGATACCGTTGATGAAGTATTTATTGGTTCCTGTATGACAAATATTGGGCACTTTCGTGCAGCGGCCAGACTGTTTGACCAGTTCGGGGGATCAGTACCGGCAAGAACCTGGATTGTGCCGCCTACCAAGATGGATGAACATCAGTTGATGGAAGAGGGGTATTACAATATCTTTGGACGCGTAGGTGCCCGAACCGAGATGCCCGGTTGTTCTCTGTGTATGGGAAATCAGGCGCGTGTTGCGCCCGGGTCAACGGTTGTGTCAACCTCAACACGTAATTTCCCTAATCGCCTGGGTGATGGTGCTAATGTCTATCTAGCCTCTTCTGAGCTTGCTGCGGTATCCGCCATGCTGGGCAAATTACCAACGGTTGAAGAATATATGTCGTATGCCAAAGAGCTGGACTTGATGGCCGGTGATATATATCGGTATATGAACTTTAATGAAATTGAAAGTTATCAGCGTGAGGCAGAAAAGGTTATTCCTGTCGTTGCGGCATCATAACCAATAACTCTGCTAAACCACCCGCCTAAAAGCGGGTGGTTGTCTATTCAATAACCAATAGTATTGAATAGCCCTGGAAGAATCAATGGATTCGCCAGGAGTGATGGAGGCTGATCAGTTAGCAGTCATAAGGTTGCTAATGAGCAAGATAACACTACTATCCGAGATGCTAATCTCTGTGCCGTCTGTTTCCATAAAGCGAGCAATTTGCTGATGCATTTCTGTGAAGACATTGAGCAAGTCCGTATTGTTATCGGCTCCCCCTGTCTTGCTGGGGGTGAGTAATGTGCTGTGTTCACCTTGCGTAAAGCGGACAATGCCTTTTACATTGGTTACTGTACTATCTACCGATTGAAGTCCCATCAGGCGAGCCAGTGGTTCAGTACCCGAAAGGGGGGATAGGGGCACGAGTTCCGGATCGGGCTGTCCCCTCTGGGGAACGGTATTGGGTATGGTTTGATCAGGAAGATTGGCATCTGTACCATCTCCAACGACTTCAATCATATGGACGGGGTGTTTGCTGGCCGCAGACATGGCATAGTTAACAGGGTCTGCTGCATCCAGTACGGTCTGTGCTGCTACCAGGAACTGCTGCAAATCTGCATTACTGAGTGAGCCGCCGTTGGCTGCTGTCAGTCCGGCACGAATAACAGGGCCAAAACTGGCCGAGCCATTGAGTAACTGGGCAATACCACCTCCGGTTGTTACCAGGGAGCTGGGCATGCTTTGATTCTCAACAGCCAGATAAGGCACGCCTACAACCCCTCCCAGAGAATGTGCCAACAAGCCTACCCTTGCGGTATTGATCATAATACCCGGTATGTTACCCAGGCTTTTTCGCAGTACCAGCAAGTCCACTACACCCTGGCGGATATTGTCTCTGGAGGTGAGCAGACTTTCCAGGTTGATAAAATGTGTCCCCGAGTCATCAATCAAACCTTCCTGACCCGGTGCATTGGTTGCATTATCGACGTAATCTACATCAAAAGTCAGTTCCGTGTCTGACATAAAGGGTGTATTGCTGGCATGTAGCGGGTTATCAGTATCCGTGAGGCCATGTAAGGGTAAATCAATGGCAATGCTTGCAAAGCCTTTGGCAGCCAGGGAATCCGCATGAATCAGCATATCGGTTCGCTGTCGGGTGATGCCGTGCTGGTAAATAACGATTGGCCAGCCATTAGCAGGAGCTGGCTGGTTATTCGGGATCGTGAGCATCAATGGAATGGTGAGTGTCGTTGGCATGCCCAGGGGTTCTGACCAGAAGTCCGTACGTGGAGCCAACGGGTTTTGAGCACTGGGTGGTGACAGGTAATAGGGGATATCGAGTGTGCCGATATACACGTCAGCGATACCTGCCAATGCAGGGTTCAGGTCTTTGGTGGTTTGAACAGAGCCAGTACCCGGAGGGTTCCTGACAGGGGCGGCAATGATAGTACCTGCTCCTGTCGTGGCAGCCAGTTCTTCCAGTACGGTTGAAATGGATTGTGTTTTAAATAACCAGCTGAGAATCATGCCGTTTTTGTCTACGCCAGCTCCTGCGGCTGCGGTTTCCATAGTGCCAATCAGGGCTTGTAGCTGACTTGCCTGGGCATAAGCTTCAGCGGCTGTTTTATCGTCTGTCGCAGGAAAGAGCTCGGGTGGTAGCGGGTCACTGCCCCTGAGTAACAGATAAGTCCCCGAGGCGGTTGCGGGTCTGCCGCTTGAGTCCTTGATATTATTGGTTAATACGACCATATAGCTGGTACTGGCTTTTAGTGGCACCAGAGGTATCAGAGCCAATGTTTTATTATCATCACCAGTCGCAGCAACAGCTATATCAGTAGCACCTAGCTCGCTGATAACCCCTGTCACTGCGCCGTTAGGTAATGTACTCACCTCAAACACGTGCAGTGTGCTACCAATGACCAGTGAGTCTGGATCAAGTGCAGCACCAAAGGTTGTTGTAATGGGCGCAACAGTGGAGAAGCCGTCCAGTTGGTTTAAGGCAGCTACTACAGGGCTGTTATCCGGGTTCGGGATTGCCACCTTTCCGGTTTGCGGGTCGATGAGCAGTGAATTGGGAGTGGGTATTTTTCCACTCGATGGGTCAAACAGTGCTGTGGGTGTTGCACTTACAGGAGGTGGTGCATTATCGAGATTGGTATCACTGTCATCGTGGCAACTACTTGCCCCTAACAGGGTGAACAGCAGGATGAGTAGAATGAAAAAACCGGGGATGCCTTGCTGGCGAGGATGCGTTGTTGCCATGTGAGATTTTCTCCTAGTATTTCCAGTTGAACTGGGCGCTGAGGATATCAACATCCGACTCGTAGAGGCCCTTGATGGTATATCCATTGTCGCTACTGGTGTGGTTGATGGCTGTGTCTTCAACAAACAGGTGAGCATAACCGACGTTTATTTTTATATTGTCCCGAACCTTGTAGTCCGCACCGAATGAAAGCCAGTGACGATCATTGCCGGGGATACGAGGCGTTCTTAGTGTGGCATTGGGGATGGGGGACTCATCCAGCGCTGCTCCGGCTCTCAGGGTAAGACGGTCACTATATTTATAATTACCCCCAATAGAAAAGCGCCAGGCATTGTCCCAGTCTTCCGGGGTGAAGGCGACATCGGTGCCGGCAGTATCGACAACGCGAAGTTCCTTGAAGCTGCTCCAGCCTGTCCAGGTCGCGTCTGCTAATAATTGAAAGCGGTTGTTGAGCTGGTGTGCGATGGACAGTGATGCGCTATCAGGTAATTCTGCCGCAGCGGATACAGAGCGATCTTTTAATGTGGTTGCTCCCAGAGCCTGATCCAGTGGTGTGCCATTGGAGAGGGAAACCCCTGACAATGCGCTGTTGATGGTAAAGTCTGCCTTGCCTGTCAGGGTGTGCGAGATTTTAGAGCGATAACTGACACCGATGCGGGTGTGTCTGGTTGCATCATATAACATCCCCAGATTAAAGCCGTAGGAAATGTCATCTCCAGTAATACTGGCCTGACTGTCGCTACTGGCCTGTGCCAGTCCAAGTTGTGCATTGGTCAGGCAGCCAATGAGCAGACTATTATCATTGAGGTCAGTCGCCGATCTGCGGCAGAGTGCGCCTGAATCAATCGCACTACCTAGTTTGACATCAATATACTGAGCATTAACACCTGCTCCCAGCGACAGGCGGTCACTGGCTTTCCAGGAAAAAGCCGGGTTGATATTAATCGTTTTCATTTCCGACTTAGTGGCCAGGTAACGCCCAATCCAGTTATCATCGTAGCTGACTTCCAGGCCAAAGGGAGCATTGACGCCGACACCGAAGTGTATGCGTTCATTCACCGGACGGACATAATAAAAATTGGGTACAAAAGCCACGGTATCCGCAGTGGCATTGGGTTGACCGGATAATGGCTGAGCAGGGTCGCCACCGGGTGTGAGGTTGGGGTTCACACTGGAGCCACGATCCGTGAATTTTGCTGATGGCATGATAAGATGTGCGGAAGATGAAATAGAGGGGCGATCTCCCAGGTGGGACATCGCTGCGGGATTAAACCAGAGTGTTGATGCATCTTCTGCGACCGCTGCAGCACCGGCAAAAGAATTTCCCACGCCGGAAGCTGAATTCTCGGCGATTGCAAAACCCGCTGCCCAGGCGGAGGGTTGCCAGCCCAGAAAAGGGATTACCAGAGCGGCGAGCTGGTATCTTTTTATCTTCATTTTTTCTCTCATCTCGTTGAACTACCCCAAAGTTAAAATCATACATCACCCAATAAACACGATACTTCCCGGTGCATCTACCTTGAGGAGATTCTGATCAAGTCCCAGTCGTTTTCCTGAGGCTAAAATATCGCCACTTTTTCGCTATAAAAGTGACCAATAGAATGACTATTGCTAATTTTTCTATCAAAAAACTGACGAATTTCATCTCACAGGAAATTCGACCGGACTTAATTAGAGGCTCCTTAACCAGAAATTTCTTGAGAAAAAGGATACACTGACTGTTTGTATTGTACGGGTCTAAAAAACGTCCCTGTCTGATTAGATTAGTACAGGGTGAGGTTGTTGTCACGTTGTAAAAGGAAATGCTGGTCTATTCTATTCTATTTTGTTCTGTTGTTCAGAACGGCATCAGCCTTTCAGGAGCCTGTCGGAGAATAGGAAGCGTAGCGAAAGTTACAGGAGTGTCATAAGGTGAGATTATTGAAAGAGGCGAATAGCCGTTGCTATTTACGATTTCAATAAGCTCAGATTATGATGTTTATGGGGTTTGTAGTAGCCTCCTGGTTTTCGGACAGGCTCCTGGGCACAGGGGAGCTTTAGGAGTGGCTCTGGAAACGTTGCATAAAACCGCCAAGACGAGCCGTTAACAACGGTGAGCGTTGTGGGTCTCTAAGGCCTCTGAGGATGACATCACGCATATCCGGGACAGGCAGTAACTCCATTAAAAGCACATCAAAGGATTGCTGGGGATGTTGTGCCAAAGCTTCCAGGTAGTTTTTCAGGAGTGTGGGGTCTTTCAGGCTCTGCCAGGCTCTACTGGTAATCAGGGCAAGAATTTCAATATCAGTACCCAGTGAGCTTTCGAGGAGTAAACGGGCGCATAGGTCACGGGATTCGCTGCCGGACAAGCCACGTGCCAGTGAGGTTACCAGGGGAATGTTGGGCGAGTCCTCGTCCAGCTCCTGTTGCAGACGTTGCAGCAGTGACCGGGTTAATACGCTATCCGGATGAGTATGCTCCAGAAGCTGGCTAAATAGCATTAACGGTTGTTCAGGCAGGTGCGGGATGGCTGTTGCTGCCTTGTGGGCGTTATTATCCTTATCCAGATTGGCCACCACGTCTGCCAGCCCCTGAAATCCCAGAAATGACCATTGATCATAGCCTGGCTTTCCATCCAGGTAGTCTCGTGCGTGGGCATAAAATCGGGAAGGTGGTTGAGCCAGTTCACGGGTTGCCAGGGCATTGAAAATGGCCATTTTATCTTGTGAGGGCTTGAAGGCGAAGGGGCTTTCCTGCGTGTTATCTTCTGCTTTTGCCGTGGTTGAACTGGCTCTGGTGTTGTTGGCTTTTGCTTTAATGCTGTCACCCACCTGCTCCAGCATTTCCTGAATAAACTGGTCTCTGGCTTCCAGCTTCAGAAAGCCCATCTCATCAATCGGGAAACGCAAAAACCAGATGGCAGGCTCATGGGCGCTGTCCGGATGCCAGAAAACTACTCCCAGCCAGGCGTGTTGCTGAAAGGGTGTTGGGTAGACAATCTGCTGGGTTTCAATTTGCCGGAAGGTCTGGGTGTCGATTGGCTGTACAGTTCGGCTCATATCAAACACGCGATACTCGTATTGACTCAATTCAAAAAACGCACTGATATTGTCAATTTTAATGGGGTCAGTCATAATCCCTGTATTCCTGTCGATAGAGTTTCAAATAACGTGCCTGACGAAAATTCGTATTATAAATACCATGTCTTTTTTTGCACCAACCAGCGTAACGATGGTTCGCAGTGTTGTGAGCAGTATAAATCAAAAATGATGCGTGACTATGCCAAAAAACGTAGCAAGGAAGAAGGTCTGGTTCGTTCAGGCAAAGTGCGTATAAATACGGCAGGTTGTCTGAATCGCTGTGAGCATGGCCCGGTTATTGTGATTTATCCGGAAGCAATCTGGTATACCTGGGTTGATAAAGAGGATATTGACGACATTATTGAGCAGCATTTGAAACAGGATAGACCGGTTGAACGTCTCAGGATCAAAGACGACTAGCCATGTGGGAAACTTACCGGGAAAAGTGGCATCTCTATGTACAATTAATGCGTCTGGATCGTCCCATCGGTATTTATTTGCTGCTATGGCCAACCTTATGGGCATTGTGGCTGGCAGACAAAGGCTTCCCCGACCCTGATATTTTGCTGATTTTTGTTGCCGGGGTGATAGTGATGCGCTCTGCCGGTTGCGTCATTAATGACTTTGCGGATCGGCATATAGATGCACACGTCGAACGCACTCGTGAGCGGCCTTTGGCAACGGGGAAACTGTCCGCCAGAGAAGCATTGGTGCTGTTTGTCGGGCTTGGTCTGTTTGCCCTGTTGCTGGTAGTACAACTGAATCGCACCACCGTGCTGTTATCGTTCGTTGCGATTCTGCTGGCAGCTTCCTACCCATTCATGAAACGTTTCCATTCATTACCCCAGGTGCATCTGGGAGCTGCTTTTGCCTGGTCGGTTCCCATGGCCTATAGTGCAGTAACCGGACAGTTACCCACATTAACCGGATGGTTGATTTTCATGGCAACTGTGTTGTGGACAGTGGCCTATGACACCATGTATGCACTTACGGATAAAAAAGATGATCTAAAAATAGGCGTTAAATCTACCGCTATTCTGTTTGGCCAGTCCAGCAGGCTAATTATTGGCGTCCTGCAACTATCGACGTTGCTGGTGCTGGTTGCGATTGGGCTTCTGAATACCTTAAGTGGGTTTTATTATGCGTCTTTGTTGCTGGCTGCTATCTTCATGTCTTATCAGCAATACCTGTTGGCGCAGTCTGAGGCGAAGAACGGCTTGCGTGCTTTTTTGAATAATAACTGGGTAGGGCTGAGTATTTTTTTGGGGATCGTGTTGCATTTTGCCTATCAGTAGATAAATCAGAAGCGTACAATGCCTGCATTGACTAACTCATAACACAAGAAAAAACTATGACAAAACAAAGTTCATTTACACGGGAAGAACTCCTGCAATGCGGGCATGGAGAAATGTTTGGTGAGGGAAATGCACGTCTTCCAATCGGTAATATGCTGATGATGGATCGTATTACCCATATCAATGATAAGGATGGGCCACATGGCAAAGGCAGTGTTATTGCCGAGCTGGATATCAACCCGGATCTGTGGTTTTTTGAATGTCACTTCCCCTCTGATCCGGTAATGCCGGGATGTCTGGGGCTGGATGCCATGTGGCAGATCGTTGGTTTTTACCTGGGCTGGGTTGGCGGCAAGGGGAAGGGGCGTGCATTAGGTGCGGGTGAGGTCAAATTTACTGGGCAGGTATTGCCAACCGCCAAAAAAGTAACTTACCGCGTTGATATGAGGCGGGTCATATTACGACGTCTGGTGATGGGTATTGCTGATGCAAGCATGGAAGTGGATGGCAAGGAAATTTATACCGCCAGGGATTTGCGGGTAGGGCTATTTACCAGTACAGATGATTTTTAATGCTGAGGAATACGTAACATGAACACAATAAACTGGTCTGGCAAGTGTCTAATCGCAGGGAAAAGTCTGGTGTTGTTAGTGTGGATGGTGCTTGGCCTGACAGCCTGCGACAGGCTGTCAGATACAGAGTCTGCAATGCAGACTGTACCCGCTGCTGAGGTGATTAACGTGAAGGATGCCTATATTCGCGCCATGCCGCCAGGGCAAAAAGTGAGTGCCCTGTTCCTGACACTGGAGAATACAGCGGACACCGATCATGCCTTGCTCAAAGCCAGTGGTGATGTCAGTGCTGCGATTGAGTTACATGCACATACACATGAAAATGGCGTCATGAAAATGGGGCAGGTTGATCAGGTGGCAATCCCCGCAGGGGGGGTGACAGCCCTGGCTCCGGGCGGTTATCATATTATGTTGATTGGTTTGAAAAAAACACTGAAACCGGGTGACAAAGTCGCGCTTCAGTTGACGTTTGAAGATGGCTCCATGCAGGCGATAGAGGCTGAAGTGAAAAGAATGAGTGTGAAGTAGCGTGATGCAATGATGGTAAACTGCGTATTATTCAGAGCCTCGGCCCATTTTTATCACACCTGATCCATGCAGACAAAGCAACTTTGGTGGTTTGTTCTAGTGCTTGTGCTTGTTGTGCTGGCTCTGGCAGGCCAGCGCTACCGGCAGCAGTTTGCCACTCCGTCAGTGATTGACACCGTGACAGCACCCAAAGCGTGTGATCTCACCCAAACCTCCTGTAGCGTACGTTTTGCCGATGGTCAGGAGCTTGATTTCTCGTTACAACCCAACCCTGTCCCGGTACTAAAACCACTCCGGTTAGCCGTACAGTTATCACCTCCAGCAACACCAGCCGTGCGACAAGACATCGAAGTAGACTTTGTAGGGGTTGATATGGATATGGGATTTAATCGTGTCAAGCTTGAACGGCAAGATGCTGACCATTATACGGGAACCGGTGTACTCTCCCTGTGCACGCGAAAACGCATGGAGTGGGAAGCCAGAGTACTTTTGCATACTGGCAAGGGTATCAAAATGGCGATATTTCCGTTTTATACTATTTATCAATAGCAGACAGAAACCAACTTATGAACAAGATTTTAATACCGATAGCGATCATCGCATTACTGCTTGGCCTGGTGGCGGGCAATTATTTCTGGAAGCCTGCCCCTTCCACATCATCAGGAGCCTATGTTGATCCACCGGGTGGCGATTTTACGCTCCAGAGCAAAGAAGGCACTGTCAACCTGAGTGACTTCAAGGGTAAAGTTGTGCTGATTTATTTTGGTTATACCTTTTGTCCTGATGTGTGTCCGACATCGTTATCCCGTATTGGTGCGGCTTTCAAAAAACTACAGCCAGAGGAGCTTGAGCAGGTTCAGGGTATGCTGGTGAGTGTGGATCCTGAGCGTGATACGCTCGACAAGCTGGCGGAATATACGGCCTTCTTTCACCCGAAAATTGTGGGTGTTACAGGTAGTAAGGCGGAGCTGGATGACATCACCCAACGGTATGATGTGATTTACCGCAAGGCCGAAGGAAACACGGCTGCAGGTTATCTGGTAGATCACACATCGTTTATCTATGTGCTGGACAAGACTGGAAAAATTCGGGAGTTTCTGCCTCATGCCGCTGAAGTGGATCACGTGGTTGGTGTCATACGCCAGTTACTCAAGGAACCTCTGAATAAGTCGTGAGCGGTTTTCTCGAAGCTAGAATCGCCCATTTTTAAGCAAAAACTGAACAATTCTATCAATCGAGAAACTTCACTCAGACTTAATCAGAAGCTCCCCAAAGAATAGCGAGTTCATATTTTGAAATCATCCCCGAGATAGACTTCACGTACCTTTTTATCTTGCAGGATGATGTCGGGAGAGCCGGAAATAAGAATCTTGCCGTCACTTAAAATATAGGCCCGGTCACAGATACCCAGTGTTTCGCGTACATTATGGTCAGTGATTAACACGCCAATACCACGTTGTTTCAGGTGAGTGACAATTTTTTGTATTTCGATAACGGAGATGGGATCAACACCCGCGAAAGGCTCATCCAGCAGGATAAACTTGGGTTCGGTAGCGAGCGCCCGGGCAATTTCTACCCGTCGCCGCTCTCCTCCGGACAGACTAATCCCCAGGCTATCGCGGATATGTGTAATTTGAAACTCTTCGAGCAAGCTTTCCAGCTTTTCCAGGCGTTTTTGCTTGTTGAGGTCTTTACGTAGCTCCAGAATGGAATAAATATTCTGGGTGACACTGAGTTTGCGGAAGATACTGGCTTCCTGGGCAAGATAACCCAGCCCTTTTCTGGCGCGTAGGTGGATAGGCAAAGCAGTCAGGTCATCGTCGTCAATCATGACCTTTCCCTTGTCAATTGGTACCAGGCCGACAACCATGTAGAAACAGGTTGTTTTACCCGCACCGTTTGGCCCCAGCAGGCCAACCACTTCGGCGCTGTTCACTTGCAGGGATATGCCACTTAGAATGACACGTTTTCCATAGCTTTTATGTAAGTCGATAGCAGAGAGAACGGACATGAGACTCCTTGATCTGAATGCAATCAGGTTATTCCTGTGCAGGATAGAAGATGGCCTTGACACGTCCTGTTGTCTTGCCCCCGGTTGTATTTTTTGCACCCCCTGCTTTTAACTCACCGGTACGGGTTGAGTACTGAATATAAGGGCTACTGAAGGTATCCTTGTCTTGTGACAGTGTTGCGTTGCCTGCCAGTATCAGCTTTTTTTCTTTAATCAGGTAACTGACCCTGTTGGCCTTGCCTTTGGCGTATTTGCCATCATCCATTTTTTGTTCAAAAGAGACGGGTGAACCGGTTGCCTCAATTTTGATAATCTGGTTACTGGGCGCAAAAATTTCTATTTTGTGTGCCTTGATCTTTAGTGTGCCCTGCACAATGGACACACCACCTTCATAGACGGCATAGCCCTTCGCCTTGTTAAAAGTAACCGAGCTGGCATCTATCTTGACAGGCTGCTTGCTATCTTCCGTAAGAGCGTATAGGGCAGGGCTATACATGAGCAGAGTCAGTAGTACGGGTTGCAGCAGTCTAGGGTGAAGGCGGCGTATATTCGGCATGTACATTGGACAGTAACCTGGTTGTTTGAGTCGTAAGGTCTTCTTGCATGCCAACCGCTGACAGCGTGTTACCACCGGTTGTTTTGAGCATGATCTGTGCATCTGTATGGATCACACGACTGGCTGGTGAATACCGTAAATCGTTAGTTTGCAACTTGAATCCCGTTGTGTATTCACTTTCCGGCTTGTTTAGCATGACTTTGCCTTTAAGTGTAATATCACCGCTGCTGTCTTGCTCCGCTTTATTGGCAACGATGGTTAAGGTATCCGTTTTCGTATTCACAGTGATTGCAGGCTTGTAGATATCACTCGTCTGGGTGGCACGCTGATGAATGAAATGTTCCCCGGTCAGGGTGAAACGGTTTTTACCTTCTGCATCAATCAGGGAAAGAGCAAAGTCACTCAAATAGTAGTCAATCTGACTGCTATCCAGTTTTTCGGTAAAAATCTCCTGGCTGCGCCATAGCTTGTGTAGCCAGGTTGCGGTACTTGCAAGTGCAATGGCCAAAGCCAGATAAAAAATGCCACTATAGCGCATGGAGCCAGATCACTTTAAATAGGAGTTCAGTATCATATCAAGCTTTCCCTGTGCTTCAAGAATCATATCACAGACCTCCCTGACAGCACCTCTGCCGCCCCGGGTGCGTGTGACCCAGTGTGCATGCTTGCAAACAAAAGGGTGGGCATCATTCACTGCTACAGCCAGCCCCACTTTATTCATAATGGGCAAGTCCACCACATCATCGCCTACATAGGCAATCTGGTTTGCCTTTAGTTGTGTTTTCTCCAGCAAGTCGTCAAAGGCCGGGCGTTTATCCCGGTGACCCTGGTAAATCAGACTGGGGGAGATCTTCAGGTTCTGGGCGCGGTGCGAAACAAGTTTCGACTTCCTGCCGGTGATAATAGCTGTTTCGATACCGGCATCCTGAAGCATACGGATACCATGGCCGTCCTTGGAGTTAAACGCCTTGTATTCATGTCCCTGGTTATCATAAAACAGACTGCCATCCGTGAGTACACCATCAACATCCAGAATGACCAGCTTAATGGACTGGGCCAGATCAAGGGTTTTTTTCATGTAAATTGCTCCGGTTTTTTATTATTCGTGCTGTACATCACACAATTCCTGCCTTCAACAGGTCGTGCATATGAATAATACCTTCTACCTGTTGTTTGTCATTGACAACCGGCAGAACGGTAATTTCCTTCTTTTGCATTAACCCAAGTGCGTCAACGGCCAGTTTGTTTGCCTGTGTCATATAGCGGCAAGGCTTAACAAGGTCACTAATCGTGGCATGGGGAATGGCTTCGCTAGTGGTATCTTGCTCAAAGCTGCGACGTAAATCACCATCCGTAAAAATACCTTGTAAGGTTCCCTGGTCATCACAAATTAGTGTTGCACCCAGTTTTTTGCTGGTCATTGTTAAAATAGCCTGTTTGACGGAAGTATCTGCGGACACAATCGGCAGTTGTTCACCGGTGTGCATAATATCGCCGACGTGTACCAGTAAGCGTTTTCCCAGGCGTCCGGCAGGATGGGAGCGGGCAAAATCTTCATGGGTAAAACCTCTGGCTTCCAGCAGTGCAACGGCCAGTGCATCGCCCAGCACCAGTGTTACGGTCGTACTGGAAGTGGGTGCCAGCCCCAGCGGGCAAGCTTCTTCTGCTACACCAATATCCAGGTGAATATCGCTGAGTTCAGCCAGAGCTGAATGCTCATTGCCGGTCATGGCAATGATTGTGGTGCCATGACGCCTGGTTGCTGAAGCCAGAACCAGTAGCTCCTCGGTGCTGCCAGAATTGGAAATGGTGATGACGACATCCTCCGGCAGTATCATGCCCAGGTCGCCATGCAAGGCTTCACCGGGGTGTACAAAGTAAGCTGGTGTACCCGTACTGGCCAGTGTCGCCGCCATTTTGTTACTGATATGTCCGGACTTGCCCATGCCGGTAATAATCAGGCGTCCACGGCTGTTTAAAATAGTTTCGCAGGCTTGTGAAAAAGACGTATCCAGCCGGGAAGATAATGCCTCAATGGATTGTTGCTCAATACGGATGACGTTTTTTGCAATGCGAATAAAGTTAGTGTTCGTAGTTGCTGACATAGGGGAGGGTCTCCGTTTAACGCGCCAATAGTTTGCCAGCTCTGCCCAATGATCAGGAGAGACATAACCAGGTTTGGCAGTCAATGTGCTGCGTGCTTTGATAGAAAAGCAAAATCTGGTAACCGATAAACAGGCTGAATAGAATAACACCTTTCCAGAACTTGATAATCCTTTTTTGCCAGCAGCCCCAGGCAAACAGTAACAAGAGCGCCGTGAGCAATAACGAGATAGGCATATCCCTGTGAATCGCATTCATATCAGGCGCATGGGGGGCGATAATGGCGGGCAGGGCGAGTACGCCCAGGGTGTTGAAAAAGTTGGATCCTACGATATTACCAATCGCAAGATCGGTTTCACCTTTTCGTGCACTGGCCAAAGTGGCAGCCACCTCGGGCAAGCTGGTACCGATCGCAACAATAGTCAGGCCGATAACCAGATCACTGATGCCCAGTATGGTGGCGATATTACTGGCACCCCAGACCAGCATCTGGGAGCTGATTAATAACAGCACAAGGCCGGCAACTGTCCAGAACATCGCTGTCTTGCGATGGGTATTCGGGAAATGCTCCTCGATATCCGTAAGCAGCGCATCAGGATACTGATGCTTTGCAGAGTAAATCATCCAGGCAAGCACCAACCCCAGGACACTGAGTAACAGGATGCCGTCCAGCTTGCCAAAGTCACCATGACTGAGCAACACGCTGGCCAACACCGTAACGGCCAGCAAGATGGGCAATTCGATGCGAACAATTCGGGATTGTACGGGTATGGCGTAAAAGATGGCGGTAACGCCCAATACCAGTGTGATATTGGTGATATTAGAGCCAATGGCATTCCCGATACCGATTTGCGGGTTACCGTTAAAAGCGGCAATACTGGAAACCAGCATTTCTGGTGCGGAGGTACCAAAACCAATGATGATCATACCCACCACCATGGGTGAAACCCCAAAATGCCGGGCAAGATCAGCTGCTCCATCAACAAATCGGTCGGAACTCCAAATGAGCAGGGTAAAACCCGCAAGGATCGCCAGAATAGAAAGTAACAATTCCATGTAATGGTATGGGTAATCTGGAAAATCGCGGATTATACAAGAGAATGAGCATGAATGGCAGAGATATCCGGCCTGACCAGAGAATAGATGACAGGTGGCTACAGATGGGTTAATGGGAGCCGGATCAAGAGTGGCTCAAAGGAGTATCAGGTATACCAGATACTCCTTTCATGGAAGAAAAAGCCGTTAATGACGGATTCCTGCTGTACCCATTGGCAGGTGTCGCTATAATAGCCGCATTTTAACCTGTTGAGGCTTCCAGTATGGATCTTATTTCCCCCATTCGTGGTTTACGTCCGGCTCCCGGTAGAGCGGATGATGTGATTGCTCCCCCCTATGATGTACTGAATACGGCGGAAGCCCGGCAACGTGCCACAGGCAAACCCTGGAGTTTCCTGCATATATCGAAACCTGAAATTGACCTGCCGGAGGGCACTGACCCCTATAGCCCGAAAGTGTATACCAAGGCCGCAGAAAACCTGCAAAAAATGGTTGCAGAAAGGATATTGAAGCAGGATGAAAAGCCTTGTTACTATGCCTATCGCCTGATCATGGGGGATATCGTACAAACCGGACTGGTGGCAGGTGCCTCTGTAGATGATTATGACAGTAACCGGATTCGCAAACATGAATATACGCGTCCGGTAAAAGAAGACGACAGGGTGCGCCAGATTGATGCAGTTAATGCACAAACCGGCCCGGTATTACTGGCTTACCCGGCAGCACCTGAAGTGGATGCAATCCTTGAGCAGGTCAGCAGCACGATACCGGCTATGGATGCCATGGCCGATGACGGTATACAACATACGCTTTGGGTGATTGATGACACCACACTCATTCAGCAACTCACCGATGCTTTCAATGCGATGGAGGCCATTTATATTGCGGATGGGCACCACCGTTCTGCTGCTGCATCACGCATCTGTGCCAGTCGTCGTAAAGCCAGTAACCTGGAAGCTGGCAAGGCACCATGGGATTACTTTCTGACGGTTATTTTCCCCCATCATGAAATGAAAATCTTTGACTACAATCGGGTGATCAGGGATCTGAACGGGTTATCTATTGAAGATTTCCTTGCCAGAGTACAGCAAAACTTTGAACTGAGTGCCAGTGACAGCCCAGTTAAACCGGCACAGACTGCGGAATATGGCATGTACCTGAAAGGTCAATGGTATCAGTTGAATTTGAAACCTGAACACAGGGATGAGAGTGACCCGGTAGCGCGACTGGATGTTAGTCGCCTGGCAGACTATCTCATTGAGCCGGTATTGGGAATTAGCGACCCCCGCACCGATAACCGTATTGACTTCGTAGGAGGGATTCGGGGCCTGGAAGGTCTGGAAAAACGTGTGGACAGTGGTGAAATGGCAGTAGCCTTCTCCCTGTTTGCCACTCGTATGGAGGACTTGATGAGTGTCGCTGACAGCAATAACGTCATGCCACCCAAATCCACCTGGTTTGAACCCAAGTTGGCTGATGGTGTGGTTTCACACAGTTTAAGGAGCCTCTGATTAAGTCTGGTCGAATTTCCTGTGAGATGAAATTCGTCAGTTTTTTGATAGAAAAGTTAGCAATAGTCATTCTATGGGTCACTTTTATAGCGAAAAATGGCGATATTTCAGCCTCAGGAAAACGATTGGGACTTGATCAGAGTCTCCTTAAGTGACTAATGATTAAGGTGGAAAGATGAGAATTTTACATACCATGATCAGGGTAGGTGATCTGGAACGCTCCCTGGCTTTTTATACCAATATCCTGGGCATGCAGGAACTGCGTCGCAAAGACTATCCCGATGGCAAGTTCACACTGGCTTTTGTAGGTTACGGTAATGAAGCGGAAAATACCGTCCTGGAGTTGACCTACAACTGGGGCGTAGACAGCTATGATATAGGCACCGCCTTTGGGCACATAGCCATTGAAGTGGATGATGTCTACGATGCCTGTGAAAAAATGCGTACTGCGGGCGGAAAAATTATCCGTGAAGCCGGGCAGATGAACGCAGGCACAACGATTATCGCATTTCTGGAAGACCCGGATGGTTATCAGATAGAGCTAATCGGCAAAAAAACCGGGTAGGGTTAGGGTTTTAGGGAATAGGTATTAAACGGTTTTATCTGTATTGACACCGACTCATGGAGCCATTAATACATGGCAGGGCTATGTATATGGCGAGATTAGCTACTTGAGAGGTGTCGGTATTCTGGAAGCTACGAATGATAGGTTGGGCTTCCTGCAAATTAGTCCTCCTGGTCAGTCTTCTCGTGCCGAGCCTTCAATGCGAGCGCGACCTGCTCTGGTACAAAGCCACTAATATCCCCTGCCAGTGATGACACCTCTTTTACCAGCGAAGACGAAATGAAAGCATGTTGTTCAGCCGGAGTGAGAAAAACAGATTCCACATCAGGTGCCAGGTGCCGATTCATGCTGGCAAGCTGGAACTCGTATTCAAAATCTGATACCGCCCGCAAGCCACGGATAATAACATTGGCCTTCTTCGCATGAACAAAATCAATCAACAAAGAGTCAAACCCTTCAACCCGCACATTAGGCCAGTGAGAAACGGCTTCGCGTGTCAGGGCAATGCGCTCATCCAGAGAAAACAGCGGACGCTTGCGCTGGCTACTCGCAATCCCGATAATCACTTCATCAAACAAGCGTGATGCACGGTACACAAGGTCGATATGTCCATTGGTAACAGGGTCAAAAGTTCCGGGATATACAGCAATCACGATAATAGTCGCCTCATTCGCTTCATTAATTTATTCACAGAACCGTTGTATCACGAACCTTGCTTGAAGAGGATAAAAATTGTCACAAACCCAGATGGGCTTCCTCACTGTTTTCAAATGGCTACGAAGACTCGCTGTTCTCTGTACACGAAAAAAACAATCTAACTTCTTAGAGATCCTTTATAATACATTGAAAAATCATCGTTTTAACATAGAATTCTCGATAGTCAAAAAGAGAAGAACTATGGAATTGAGCGATGGGTTAGGGGATACCCTAAAGAATTACTTTAGCTGGGGCAAGCCCCGGCTGGAATGTTTTGCCGGCATGCTATTGGCACTGCTACAACTCAAACGAATAAAAGACATATATAGACGCCTCCATCCTGTCAAGGCATAATTACCCCTATGCAGTAAAAAACTACATTTTTTCAAACTTTTTTGTCATTCCATTCCATTCACGTTGACGGTTAATGACCCAGTTGAGTCAACCTTGTTTCGTTCTATCTGCTTTATAAAATAAGCGTGCTGACATACGTAATCACGTAATTACAGGACACCCAGTAGTAATCTAATCGTAATCACGTAATTACAGGACACCCAGTAATCTAATTAATTACAGGACACCCAGGGTAATTACAGGACACCCAGGGTAATTACAGGACACCCAGGGTAATTACAGGACACCCAGAGTAATTACAGGACACCCAGGGTAATTACAGGACACCCAGAATTTTATCCCTGATTTTGTATAATCACCTCTGTAAATAATGGATGTCCAGTTACTTTTTGTTACTTGTTTTTAATTAATCAGGTTTGTTTCACATGCGGCCGATACAGATGCTATTAAACAAATCATAAAAGAAGTATAATAATCACCTCATAGGGCATATATATTCAGGGGACTTGACACATGGCGTATACAACTCACAACTCACAACTCACAACTCACAACTCACAACTCACAACTCACAACTCACATTTGGTTTTCTAAAAAACTAATCCTCCATAAAGCACTGCTAAAACAAACCGCACTTGCCCTATCCGTAGCAACAGGACTAACAGCCTGTGGAGGATCAGACACCCAGCCCGCTACGCTTGTAGAAGAAGCCAAAAAAGCGCGTCCCAACGAAACCCTCGCTATCACACAAGGAGGAAGTATCGTATCAGGCGGAATCAATGGAACACGAGAAAATTGCACCAACACACTTACCTTCACAGACCCCACGACAGGGGTGCAAACAGAAAAAATTTGTAATGCCCCTCAATCGACCAGCACCCGTCAGCTTCGTGCTCTAAAAGCATCAGATCTTCCAGCCCTCGTATCTTACTCCGGTGGATATACATCAAAAATAGCCAGTTACAACGCCGTCAGTGATCTTGCAAGAAAAGACCAAATCGCCATCAGCACTGATAAAACCACTTTTGATGGTACAACCCAAGCACCACAAATGCTCTATAGCAATGGGCTAGAACATTTTATTGGAGCAGTTGGAAAAAATGTAAAAAAATTCTGTAACACGCTCGAGCTTGCGAATACACAAGAACCTGGAAATATTGCAACAGGGATCGAAACAGAAAATGGATGTGGATTTACAGTAGATTTTAACACTCCAGGAATGGCAGTACTCTCTATCACCTCCACACGAGGAGCAGGAGTTTATACAGTCGCAAAAATGGAAGTAAAAGATCCCGAGGACATCATCATACAAAACAATGCAACCATCAATGTTCTCCTGACGAATACCTCAATTAATCTCAAAGACGCGCTCCAGTCTACAACCATAACGCTTCCAGAAGGGCAACCCGTTCCAGCCAGCATAGTACTCAACCTTCCCAATGGCGAAACCCGCACCCTTACTCATACACAAGGCGACTATGTGGTTGATGGAAACAGAGTCATCACAATACTGGCAGACCTCAGCATAGCGACTCCAACCGAGCAAGCAGTGCGTGATCTAGAAGGCCTTGCCACTGTTACAGTGGCACCCGGTACCGCAGAAGAAGTCAGCGGAACCCTCATTATTAACATCTCTCCCGCTGCCATGGCGACTATCGAAGGAGCAGATGAAAATAGTAATATCACTGTAGAACCAGGATCCGATGTTATGGTGAATATAGACAACTTTAGTGCAGGGAAAGGAGATAGCGTTCTTATCGTATTGGGAGGAAATGCCCTAGTAGTAACCCAAAATGGAAAATATACTATCACCGCTCCAACTGGAGAGGGGAACTATCCTTTGATAGTACAAACAACAGACAATAATAAAAACCCCGTAAATCTGACCGAAGCAACGGTAACCGTAATTGATGAAGGAATTCCTCTTGTTCTCAATCCAATCAATCTTCCCTCTACTGTTACCGCTGACGCACAAGGGAATTATACTTTAGACCTTGCAGCTATAAGAGAAAATGCCGTACAAAGCGGGGATCCAAATACAGTTACTGTTTTTATTAATAATCAGCCGCAAACAGGCAATACTATTATACTTCCTGTGGGGCAGCATGATATACGGATAGAAGTAAAAGAAAATGGAAATACGCCAGAAACAAGTGAAACAAACTCTGTTTCTCAATCGCTAACGGTGGAAGCGGGGGATAGTCCAACAACGATTACAAGTATAGAAGTGAGTGCTGATAATATATTTGGTAAATCATATGATGTTACGCTAGAAGATGCAGGAGGAATAGATGCTGTTATAGCGGAATACTCAAATCCAAATAGTCCAACTACGACACAAAATTTTAATGGGGAAACAATAGTTAACATCACCACTACAACTCTTGCTCCAGGAACTAGTGTAAATCTCTATGCAATAGGTACAGGAGATACAGAACGAAAATTTGTTGGAACTCTAAGCAATTAAATAGCTTGCGAGAGAAAATATTATTATTTTAAAAAAGAGGGAGAAAAAATTCTCTCTCTTTTTTTATTTGTGGAAAAATGATATAATAGGGCTATAAAAATACAAAAATAAATTTTTTTCTTCGTGTTATGAAGTTGCTCTTCTCTTCAAAAAATTTTCTTCTTGCCCTTCTTTTCATCCTTGGGATATTTATTCTATTTCCCGTACAGCAATCTTTTGCTCTTACAACACCCGAGTGTATAAATTTAACTCCTATTCCATGGTTTGATAG